>CAZIJE010000056.1:0-3561 GCA_964539435.1 uncultured Desulfovibrio sp.
GGTCACCCCCTCCCGGCCGCCGGAGGCATCTTTTCTTTTCCTACATTACTCCACTTCCGCCACTTCGGCCGCCGGTTTGCGCGGCGGGCGGCTGGTGAAGCGGAAGGCGAACAGTTCCGGAGCGCCCTCGGGCGCGGCGTCGACTTCCGCCTCGCCGCCCTTCTGGAGCTTGCCGAAGAGCATTTCCTGGGCCAGGGCGTCCTTGATCTCCACCTGAATGACCCGGGCCAGGGGCCTGGCGCCGTAATCGGGATCGAATCCCTTTTCCGCCAGCCGGGTCACGGCGGCCGGGGTCAGGCGGACGTAGACCCGCTTTTCGGCCATCTGGGCGTTGAGTTCGCCCAGGTACTTGTGGACGATCCGGTCCATGACGTCGGGCGTCAAAGGCTTGAAGGACACGATGCCGTCGAGCCGGTTGCGGAACTCGGGGCTGAAGAGCTTGTTGACGGCCTTGAGGCCCTTGTCCGACGCGTCCTCGGCCTGACCGTTGCCGAAGCCGATGCTCTTGGCCGCCATCTCGCGGGCCCCGGCGTTGGTGGTCATGAGCAGGACCACGTGGCCGAAGTCGGCCTTGCGGCCGTTGTTGTCGGTCAGGGTGGCGTAGTCCATGACCTGAAGCAGGATGTTGAACATGTCCGGGTGGGCCTTCTCGATCTCGTCCAGGAGCAGCACCGAATAGGGGTGC
The DNA here is from genome assembly GCA_964539435.1 of uncultured Desulfovibrio sp. Taxonomy (GTDB): domain Bacteria; phylum Desulfobacterota; class Desulfovibrionia; order Desulfovibrionales; family Desulfovibrionaceae; genus Solidesulfovibrio. The sequence continues at coordinate 686 of CAZIJE010000056.1, forward strand.
TTGCGGATGGCGTCGGTCAAAAGGCCGCCCTGCTCGAAGCCGACGTAGCCCGGAGGCGAACCGATGAGCCGGGCCACGGCGTGTTTCTCCATGTACTCGCTCATGTCGAAGCGCACGAAGTTGATGCCCAGCACGTTGGCCAGCTGCTTGGCCATCTCGGTCTTGCCGACGCCGGTCGGACCGGCCAGCAGGAACGAGCCCGTGGGTTTGCCCGCGTTGGCGAGGCCGGCCCGGGAGCGCAGGATGGCCTTGGAAATGGCCTCCACGGCCTGGTCCTGGCCGAAGATGAGGCCCTTGAGCTCCCCGTCCAGGCTCTCCAGCCGAATCTTGTCCGAAGAGGTCACCCGGGCGGCCGGAATCTTGGCCATGCTGGCCACGACCTTTTCCATCTCGGCCACGCCGATGGCGCCCTTGGCCGCGGTGCCGGCCAGCTTGCGCACGGCCCCGGCCTCGTCGATCACGTCAATGGCCTTGTCCGGCAGGAACCGGTCGTTGATGTGGCGGGCGGACAACTCCACCGCGGCCCGAAGCGCCGCCGGAGTGTAGCGCACGCCGTGATGGGCCTCGTAGTAGGCGCGCAGGCCCTTCATGATCTCCACGGCCTCTTCCACGGTCGGCTCGCCCACGTCGATCTTCTGGAACCGGCGGGACAGGGCCCGGTCCTTTTCGAAGTGGTTCTTGTATTCCTCATAGGTGGTGGAGCCGATGCACCGGAGCTTGCCGGAGCCGAGGACGGGCTTCAGGATGTTGGAGGCATCCAGGGTCCCGCCGCTGGTGGCGCCGGCGCCGACGATGGTGTGGATCTCGTCCACAAACAGGATCGCGCCGGGCTTCTGCTCGAGTTCGGACAGCACGCCCTTGAGCCGTGCCTCGAAGTCGCCCCGGTACTTGGTGCCGGCCAGAAGCGCGCCCATGTCCAGGGCGAAGATCAGGGTGTCGCGGAAGCTCTCGGGCACGTCGCCCTTGACGATGCGCAGGGCCAGGCCCTCGGCCAGGGCGGTCTTGCCCACGCCCGGGTCGCCCACGAAGATCGGGTTGTTCTTGCGGCGGCGCAGGAGCACGTGGATGGTGCGGGTCAGTTCCTGGTCGCGGCCGATCAGGGGGTCGATCTCGCCCTTTTTGGCCTTGGCCACCAGGTCCACGGTGTACTGCTCCAAGGCCGAACCGCCGGCCTTGCCCTCGCCGTCGGCCGTGCCGCCGTCTGGCTGGGACATTTCCCGGCCCTGGCCGTGGGAGATGAACTCCAGCACGTCCAAACGGGAAACGCCGTGGGACTTGAGGTAGTAGACGGCGTAGGAATCCTCTTCGTCAAAAACGGCGGCCAGCACGTCGCCCACTTCCACCTGCTGCTTGCCCGAGGACTGCATCTGCATGATGGCCCGTTGGAGCACGCGCTGCACGCTGATGGTCTGGACCACCTCGGAGCTGGCGTCCTGGGGCAGGGTTTCCATGTGATCGGTGAAAAAGCGTTCCAGCTGGTGCTTGAGGCGCACCACATTGGCGCCGCAGTGCACCAGGATGTCCCGGCCCGTCTCTTCCAGGAGCATGGCGTACAGGAGATGCTCCAGGGTCAGGTATTCATGATTGCGGCGCTTGACCTCTTTGACGGCGCTGGTCAATACCCGTTCCAACTTCTTGCTGAGCATTCAAACCTCTTCCATGCTGCATTTCAGCGGGTAGCCGTTCTCCTTGGCCAGGCGATGCACCAGGGAGACCTTGAGTTCGGCCACCTCGGCCGTATATTCGCCACACACGCCCACGCCGTTGTTGTGGACGTTCAGCATGATTTGCGTGGCCTCGTTTTCATTTTTACGAAATACGCCGACGAGCACGTGGACCACGAACTCCATGGTCGTGTAGTCGTCGTTGTGCAACAGCACTTTGTACCGTCTGGGTTCGCGCACGTCCTCTTCGACGCTGACGCCCAGGCCGGGCTGTTCTTCGTGCATGGGATGGCTCATGGGCTGCCGTCACCTCTCCCCGGATGTTCGGATGGCCGGACCAGGGTCCTATGGCCGTTGTCCGTGCTTATATAAGTCGCCCTTTCCGCCTGTCGAGGGGCCGCGCCACATGTGCCGGCCGCCTTGCTTTCCATGACAAGGGGTACGGAAAAACACAGCCTGTGACAACCGCACGGGCCGAACGGGAAAATCGTTAATCCCTTGTTCAGGATTCGGACAGGTTGGAGAGCAGATGGCGGCGGACGTCGGGATCGAACACGAAGCTGTCGGCGGGAGGGAGGCCGCGGGCGGCCAGGTGGGCCTGATAGAGGTCGTGGTAGGTCTGGGACAGGGCCGCGTCCATGGACAGGCCGAGACGGACGGCCGCCCGGGCAATGGCATGGGCCGGCCCTTCGATTTCCAGGAAAAGGCCGAACGGCAGCTCGTCCAGGCAGACCAGGACGCCGTCCAGCCGCCAGGTCTCGCGGACCTTTTCGTAGCGCAGGAACGGCCGGTAGCCGAGGTGGAAAAAGACCGCCTCCAGGGCGGCCAGGTCGGCCACCTCGGTCTCGATCTCCTGACGGACCTTGAGCCCGCGCTCCTCCGGGGCGTCGGCCGGGAGCTTCAGCGTCACCTTGCCCGAAGCGTCCCGCCGCAGGCGCAGCAGCAGGCCGCGCCGCCGCAACGTCCCGTCCGGGGTGTCGAGGACCACGTTCTCCTCGAACCGCCGCCACAGCCGCGCCGCACCCGCCCGCTCAAGGGCCTGGCGGACCGGCCCGAACGCGGCCACGGCGAACTTGGTCTCGATCTCCTGGGCAATGCCCATGGTAGGCTCCTAGGAGGAAAGAACCGGGGCTCCGCCCCCGGGCCCCCGGGGGGGGGGGGGGGGGGGGCCCCCCCCCCCCCCCCCCGGAGAGAAGGAAAAACCACCCCCCA
>CAZIJE010000056.1:3571-22811 GCA_964539435.1 uncultured Desulfovibrio sp.
CCGGGGGGAATGATTCCCCCCGGTCCCCCCCGACTGGTTTAAGTGAACCAACGCCGTTCCATTAAACGTGTTTTTTCACCCGTCCAGGGGGTCCGGGGGGGGATGATCCCCCCCGGCCGCCGGAGGCATCTTTCTTCCTACAACTCCAACCGATACTTGTAATACGCGGCGCAGCCGCCTTCGGTGGAGACCATGCACGGCCCCACGGGCGTGGCCGGGGTGCAGGCCTTGTCGAACAGCGGGCACTGGTCCGGGGCCATCTTGCCCTTGAGGACCTCGCCGCAGCGGCAGCCGGCCAGGACCGGCGTTTCCTTGAGCTCCACCCCGGGCAGGCCCATGGCGTCGAAATCGGCGAACGCCTCGCGGATGGCCAGGCCGCTTTGCGCAATCCTGCCAAGCCCCCGCCACAGGGCGTCGGACGGAACAAAGACCTCGTCCATGACGGCCCGGGCCACGGGATTGCCGGCGTCGGCCACCACCCGGGTGTAGGCGTTGCGCACGGCCGGGGCCCCCTCCCGGCGCATGGCCACGATGTCGAGCAGGGCCGACAGGATGTCCACGGGCTCGAACCCGGTGATCACGGCCGGAATCCGGTGCTTCTCGGCCACGAAGCCGTACGGGGCCGCACCGATGATGGCCGAGACGTGGCCGGGCAGGATGAAGGCGTCCACGTCGATGTCCGGGTCGGCCAGCAGGGCGGCCAGGGCCGGCGGCACGAGCTTGTGGAAACTGAGGACCCGGAAATTTTTGAGACTGCGCTCCCGGGCCAGCCGAATGGTGGCGGCCACGGCCGGGGCCGTGGTCTCGAACCCAACACCCAGAAAAACGACCGTGCGACCCGGATTGGCCTCGGCCACGGCCAGGGCGTCCACCGGGGAATACACGACCTCGACCCGCGCGCCGTCGGCCTGGGCGGTCTTGAGGTTGCGGCCCTTGGGGCCGGGCACCCGCATCAGGTCGCCAAAGGTGGCCAGGATGACGTCGTCGCGGCCGGCCAGGTCCAGGAAGGCGGCCACTTCCGACTCGTGGGTGACGCAGACCGGGCAGCCCGGGCCGGTCACGTGGGTGATGGTCTTCGGCAAAAGGCTCCGCAGGCCCGACTGGAAGATGGACACCGTGTGGGTGCCGCAGACTTCCATGAACCTGAAGGGCTCGGTCGCCTCGTCGGTCAGCCGGGCCAGCAGGGCCCGGCACAGGGCCGGGTCCTTGAAGGCCTCAAATGAGCTCAAGGTTCAGCCCTTCCTGAAAGAGCTTGATGGTTTCCAGGGCGTCGTCGCGGTCGAGGCGGCGGATGGCGAATCCGGCGTGGACAATGACGTAGTCGCCGACGGCCGGGGCCGCGTCGATCAGGTCCAGGCGGACCTGACGGGTGACGCCGCCGATGGTGACGTCGGCCGTCTTATCCGTAATGGCCGTGATTTCCATGGGAACGGCAAGACACATAGATTCCTCCGTAAAGGGGGATGGCAGCGGGCGAAACGTCCCGGCGCGTTTGGGGGAATATGCGCATCCGGACCGGGCTTGTCAAAAGCGGCCGCCTCAATTCCCGTCCGCCGGCTCCCCGATTTCCGTGACGGCCACGGCTTTGAAGGATTTTGGCGGGATCAGTTCCTGGTGGACGGCGAACCGGGCCTTGGCCGCGGCCTTGGCCGCATCCTCGGCCGCGACTTCGATCTCGCCGGCCAGGTCGGTCTCGACCTTGGTCCGGTAGACGACTTCATAGGCGTCCGGACCGTCGGCTTCCACACGGCGGATGGACAGGGGCTCGAAGTGGAAATAGGGCTCGTCCCGGCGCGCGTCCGGATGCACGAGCGCCTGGGCCGCGAGCATGGCCTGCCCCTTGCCCGAGGCCGCCACCACCTCGGTCCCTTCACGTTCCTTGAAGATCTTGGTTTCGTAGCGCACACGGAATTTTTTCATGGCCATCCCAGGCCGAACGGACATGCGCCGTCACGTCGGCCATTGCTTTTTCCCGAGGGGTTGCTATCAGGTCTGCTGCCGGGGACACGGTTTTTCTCGTCCCGCAGCCGGCGTCATCCATGTCCGAACAGACCCGCGACACGCACCATCCGTCCCTGCCCGAACCGTCCCGGACCGCCGGTCTGCCGGCCGAGGCGCGGCGCGTCTCGTTCGTGCCCACGGACGAGGAGTGCCGGGAGCTCTGGGACGCCTTCGACATGCTGCCCAACATCCGCGAGCACAGCGAGCTGGTGGCCTGCGTGGCCACGGCCCTGGCCGAAGCGGCGGCGCGGGCGGGTCTGGCGGTCAACGTGGCCGAAGTGCGGGCGGCGGCCCTGCTCCACGACCTGGCCAAGACCTACACCATCCGCCACGGGGGCAACCACTGCCAGCTCGGCGGGGCCTGGGTGCAGGAACTGACCGGCAATCCGGCCCTGTCCCAGGGCGTGGTCTGCCACGTGTCCTGGCCGAGGCCCGTCGACCTGCGGGCCAATTTTCTGCCGCTCACGCTCATTTACAGCGACAAGCGGGTCAAGCACAACCAGATCGTCACCCTGGAGACCCGGTTCGACGACCTGCTCGTGCGCTACGGCACGACCGACTACATCCGGGCCCGCATCCGCGAATCCTTCCAACAGGCCGAGGCCATCGAACGCGCCCTGGCCGCAACACTGGGCATGAACATCCATGAAAGTACTTTTGGTTGCGGGGGGCTGGTCGAGTGAGCGCGAGGTGTCCCTTGCCGGCGCGGCCCAGATCGAAAAGGCCCTGCTCGCCCTCGGCCACGAGGTCGTGCCCCACGACCTGTCCCGCGACTTTCCGGGTTTTGTCGACGCGGCCAAGGCCTGCGATTTCGCCTTCCTGAACCTCCACGGCGCGCCGGGCGAGGACGGCCTGCCCCAGGCCCTGCTCGACGCGGCCGGAGTCCCCTACCAGGGCAGCGGCCCGGCCGGCTCGTTTCTGGCCCTCAACAAGGCCGCTTCCAAGCAGGTCTTCCGCCAGGCCGGCCTGGCCACGCCCCGGTTCGCCTTCCTGCCCGAACCGCCGGCCGAGGGATTCGCGCCGGACTTCGGGCCGCCGTGGTTCGTCAAGCCGACAAGCGGCGGATCCAGCGTCTCCATGTCCCTGGTCCGCGATCCGGCCGGGCTGCCGGCCGCCCTGTCCCGGGTGTTCGCCACGGGGGACACGGCCCTGGTCGAGGAAGGGCTGTCCGGTCCGGAACTGACCTGCGCCGTCCTCGGGGAGGAGGCCCTGCCGCCGATCCTCATCCGGCCCAAGGCCGGGGAATTCTTCGACTACGCCAGCAAGTACGAGGACGACGCGGCCGAGGAGATCTGTCCGGCTCCGGTGGACCCGGCCCTCACGGCCGCCCTTTGCCGGGTGAGCCTGGCCGCTCACCGGGCGCTCGGCCTTTCGGGCTACAGCCGGTCCGATTTCATCTTCTCGGATGCCGGCCTGATGCTGCTTGAGGTCAACACCCTGCCTGGCATGACCCGCACCAGCCTGCTGCCCAAGTCGGCCCAGGCCGCGGGCCTCGGTTTTCCGGACCTGATCGCGCGGCTGATCGAACTGGGGCTTGCGCGAGCGGGCAAGAGGACTTAATTGAGCGCAACCCGCGAGCGCGCCCGGCCTTTACGCCGGCCCCGTTCCGATATACCGTGCCTGCGGCCGTGTCCGGCGGCCGACGCACCCTACTTCCGGAGACATGCATGAAAGCCATCCTGGCCCTCGAAGACGGCACCCTCTTTCACGGCCACACGTTCACCGGCGAGGGCGGCGCCGGGGGCGAAGTGATCTTCAACACCGGCATGACCGGCTACCAGGAAGTGCTCACCGATCCGTCCTATACGGGACAGATGGTGTGCATGACCTATCCCCATGTGGGCAATTACGGCATCAACCCCGACGACGTGGAATCGGCCAAGATCCGCGTGGCCGGGTTCATCGTCAAGGAGTGCTGCAAGGCTCCCTCGAACTGGCGCTCCACCATGACCTTGCCCGACTACCTGAAAAGCCAGGGCATCACCGGCATCGAGGGCATCGACACCCGGGCGCTCACCCGCCACCTCCGGCTCCACGGAGCCATGCGCGGCTACATCTCCACCGACGTGTCCGACCCGCAGAAGGTCGTGGAAGCGGCCAAGGGCCTGCCGTCCATGGAGGGGCTCGGCCTGGCGGACCGGGTGACCTGCGACGCCCCCTTCGTCTGGACCGGCGACGGCATCAAGCCGGCCAAGATCGAGGACGGCCGCTATGCCTGGCCCGGCCCCGGCCCCAGGCTCCTGGTCTACGACATGGGCATCAAGTGGAACATCATGCGACTTTTGGCCGCCCAGGGCTTCGACATGCTGATGGTGCCGTTCACGACCACGGCCGAGCAGGCCTACCGCCTGTCGCCCGACGCCATCTTCCTCTCCCCCGGCCCGGGCGACCCCGCCGCCCTGACCGACCTGGTCCACACCACCGCCCTTCTGGCCGACGCCTACCCCCTGGCCGGCATCTGCCTCGGCCATCAGCTCCTGGGCCTGGCCCTTGGCGGCAAGACCTTCAAGCTCAAGTTCGGGCACCACGGCCTCAACCATCCGGTCAAGGACCTGGAGACGGGACGCATCGAAATTTCCTCGCAAAACCACGGTTTTTGCGTGGACATCGAAAGCCTGTCCGACGTAGAGTTGACGCACGTGAACTTGAACGACGGCACGCTGGAAGGCTTCGCGCACAGGAAAAAACCCGTCATCGCCATCCAGTACCATCCGGAGGCGGCGCCGGGTCCCCATGACAGCCGATCCTTCTTCTCCCGTTTTCGCACCCTGGTGCGCCGGGAGACGGGCAAGTAGTCCAGCCCGTTTCCGCACCGGAATTCGCCGGGAGACGGGCCGACAACCAGGGCGCCGCCGCGCCGGGGATGCATGTCCGCCGAACTGACCAAGGCCCGCTCCCAAATCAACAAGGTCGGGACGTTCCTCAAGCAGGCCAAGCCCCTGCCCGCCGTGTCCGCCCTCTACGAGGCGGTGGTCGCGGTCATGCGCACCCAGCTCATGAAGTCGGAGAAGGAGGAGTTTTCCAAGCTCATCACCGACGCGGTGCTCCTCCTCAACGGCGACCGTAACCTGCGCAAGGTCTATCCGCTGATCCTCAACTACGCGCCCGGCGGCGAGAAAGAGCTGGCCGAGACCCTTGTCAACCTCCTGACCGAGCTGCAGGCCACGGCCGTGGAGGAAGCCAAGGACATCATGGCCGACAAGGAGCAGCGCATCGCCAAGGGCCTGGCCGAGGGCAAGCTCCTTATCGAGGAAAAGCGTTTCGACGAGGCCCGGGCCCTGCTGGAGAAGCTGGCCAAGGAATTTCCCCGCGACGCCGATCTTCGGGCCCGCATCGCCGAACTCTTCATCGGCGGCGAACTGTTCGAGGAAGCCTTTCTCTACCTGGACCAGGCCATCGAACTGTCCCCGGACCAGATCCACCACTACAACCGCATCGGCATCGTGCTGCGCAAGCTCCACAAGTACGACATCGCGGAAAAGTACTTCATGCGGGCCGTGGAATTCGCCAAGTCCGACCCCAACCTGTACTTCAACCTGGGCCGGGTCTACCTGGACTGGCAGCGGTGGGACAAGGCGGAACGGGCCTCCAGGCTGGCCCTGCGGCTCCTGCCGAGCTTTGTGGAGGCCCACAAGCTCCTCAATTTCGCCCTGAAAAAGCAGGGCAAGGAACCCGAGCCGGCCTAGCCGCGGCCCTGCCCGCACGCCTTGGCCCCCACCGCCGGCGCGGGGTCGCTCTTCCCCCTGCCCCGCTCTTTCCCCGGCCATGCTTCCGCACGGCCGATTTTTCTGCTTGGCGACGTTTCCCAGACTCCTGCAAGCCACAGACATCTGGCCCCCGGCCGCGCGCCCTTCACGCCAAGTCGCCTGTCGGGAACCCCGGCAGCAGCCGCGGCCGGCTTTGCGCATATTCCGGACGGATCGAACCGCCGGCTAGTCCTTCGAGCCGGGCAGCAGCAGTTCCGGCGCTCCCCATGCCCGGGCCAGACGCTGCAGCTCCGGGCGAGGCAACTGGACCAGGACCGGCTTTTTCGAGGCGTCCATCCAGGCCAGAACCGCCAGCATGGCCGGTTCGTTCATGGCCGTGCAGCCGACGGTCGGCGCTCCCGGACGCCGCCACAGGTGGAAAAAGATGCACGACCCCGCGCCGGGCTTGGTGTTCGGGGCGTTGTGGTCCACCATCAGGCCGTAGCGGTACAGCCCGTCCGGCCGCAGCATCCGGTCCGGCGAGGACCAGTCCCTGACGGCCACCTTGTCCTCGTCCACGATCCGGTTGTAGGACGCGGAACCGATGGTCTCCACGCAGACCGTCTGGTCCGTCACCGTGTGCACGGGCATCTTGGCCGGTTTCCACATCCGCTCCGGCTGGTAGGCGAAGGCCGTGCCGAAAGCGAAGACCCCGGCCGGGGACCGGCCGTCGCCCTCCACCTTGACCGGGCCACCGGCCGGCGGGCCGCCGTGGAGGCCCAGGCCCCAGGCCAGACCGTTCTTGCCGAGGGTCACGGCCACGTCGTCGCCCACGGGACGCCAGGCCCCGTCGCCCCCTCGCTCGAAGCGGCGCATCCGGGCCTGGTTGTCGTTGAAGGTCTCGGCCACCACCAGCACGAGCTGGCGGGATCCGGCCAGGGGCGAGGTCGACGGCGAAGCGGCCGTCGGGGCGTCGGCAGCGGTCCGCGCCCGGGTGGCGGTCGTCTGACAGGCAGGCAGGAGCAGGTTGAGGGTCAGGAGCGGGAGAACGAGGAAACGCAGACGCATGCACGCCTCCGGGTTGGAAGTGACGGACGGATTTCGAGTCGGGAACTACATACCGCAAATCCGATGGCCAGGGAAACCCTTCCGCCCAGGAAATTGCCTGTGTCCCTATCCGGGGCAGACCTTTCCCGCCGTCCCGACCGCTCCCGCGTCCTGCCCACACGCAGACCGAAAGCCGGCCGTCATTCTTGACTTGTCCGGCGACACTGGCATGATCGACCCATACAATGAACCCGCTGTCGGCCGGCTGGCACAGGCATCCTCCCCTTGCCCCGCTTTCCACGGAGAACCGCATGATCGCCTGGGACCCCTCCTTGTCCGTCGGCGTCGAGGAAATCGACGAGCAGCACCGGGCCATCATCACGCTCATCAATGCCCTGGGCTCGGGAAAGGGGGCCGACGATCCGGCCATGGTCGTGGCGACCCTGCGGTTCCTGCGCGACTACCTCAACGGGCACTTCGACCTCGAAATGGAGCTGATGCTGGACCTCGGGTATCCGCAACTGGAAACCCACCGGCAACAGCACGAGCTTTTCATCAACCACGTCATCTTTTTTGAAATCGAAAGGGAGTTCGGCGTGGTGACGCGGGCGGTGCTCGACGACCTGCTGGCCTTTCTGAAGGACTGGTTCTTCAACCACATCGCCACCGAGGACAAGGCCCTGGGCGAATTCGTACGCCGCCGGGCCCTGTCCGCCTGACCCTTCCCCGGCAAAACGTCGGCTCAGGTCAGGGAGACCAGGAGTTCGGCCACTTTGCGGCTGTCGGCTTCGGAAGGATTGTCGGCCCGGGCCAGGGGCACGTCCAGGACCTCGACACCCAGACGCCGGATGGCGGCGATGTCCAGGGGAGTGTCGTACCGGCCGTTCTTGCTGTCCACCAGGACGAAACGGAGCAGGTCCTCGCGCGGGCACTGCCCCAGGCACCCCTTTTCCAGGGCGTCCAGGAGCCGCGCCGTCTGGGCGGCCACGGTCAGTCCCCGTTGTTCCGGGTCGTGGCCGAGGTTCGGGATGTAGACCTTGGGGCAGGGCGTGGCGGCCACGGCGTCCCCCACGCCCTGGGGCAGCAGGTTGGCGATCAGGCTCGTATAGAAGCTGCCGTAGGGATAGCAGATGATGTCGGCCTTGCGGATAAGCGTTTCGGTCTTTTCCCGGATGCGGACCGTGACCGGCGCGGGGTCCTCGAGGTTCGCCACCAGCCACAGCCGGACAATGGGCGCGGCAATGGGCGCGGCCTCCTTGCCGGTCATCAGGTGCTGGCCGAGGAGCACCTGGCCGTTTTCCAGCTCGCAGGCCAGGTGCAGGTCGGCCGTGACAATGGGACGCACCACGCCACGGGCTTCCACCAGCTGCATGAACAGGTAGATGACCGGATCGAGCAGGCGGTTGTAGTTGAAATAGCCGCCGGTCAGGATGCAGTTGCCGATGCTGGCCCCGCGCAGGTCGAAGGACGGCGGCCGGCGCTGTTCGAAAAAATGGAGGTGGGACCGGATGATCTTGCGCATGGGATCCGGGATGCGGCGCACGAGCGGGTCTTCGCCGCTGATCATCCGCTTCAGGCGCGCCGCCAGTTCCTCCTGGGGCGCGTCCTTGGGCAGGCGGTGGGCGAACAGTTCGAACACGGCCGGATTGCCGGTGATGGACCGGTCGGCCAGGGCCATGATGCGGTTGCGGATGTCGCCCACGGCGGGCATGCCGAAGGCCCGGCGCAAGACGGCCGAGGAGCCGCCCGAGTCGAACGGCGTGATGAGGTGGATCGAGTTGGCGGTGTACTCGATCAGGGTTTCGCTGAGATGACGCAGGGCCGTGCCGCCGCTGAAAAAAAGGATCTTCGGTCCGAGCTCCGGCGCGCGACGGCACAGGGCCGCCCGGGTCGGGTCCGGCAGCCTGACGGTCCGGCTCACGGTCACGCGCCGGGGGTGGTTGGCATCGGCCACTGGCGTCCCTTTCTCGTCCATGGTTGCATCGCCGCCCTTCCGGGCAACGGTCCGCAGCGCCTTGGCGCGCGTCTGGGGTAGCCCGCCCGCTCCTCCCCGGTCAACTGCCAAGGGAAAACCTCGTTGCCGGGAACGTGCCTCTGGCCCCCCTTCCGTCGTCGGTCATCTGGGCTGGCACCGCTGGCTCGGCATCACGCCCTTGAGGATGAAAATCAGGGATTCCGCGATATTGGCGGCGTGAGCGCCCATGCGTTCAAAGCTCCGGACAGCCAGAATGGCCCGCACCGACGCCTCTGGCGCGGCCTTGCACTGGGCCAGGGAATCGGTGATGCAGCGCACCGCGGCCACGGCCAACTCCCTGGCCCGCATGTCGAGCCGGCAGACCTCCATGGCCTCGTCGAGACCGTCGTCGGCAAAGGCCTGGGACGCCAAGCCGTACATCCGGCCCACATGTTCGGCCAGGACCTCGAGGGCCGTGTCGCACTCGCCGGGCAGGCCGGCTCCGGTCAGCGCGCCTTCGGCAATGGCCACGGCCTCGTCGGCCAGCCGTTCCAGATTGATGACGGCCCGAGCGTAGCCAACGATGCGCCGCAGGTCGAGAGCCACGGGCTGCTCCAGGGCGAGCAGGCGCAGGCAGGCCTCGTCGATGTCGCAGGTCTCCTGGTTGATGGCCTTGTCGGCCTCGATCACCTGCCGGGCCTCGGCCAGGTCGTGGCGCAGGTAGGCGGCCAAGGCCCCCTGGCGCGAGGCCTCGACCCGTTGCGACAGTTCGATGACGCGCCGCCTGAGGGCTTCCAGTTCGGCGTGAAAGTGCGATCTCGTTTCCATCCCCGCGCTCCCGCACCCCGGACCGGAGTGCCTTGTAGTCCCGTAACGTCCCATCCGGCCACGCCGGTCCTGTTCCACAGACGGCCCAAGCCGCCGCGTCCGGCAGGGGGCATCCTCCCCGCCCGTCCGGATTCATGAAAATTGCCATGCTCGCATGACGATCAGGCCATGCGAGGATGGCGAATCCGTGACCGAGACAGGAAAGGTCAGCCGGGGCGGCGGGTGGCGAGGCATTCCAGGAGCAGTTCGGCCAGTTCTTCGCGGCTGGCGGCGCCCGCAGCCCGGCGCGAAAACTCCTTGACCAGCCGCCGGCCGCCCAGGGAGGCCAGCACCTCCCGCCCTTCCCGCAACAGGGCCTCGCGTTCGGTTTCGGTCTGGACCGTCTGCCTGCGTTCCGTGTCCATGGACCAAACATGCGCCCGGAGCCGGGTCCGAACAAGCGACGTTTCGGTGACAATCAGGCTTTGGCCGTCAACAAAAGACCAGCCAACCGCAATCCGACCGCCACGAGCCGGGAGATAGAAGTCGCAAACGCCAAGCAATGCCGGGGCAGATCCGCCATCGGCCTCCTGCCGGCCCGTTTCGCCCAAGGAGCGATCATGAAGATCGACCTGCACGTCCACTCCAAATTCTCGACCAGACCGTCCCAGTGGGTGCTGCAAAAGCTCAATTGTCCGGAAAGTTTCACCGAACCCCTGCGCATCTACGAGGAAGCCAGGCGCAAGGGCATGGGGTGGGTCACCATCTCGGACCACAACCGCATCGAGGGCGCGCTTTCCATCGCCCACCTGCCCGGCACGTTCATCAGCGAGGAAGTGACGTCGTATTTCCCGGAGGACCGCTGCAAGGTCCATGTCCTGGTTTTTCGCATCAACGAGGCCGTGCACGGCGAACTGCAGCGGCTGCGCGAGAACGTCTACGACCTGGTGGACTACCTGCGCCGCGAGAACCTGCACCATGCCGTGGCCCACCCCCTGTTCGGGGTCAACGACCGGATGACGGTGGAAAATTTCGAAAAGCTGTTGTTGCTGTTTCGCAACTTCGAGATCAACGGCGCGCGCGACGCCTGGCAAAACGACTGCCTGCGCGAGATCGTTCCGACCCTCGGCGAGGACGCGATCTGGCGGCTGGCGGAAAAATACGGCATCGATCCGGGCTACCCCCAGCCCTGGCGCAAGAACCTGATCGGCGGTTCCGACGACCACAGCGCCCTGACCATCGCCTCCACCTACACCCAGGTGGAAGGGGCGACGGACCTGGACGCATTTTTCACGGGCCTTGAAAACGGGGCGTCACGGGCCGTGGGGGCGTCGTCGACCCCCCGGACCATGGCCCGCACCCTCTACAGCATCGCCTACCAGTACTACAAACACCGGTTCGGCATCGACCGGTTCCTGGACAAGGACGTGACCCTCAAGGTCGTGGACCGGTTCCTCGAGCCCGAGGTCCAGGGCGGCGCCGGCCTGGCTTTCAAGCTGCGTACCCGGCTGGTCCGCAGTCTCTCCCGTCGGCGGCCCGCCAGCCACACGCCGCTGCGGGACCTGATCCGCACCGAAACCGAATCGCTTATCCGCGCCGATCCCATGCTCATGGAGTTCGCCCAGGCCGGCGTCCTCAACGGCGAAAACCTGGAAAACGGCTGGTTTTCCTTTGTCAACCGGGCCACCAACCGGATCGCCTCCCACTTCGCCAGGACGCTCCTCGACAATGTCAGCGGGGCCAACGTCTTCGACATCTTCGGCACCCTGGGCTCGGCCGGGGCCCTTTACACCATGCTGGCCCCCTACTTCCTGGCCTATTCCATCTTCACCAAGGACCGCCGCTTCAGCCAGGAGGCGAAAAGAGCCGTGACCGGCGAAAGCGGCCACGGCCACGACGTGCGGGTGGCCCATTTCACCGACACCTTCCACGAGATCAACGGCGTGTCCGGCACCCTGCGCCAGCAGGCCGAACTGGCCATCCGCACGGGCAAGCACCTGTCCATCATCACCTGCGACCACGGCCAGCGGGTCTTCGAGCCCGGCGTGCAGAACTTCAAGCCCATCGGCGTCTATCACTTCGACGAGTACCCGGACCAGAAGCTCTTCTATCCGCCGCTGCTGGAAATGCTCCACCACGTCTACGCCGGGGAATTCACCCGCATCCATTCGGCCACGCCCGGCCCCATCGGCCTGGCCGCCCTGGGCATCGCCAAGACGCTTCGCCTGCCCATCTACGGCACCTACCACACCGCCCTGCCCCAGTACGCCCAGATCCTGACCGGCGACGAGGCCATGGAGGACCTGACCTGGAAATTCATCATCTGGTATTACAACCAGATGGACCTGGTCTACATCCCTTCCCGCGACACCGGTCGGGAACTGGCGGAAAAGGGGCTCGATCCGGCCAAGCTGCGGCTTTTCCCCAGGGGCGTGGACGTGGCCCGTTTCGATCCTGCCAAGCGGTCCTCCCAGGTGGCCGCGCGGTGCGGCATGGGCGACGGACCGCGCCTGCTCTACGCCGGCCGGGTGTCCCGGGAAAAGGACCTCCACCTGCTGGCCCAGGCCTTCAGACGCCTCTGGGCCGCCCGCCCGGACGCCACCCTGACCGTTGTGGGCGACGGTCCCTATCTCGACGACCTGCGGGAACAGCTTGCCGGCACGCCGACCACGTTCACCGGCTACCGCGAGGGCGAGGAACTGGCGGCCGTGTTCGCGGCCAGCGATCTCTTCGTCTTCCCGAGCGCCACCGACACCTTCGGCAACGTGGTCCTGGAGGCCCAGGCCTCGGGCCTGCCCATCATCGTCACGGACCAGGGCGGACCCATGGAGAACATCCTGCCCGGCGAGACCGGCATCGTGGTCCCGGCCGGGGACGCCGACGCCCTGTTCCTGGCCATGCAAGCGCTCGTCGCCGATCCCCAGCGCATGCGGGCCATGGGCCGGGCCGGCCGAAACTATGCAAAGGGCCGGACCATCGAGCAGGCCTTCGAGGACTTCTGGAACATGTACAGCGACGCCACGGCCGGTACGGACGCCTGGACAGGCAAGGCGGACAAACCCAAGCCGCGCATGGTCCACGCGGCCTAGCGGAAAAGGCGTGGCCACCAACGGGGCGGGGACCGCTTCCCCGCCCTTGCCGGGAAGGTCAAGGCCGGACGAAACGCCCGAGCCGTGGCCAGTCAGGGGGCTGGCGGCCGTCGAAGTGGGCGCAGGCGGCGAAGTAGCGCATGTCCCGCAGCCACACACGCAGCTGTCCCCGGTCGCCGGCCAACAGCCGCCGCCACACGGCCGGGCCGGAACTGAGATCGTCCAACGGGCCGAGCAGCTCGCTCGGATCCCGGAAACACTCCCAGTCGCAGGCCCGGCAGTTGGGCGCGGCACCCCACCGCTCCTCGCCGAGCTTCCAGAACGGCCCCAGATTCTCGTTGCCCCGGTAGCCGCACGGAAAGCAGTCGCCGTGGCGGTCCACGTAAAAAAAGGAGCTTCCTCCCAGACACGGACGCGCCTGTCGCGGCGGCTGCCCGTATTGGGCCGTCAATGCGTGTATGGCGGCAAGCGGGGTGAAGATGCGAAGCCGGCTCCTGTAACGCGGCACGGTGTCGCGCACGGCCTCGAACAAGGCACGCTTTTCGGCAGCGGAAAAGGTCACCCGGGCGGCCGAGGCCGTGGCCGCGTACACGGCCTTGACCCCCCTGGCCGCGTCGGCGTGGCTCATGGGATAACAGCAGTTGGCCATGGTGAAGCCGAGAGCGATGGCTGTCTCGAAGAAACGCGACAAGGCGGCGCACGCTGCCCCGTACAGATTTCCGCCGTCCCCGGACAGGGGTTCCGGGCCGCCCATGTGGCGGTTAAGGGCCAGGTTGGCCGTGGGAAACAGGCCGTGGGCATGGAAGACAGGCAAGGCCCGGGCCAGGCCCGCCACCATGCCGTCGTGTCCCCGGTTGGCCTCGTGGGTGGCCGCGTCGGCCGAATCCAGGCTGATCCAGAAATTGCGCAGCCTAGTCGCGGCCAGACCCTCGGCCAGGCGCGCCACCCGGTCCGTAAAGCCCGGCCTGTCCGGATGGGCGAATTGCCAGCCGTTGGTGCCGGTGCGCAAATAGTCGATGCCGGCCCGGCCGGCATAATCGAGCAGTTCGAAAAGAAGCGGCCCGGTCAGAAACGGCTCCCCGCCGGTAAAGGACAGGGCGGCCACCCCCAGGGCCGCGCACCGGTCGATGATGCGCTTCGCCGTGTCCGGGTCCATGTCGCCGCGCCCGCCGCCGGCGGTCACGTTCATGCCGCACTGGGCGCACCGGGCGTTGCACCGGTTGGTCAGCTGGAGGACGACCTGGCGCGGCCGGCCGCGCCCCCCCAGAATCCCCCACAAGGGCCGGGCATCCTTTGGCGTGGGCGCTTCCTGGATCGTATTCCGCAAGCGGGCCAGGCCCGACGCCGGCATAACCCTACAGCCCGATCGGTCGGATACGGTCGCGGCCTGGTGACGATCCGGCGTCTGCAAGGATGGAGACGGAAACCAACGGCCAGGACCGTTCGTCGCGGAAACGTCACGCCGGCTGCGCAGGATGGAAAAACAGCGGGCATAGGATCGGCCCTGGCCCGGCCGCGGACGACAGTCCTGAAATGAATCGGCTTGGGCCAAGCCCGTATCCGTTGCGCCGCGTCCGGCAGGGACGCTGCCCAGCCCCGGATGCCAGCAAAAAGCCCGGCAACGTCAGGAGAAACAGCATGCCTCCGCAGTCAAAACGCGGCCCGGACGCGCCACGCGGCGAGACGCCGGCCAAGACCAGAGGTCAGGCCAGGAGCGCCAAATCCCCTCCTCGCCCCAAAAAGGCCCCTCCGGCCACGCCACCCGCAACGCCACCCGCGCAAGCTCCTGAGACCTCGCGTTTGCCCGTGGCCGAAGCGGTGCCGCCCATCCCCGAATCCAGACCGCTTCCCCCAGGATACATCGCGCCATCCTCGTTCGAAGCGGAACGCTACGCCACGGACCAGCCCCATGCGCCGGCCGCCGCCCCGGTCGACGCCGTGCCGCCCTTTCCGGCCAGCGCGCCTGCTCCGGCCAGCGAAATCCAACCACCCTCCCCGCCCCGCGCCGTCGCGCCATCCCCTTCCGTGCCGCCTGACGGGCTCGTCGTAGCCGCGCCTGCCCGAATACCGCAAGCACCAGACGGAGACCGTCTCCTGTCCGGCGCGCCGGACGACCGGACCGCAACGGACGCCGAGCCGTTGCCCGGCCAAGACTGCCGGCCGGACGGCCTTTGCCACCCCGCGGAAGTCTTCCTGCGGGGCGTGCTCGACAACCTGACGCCCGAGACGGACCTGTCGCTGTCCGTTGCACTCGATCCCAAAACCTGTGGCCTGGTGGCCGAACAGCTCTTTTTCTTCAGCCATGCCCTGCAACTGCTCCTCTGTCCGCTGGAGTGCCCGCGTCCCGTCCGGCGACGCCGCGAGGAGGAACCGCGCGGCCGCCTGACCGTCCTATTGCGCGGCCCCGACCGGGGACGCCACAGCCTGCGGGTCTATGACAGCGGCTCTTTTTTCCGCAGCTACCTCGGGGACTGCCGGCTGGACGCCGAGGCGCTGCGGCCGCTGGTCCTGTTCGTCACCAAGCGTCACGGGTCCATCCGCCTCAAGCAGGGGCGGTGCGTGGAATTCGAAATCACCGGCTGATCGAAACGGCCGGAAGGAGCCTCCCATGGACAAGGACAAGATCAAGATCGAAGGGGTGATGCAGCTTTCGGAAGTGATCTGCAACCTGGAAAAGCTGGTCAGCGACATGAAGGACGGCCGGGTGGTGGTCGCCGCCGGGGACGAAAGCCTGTCCCTGTCGCCGGCCGTGCTGGTCAACGTGGAGATGAAGGCCTCGCAGAAAAAGGACAAGGAAAAGTTCGCACTGGAAATCTCCTGGAAAAAGCACAAGGAGATGGGCGGGTTCGCCGACAGGGGCGAGTAACCAAGCGAACCTCGAAAAACGAAAAGGCGGTGTGAAAACCGCCTTTTCGTTGTGGATGCCCGGAGTTGGGAATCAGCCTTCGTAGTAGGACCGCAGATGCTGGCTGCGGACCGGGTGGCGCAGCTTGCGCAGGGCCTTGGCCTCGATCTGGCGGATGCGCTCGCGGGTGACGTTGAAGAGCTTGCCCACCTCTTCCAGGGTGTGGTCGGATTTTTCGCCCAGGCCGAAGCGCTTGCGCAGCACCTGCTCCTCGCGGGGCGTCAGGTCGGAAAGGACCTTGCCGATCTGCTCGCCGAGCTTGGTGTTGACCACCTCCTCGGCCGGGGCCAGGGCTTTCTTGTCCTCGATGAAGTCGCCGAGGCTCGAATCCTCTTCGTCGCCGATGGGCGTCTCCAGGGAAATCGGCTCCTTGGCGATCTTGAGCACCTTTTTGACCTTTTCCAGCGGATAGTCCATGCGCTCGGCGATCTCCTCGGGCGTCGGATCGCGGCCGAGCTCCTGGACCAGGTAGCGCGAGGTCCGGATCAGCTTGTTGATGGTTTCGATCATGTGCACCGGGATGCGGATGGTCCGGGCCTGGTCCGCGATGGCGCGGGTGATGGCCTGGCGGATCCACCAGGTGGCGTAGGTCGAGAACTTGTAGCCGCGACGGTATTCGAACTTGTCCACCGCCTTCATCAGGCCGATGTTGCCCTCCTGGATCAGGTCCAGGAACTGCAGGCCGCGGTTGGTGTACTTTTTCGCGATGGACACGACCAGGCGCAGGTTGGCCCGGATGAGCTCCTGCTTGGCCCGCTGGGCCGCAGTGTTGCCGCGCTTGATGCGCCACAGGACCTCTTCGAGCTCGTGCACGTGGTGGCAGCACTTCTCCTGCAGCCGGTCCAGGATCTCCATCTTGGCCGAGAGCATCTCCTTGAAGGAAAAGAGCTCCTCGACCGTCAGGCCCAGGGATTCGGCCGCGACCATGGGATTGATGTCCCGGGAGTCGAGCTGGGCGAACATCTCCTGGATCTCCGACTGGGACTTGCCCACGGACAGGATGTAGGCCGACAGGTCCCGCTGGCAGTTGTGCATCTGCCGCACGTAGTCCTCGACGATCTCGATGATCCGGTCGATGAGCGTCTTTTCGAGCTTGATGTCCCGCAGCCGGACCACGATCTCTTCCTTGAAGACCATGATCTCCTTCTGGATGCCGGCGACCCGGCGGTCCAGGCAGGCGCACTGGTCGAGCTTGCTGTAGATCTTGCGCTTCTTGCGGAACGACCCCTTGACCTCGTCCAGGAGGAAGATGACCCGCTGGCGCTGGTTCATCTCGTCCTCGGACGGATCGTCTTCCTCGATGGTCTTGACCACGTCCTTGAGCTTGATCCGGCCGATCTTCAGGTCCTCGCCGACCTGGATGAGCTCTTCCACGGCCACCGGCACCTCGACCAGGGCGTAGAGCACGTCCATTTCGCCGTTTTCGATCTTTTTGGCGATGACCACCTCGCCTTCGCGGTCGAGCAGCGGCACGGCCCCCATCTCGCGCAGGTACATGCGCACCGGGTCGGTGCTCCGCGAGGAATAGTCGAGGGTGTCCTCGCTCTCGGTCAGCTCCAGGTCGGCGTCCGGGGTCTCTTCCGGCTCGGCGCTGGCCACCTCGATCTTGCGGCCGTCCTTGTCCGTGTCCACAAGATTGATGTCGAGCTGGTCGAAGATGGCGATGACCTCTTCGAGCTGCTCGGGATTGTTGACTTCCGAAGGCAGGGCCTTGTTGACCTCATCGAACGTCAGGAAGCCCTTTTGCTTGCCTTTGACGATGAGGCTCTTGATCTGTTGGATTTCTTTGAGATTACTCATCACCCCTCCCGGAAAGGGCCTGGAGTTCTCCGAGAAGCCGCAAGGCGTCCTCGTGCGCTCCCTGTTCCTGCGCTCGGCGAATGGCCTCCATGATGGCGCGTCGCCGTTCGCCTTCTCGAGCCTCATGGAGAAAAACGCAAATTTCCTCAAAAAAAGCGGCCGCTTCCGCGTCGCTCAAAACCGGCTCCAGCTGTGTCTTGGCCCAAAAGGCCGTCTGCGGCGCGGTCAGCCGCGTGGCCAGATCATCCGGGCCGCCCCCGGCGAGTCTGGCGAAAAAATCCCGGGCCCCGGGCGTGGACAGGAGATCGGCCACGCCTTCCCTGACCAGCGCCTCCACATAGCCGGGAGCGCGCACGGCAAAAGAAAGCAGCTGGGCGTCCCTGGGACCGAGGTCCAGGTGGTCCGGGCGGGGCGGCGTCTGCCGCGCCGCCTGTCTGGCCCGGCCGGGGTCCGAGGCCAAAAAATGCCGCAATTCGATCTCGGCCAGGCCGAGTCCCGACGCCACCCGGGGAATGAACACCGCCCGCAAGGCCTCGTCGGCCAGGCCGGACAGGAACTCCACGGCCCAGGCGGCCATGTCCTTCGGCGCGTACGTCTCGCGCACGGTGCGCAGGCAGAAGGTAAGTCCGTCTTCGGCCCGGGCAAGGCAGGCCTCGAATCCCTCGCGGCCCCGGCCGTGGAGCAGGCTGTCCACGTCCTCGCCGTCCGGAAGCGGTACCACCCGGCAGCCGCCGCCAAGCGTCAACAACATCTGGGCGGCCCGGGCCGCCGCCTTGCGGCCCGGCGCGTCGCCGTCGAAGACCAGGTCCACCCGGGGCGAAAAGCCGGCCAGCCGCTTGGCCTGCTCCAGGGTCATGGCCGTGCCCAGGACGCCGCAGGCCTCGCCATACCCGAACTGGTGGAGGGTGATGACGTCGAGATAGCCTTCGGTCAGAAAGGCCCGGCGGGTCTTGGCGATGGCGGGCCTTGCCTCGTGGAGGCCGTAAAGGTGCTGCCCCTTGGTGTAGATCGGCGTTTCCGCGCTGTTTAAATACTTGGGCTCGCCGTCCCCCATGGTCCGGCCGCCAAACGCCACCACCCGGCCGCCGCCGTCGCGGATGGGGAACATGAGCCGGTCCCGGAACCGGTCCCAGACCCGGTCGTTTTTCCCCAGGCTCAAAAGGCCGGCCAACACGCCCTGATCGTCGGAAAACCCACGCGACCGCAGCACCTTCTGGAGGCCCTGCCACCCGGCCGGGCTGACGCCAAGGCCGAAGCGCTCGATCATCTCGGGGCTGACCTTGCGCCGGGCCAGGTAGTCCCGGGCCGCCGCCCCTTCGGCCAGGCCGAGGACATGGCGGTAATACCGCTCGGCCAGTTCGTGCATGGCCAGGCAGTCGTCGCGCAGCCGCTTGCGCTCGGCCTGCCGGGGATCGCGCCGGGCCTGGCCCAGGTCCACGCCCACCTCGGCGGCCAGCCGCTCCAGGCCCTCGCGGAACTCCAGCCCGTTGATGCGACAGTAAAAATCAATGACGTCGCCCGAGGCCTGACAGCCGAAGCAGTGGAAAAACCCCTTGTCGGGATGGACGTTGAACGACCCCTTGGTCTCCTGGTGGAACGGGCACGGGCCGACCAGCCGGGTTCCCACCGGCCGCAGGGCCACGTACCGCCCCACGATCTCGGCGATGTTGGCCCTGGCCTTGACCGCCGCCACCCCACCAGCGTCGTGTTTCATGGTGTGGGAAGACGCGGGGAAAACCCCTTTTTTGAAAAAAAGGGGTTTTCCCCGCACCCCTTTCCCCAAAAAACTTTCAAAGGGGAAAACAGGGGCAAGTTGTCGTTCATGCCAACCTTTCGCTGCGACACTGTTATCCAATCACACCGCCACGCGCGCCGTCTCGACACCTCCCGCTGTCTGGGAGGCACATTGATTGTCCCCCCTTCCAGGGGGTCCGGGGGGGATGATCCCCCC
>CAZIJE010000057.1:0-22705 GCA_964539435.1 uncultured Desulfovibrio sp.
AATCCGGAGCGCCGGGCAGGTTGAGGAGGTCCAGGCGGTTGATGGTCTTGCCCGTGATGTAGGCCCGGGCCCAGAGGGTTTTGCCGCTGGCCGAGGTGCGGCCGGCGATGCCGGCGTTGGGGCCGCTGCCGAGGAGGATGTCCAGGGCGTCGGGGTGGGTGTCGAGGAAGGTCTGCTCGTCGCCCATGCCCCAGCCGCTGACGCCGATGACGAGCCTGACCTTGGGCCGCAGGCTCTTGGCGGCCGCGTCCACGGCATCGGCCAGGGCGGGCGGGACGGCGGTTCTGGGATCGGGCGATACCGGAAAAAAGACGATGCCGACGGCCATGCCGCCGGCCTGGGCCACGGCGGTGGCGGGCTGCTGGCCGAGGACCGTGAAGCCGGCGGGCAGGGGGGCGGCCGCGCCGGCGAGGAAGGCCGCCTCGTCGGGATTGAGCGCGCCAGCGGCGTAGCCGAGGAGGGTCATGGCCTGGCTGACGGAGGGCAAACGCTTGGGATCGGGCTTTTGTTCCGGCCCGTCGGGCAGGATCTCGAACGGGCCGGACAGGAGCAGCACCTTGTCCGTGAGGGAAGGATTCTCGCGCAGGGTCTTGATGTAGCCGGCCCGCCGGGCCAGTCCGCCGACAAGCTTGCCGCCTCAGGTCGGGCACGGCGCGTGGTTGCCGTAGGTGTTGCCGGTGAAAAGGACGGTCAGAAGCGGCTCGGCCGCCTGGACGGTCCGGACCGGAAGCGCGGACAGGGCCAGGCACAAGGCAAAAGCGGCAAGCGGGACACAAAAACGCATACAGGACACCGTTGGCTGCCTTGGGACGGAAAAGGGGTGCGGGCGTTCCGGGACGTCGAACCGGCCGGACTAGAAGAGCTGCTGCACGGCCGCGTCCTGGGGGACGTTCTCGTCCAGGGGGTCGGACTTTGCCGTGAAGTTTTCGTTCACTTTCCAGGCGAAGCCGGGCTGGCCGGGCAGACCGAGGAGGTCCAGGCGGTTGACGGTCTTGCCCTTGATGTAGGCCCGGGTCCACAGGGTCTTGCCGTCCTTGGAGGTCCGGGAGGAGAAGCCCGAGCCGGCGCCGCTGCCGAGCAGCACGTCCACGGCCCCGGACTTGGTGTTGATGAAGGTCTCCTCGTCGATGGCGCCCCAGGGGCTGACGCCGACCACCAGGGCCGTCTTGCCGCGCAGTTCCGAGGCGGCCTTGGCCGTCTGGTCCATGAGCTTTTCCGGCACCGGGGCGCTGATGTCCCGGGGCATGGGAAAAAAGACCAGTCCCACGGCCTTGCCGCCGACAGTGACGATCCGGGTGGACGGCGTCTGGTCGAGGACCGTCGCGCCCTTGGGCAGGGCGGCCTTCCTGTCGGCCAGGAGCTTGGCCTCGGACGGGGCCACGGCCATGGCGTCGTAGGCCAGGGCCTCGTGGGCCTTGGCCACGGCCGGCATCTTTTCGGGCTCCGGCGGCGCGGCCGCGGCTTCGGGCAGGAATTCCCAGGCCCCGGCCACGGCCAGGGTCTTGCCGGCGGTGGGCGGGGTCTGGCGCAGGGCCTTGATGTAGGACGCCCGCTTGGACAGCCCGCCGAGCTTCTGGGAGCCGCAGGTGGGGCAGGGGTCGTAGTAGCCGTTGGTGTTGCCGGCATAGACGATGGTCAGGGCCGGATCGGCGGCGAAGGCCGGGGAAACGGCCATGGCCAGCAGGGCCAGGACGCCGGGGAGGAGGCGGAGTATGCGCATGGACTGTCTTATTTGTTGAGGTATTCCTTGAGTTCCTTGCCGGGCCGGAAAAAGGGAAGCTTTTTCGGGGCCACGGTGACCACGTCGCCGGACTTGGGATTGCGGCCGGTGTAGCCCTTGTATCCCTTGATCTTGAAGCTGCCGAACCCCCGGATTTCGACCCGGTCCTCGTTGATCAGCGCCTGTTTGACGGAATCGACAAAGGCGTTGACGATGTCCGACGCCTCGTCGATATGCAGGTCCTTGGTCTCGGCCAGGGTTTTGATCAGTTCGCTCTTGTTCATCGGGAGGTCCTCGCGGTGTTGACGGTTGGCCGGAATCCGCCTGCGGCGGGGCAAGCAATCGTCCATCTATTTCATACCATTGCCGAAAAAAACGACCTCCCGTCAAGGATTACTTGCGGGGCTGGGGAATTTTCCCGAGCACGGGCATGTCCCGGAGGCCCGCCTGCTTGCCCTCCCGGATCCGGTGCAGCTTGACCGCGCCGGCCAGGATGTCCTGGGCGGCCGGACTGCGGGGATCGTGGCGCAGGAGCGGCACCTGGCGGCGCACCGCGTCGGGCAGGGCGGGGTCGGCCCGGACGCCGCCGACCAGGGTCGGGGAAAAGCCCAGGAAGTGCTGGCAGGCGGCCGCCAGCCGGCCGAACGTGGCCTTGGTGTCGGCCGGGCCGTCCACCTGGTTGACCAGGATGTGGAAGTCCGTGATGCCGTACTGGGTGTGCAGGACCTTGATGACCGCGTAGGAGTCGGTCAGGGAGGTGGGCTCGGGCGTGACCACCAGCATGCGGACATGGCTCATGGCGGCCACGGACAGCACCGTCTGGGAGATGCCGGCCCCGAGGTCGAGCATGAGGTAGTCGTAGTCGCCAAAGGCGGCATTGAGCTTCTGGAAAAGGATCTCGCGCATGTCGTCGTCCATTTCCAGGAGTTCGGGCACGCCAGAGGCCGCCGGCAGGAAATCGAAGCCGCCGGGCTCCACGGCCAGCATGACCTCCTCAGCCGTCACCTCGGGCCGGAAAAGGTCCTGGAGGTTTTTTTCCGGCGACAGGCCGAGGAGCACGTCGACGTTGGCCAGGCCCACGTCGAAGTCCATGACCAGGACCCGGTGGCCGGCCCGGAACAGGGCGTAGCTCAGGTTGAGCGCCAGATTCGTTTTCCCGACGCCCCCCTTGCCGCTCAAGATGGCGACGGAAAGGGAGGACCTGGGATTTATGGTGTCGGCCATGCGTCGCCTTATCCTTTGGTTAGACCAGTGAAAAGAAAACGTTTTTCATCGGCTCGGACAAGCGTCTTCTCGGGCGGGCCGGTCAGGTCGGCGATGGGCGCGGCCACCACCTGGTCCTTGCCGGCGGCCTTGGCTTCGTAGAGGGCCTGGTCGGCCAGGGCGTAGAGCTTTTCGCGGGTGGTGGCCATCTTGCCCTTGGTGATGGCCAGGCCGGCGGAGATGGTGACGGAAAGCGGCGTCTCCACCCCGTCGCAGACGATCTTGAGGGACCGCACCGCGGCCACGATCCGGCTGATGACCATCTCGGCCCGCACCAGGCCCACGCTCGGCAGGATGAGCGCGAACTCCTCGCCCCCGACCCGGGCGGCGGTGTCGTAGGTCCGTTTTTCGGCCAGAAGGAGCGCGCCCACGGTTTCGAGGACCCGGTCGCCGCAGGGGTGGCCGTAGGTGTCGTTGACGGCCTTGAAGTCGTCGAGGTCGAGCAGGACCAGGGCCAGGGACTGGCCGGCCCGGGAGGACCGGATCAGCTCGGCGGACAGGATCCGCTCGAAGGCCCCCTTGTTGTAGAGCCGGGTCAGGGGGTCGTGCTCGGACAGGAAGACCAGCTCCTTGAGGGTCTCCTGGATGCGCGAGAGAAAGGGGAGGGGGTTGGAGGACAGGGGCAGGGCCAGCCAGTCGCGCAGGTCCTGGTGGTTGGACAGGGACTGCCAGCCCTCCAGGGTCAGGCCCGAGCACAGGCGCATGATGACCACCCCGTCCCCCTCGGTGGCGCACGGCGGTTTTTCCACCGTGGCCAGCATGTGCCGCAGGGTCTCCAGTTCGCCGAGCATCTCCTCATGGGAGGCGTCGAGCAGCGGCGGGGTGTCAGGCTTCATGGCCGACCCGCAGCAGGTAGCCGCGAATGAACTTGTCGAGTTCGCCGTCCATGACGGCGTCGACATCGCCGACTTCCACGCCGGTGCGGTGGTCCTTGACCAGTCGGTAGGGCTGCATGGTGTAGGTCCTTATCTGGGAACCGAAGCCGATGGCGTTTTTCGAATCGTAGCTCTCCTGCTTTTCGGCCTGGATTTTTTTGAGCTCCAGGTCGTAGAGCCGGGCCTTGAGGACCTTCATGGCCGATTCGCGGTTCCGGTGCTGCGACTTCTCGTTCTGGCACTGGACCACGATGCCGGTCGGCAGGTGGGTGATGCGGATGGCCGAGGAGGTCTTGTTGACGTGCTGGCCGCCGGGGCCCGAAGCCCGGAACACGTCCACCCGGAGGTCCTCCTCCTTGACCTCGATGTCGATGTCCACGCCGGCGTCCGGGTAGACGTCCACCGAGGCGAACGAGGTGTGGCGGCGGCCCGAGGAGTCGAACGGCGAAATGCGGATCAGGCGGTGGATGCCCTTTTCCGCGTCCAGCAGACCGTAGGCGTAGGGGCCGGAAATCTGCAGGGTGACGCTTTTGACCCCGGCCTCGTCGCCGGGCAGGAAGTCCAGGACCTTGACGGCGAAGCGCTTGCGCTCGGCCCAGCGGCGGTACATCCGCAGGAGCATCTCGGCCCAGTCCTGGGCCTCGGTGCCGCCGGCGCCGGGGTGGATCTCCAGGATGGCGTCGGCGTTGTGCTCGGGGCCGAAAAAGGCGGCCAGCTCGGCGTCGGCCAGGTCGCTGTCCAGGGTGGCGATCTGCTCGGCCAGGGCATCGAGGACTTCCGGGCTGTTGTCGTCCTTGGCCAGCCCCAGCCATTCGTCGAGGTCGGCCTTGGCGGCCAGGAGCTTTTCGCCGTCCGCCACCTTGGCGGTCAGGGCGCTTTTTTCCCGCAGGATCGGTGTCATGCGTTCGGGATTGTCCCAGGCCCCGGGCTTGGCCAGTTCGGCCTCGATGGCGGCCAGGCGCTGCCTGCTCGTTTCGAGGTCAAAGACGCCTCCAGAACTCGTCAAACTTGGTGGAAAGCTCCGCGCCGAGGGTCCGCAGTTCGGAATATTGCAGCATGGTGTGGCTCGCTTTTAAGAAAGGACGCCGCGTCCGGACGGATCGGCCGGACGATCGGGTAACAGGGCGCAGGCCAGGCACAGGGCCAAAAACAGGCCGGGCATGCCCCAGGTGATGGCGGTGTAGTGGCGGTGAAACCAGGTCGTTTCCGACACGACGGGCACCTCCGGACAGGGTAGGGCGAGGGCCGTGAAAAGCCCTCCCTGGGCCATGACATGTCCCCTGGGGTCGATCACGGCGGAAATGCCCGAGTTGGTGCCCCGGATGATGGCCCGTCCCTGCTCCACGGCCCGGAGCAGGGCCAGATCGAGATGCTGGCGCGGCGCGGCGGAATCGCCGAACCAGGCGTCGTTGGAGATGTTGACCAGGATGTTGGCCCCGGCCTCCACACGCCGTTGCGCCAGTTCCGGAAAGATCGCTTCATAGCAGATGAGCAGGCCCAGGGCAAGGCGGCCGTCCCGCAGGGGCGCGGCTGTCCGGCCCGCGCCGAAGTCCCCCACGCCCTCCACCAGCTTGTGGATGAACGGCATGTACTTTCCGAGCGGCACGTACTCGCCGAAGGGGACCAGGTGCTCCTTGTCGTACCACGACCGCTCCCCCGAAGGGAGAAGGAGAAAGGCCCGGTTGAAAAGGGTATGGCCGCCGGGCGTCCGCTCGTAGGCCGGCGCGCCGAGGACCAGGGGAATCCGGGTCTGGGCCGTGAAGTCCGTCACCTGTCGGGCCAGGGAGCCGTCGTCCTGGAAGTAAAACGGCATGGCCGTCTCGGGCCAGACCACCAGGTCGGTGGGGGCGTCTTTGAGTGCCTGGCGCGTCAGGTCCAGGTAGGTGTCGATGGTCTCCTGCTGGGTGGCCGGGTCCCACTTGCGGCTCTGGTCCACGTTGCCCTGGATGATGGTGGCGTGGATGGCGGCGTCCTTGGGGGCCGGCTCCCAGGCCCGGAAGTTGCCCAGGAAAAAAAGGCCCGCCCCAAGGGCCAGGGCGGCAAGGCCCTGCCGGCTGACCGGACCGGGCACGGCCAGCCAGGCGGCGAGGCCGGCCAGGACTCCGGACAGGCCGTAGGCCCCGACAAAGGCCGCGCCCTGGATGGCGGCCGGCCAGGGCGAGAAGGCGGCGGCCAGGGTCAGCCAGGGAAAGCCGGTAAGAAGCGTGCCCCGGGCCATCTCCATGGAGGCCCAGGCCACGGCGCAAAACGGGCCGAAAAGCCACGGCGGCAGGCGGCGGGCGGCCAGGCGCATGAGCAGGGCCAGGACCAGGGTGTAGAGCCCGAGCACCAGGCCCATGAGCACCGGCACGGGCAGGGCCAGGGGCCAGGCCAGGTTGCCGTAGTCGTGGATGGGCAGGACCGTCCAGTAGAGGTTGCCGCAGGCGGCCAGCGCGCCGATGGCGTACCCGGCCTTGGCCGCGGCCTTGGCCGAGGGGGCGCGCACGGCGGCCGCGGCCAGGCCCAGGGGCAAGAGCAGGGCCAGGACGGGCAGCCGGTAGACGGGATTGGCAAAGCCGAGCCAGGCTCCGAGCACGGCCAGAAGGGATGCTGTTGTCACGGTGGTTCTTTGGGACGCCTGGTGTTGCGTGGCGATGCGCCGGCCCGGACGGAAGGCATGCCGCCTGGACCCTCGGCCCGGGTCCTGTTACGCGGCCGGCTCGATGACGATCCAGCGGATCTGGCGGCGGTCGGCCTCACGGATGGTGAAGCGCCGGCCTTCCAGGGTGAAGGCGTCGCCCTGGCGCGGCACCCGGCCGGCCAGTTCGGTCAGGAAGCCGCCGATGGTCTCCACCTGCTCCGACTCCAGGGCCAGGCCCAGGGAGGCGTTGAGGTCCTCCAGGGGGTAGCGGCCGGACACCAGGAACACGCCGGGCTGGGTCTCCTGGATCTCCTCGGGCTTGCTCGGATCGTGCTCGTCCTCGATGTCGCCCACGATCTCCTCGAGCACGTCCTCCAGGGTGATGAGCCCCGAGGTGCCGCCGTACTCGTCCAGGGCCACGGCCATGTGCTTTTTCTGGCTGCGGAACTCCAGGAGCATCTTTTTCAGGTTCAGGGTCTCGGGAATGAAAAGCGGGGCGCGCATGATGGACCGGGGGTCGGGATAGTCGCCGCCGGCCCCGACCAGGTGGGCGAGCAGGTCCTTGGCGTAGACCACGCCCAGGATGTTGTCCCGGTTGTCCTCGTAGATCGGGATGCGGGAGTGGCCGTGGGTCCTGATCAGTTCGCAGATGGCCGGAATGCCGTCGTCGGCCTCGGCGCACACGATGTCGGGACGGGGGATCATGATGTCGAAGACCTGCTTTTTCTCCAGCCGCAGGATGTTGAGCAGCATGGAGGCGTCTTCCTGAAGCAGGGTGCCGTCCTTGCGGGCCTCCTCGATCACTTCCTCGATGGAAACGTTTTTCTGGCCGAAAAACTTGCCCAACACGTTCCAGAAACCACTGTCGGAATCGTCGTCCAACCTCGTTCTCCTTGCATGGACTCGGCGGTTCGGTCCTGGTCGGGCCCGGGCCGCCACGGCCACCATAGGCCGGAAAGGGTTTCGTGTCGTTGACGAAACGGAAAAAAACGTGGCCGGGATAGCAAAATCGTTCCGGCCCGTCCACGGCGGCCCGACCGGCCTCAGGCGCCGGCCGCGTCGATGTTATGCTGCGCTGCGGCCGTCATTCGCCCCTGGACCGGTAAATGGCCAGATGCCGCCTGAAGGCCCAGTCGTCCAGGGCCGGCACGCCGTTGGCGGCGGTTTTCCAGGCCAGGCTGTCGGCCAGGGAGTCGGCCGGCACGCCGAAACTCAGGAAACGGAAGCCAAAGGCCTTGAGCCCCTGGTTGCCGGGGTCGCCGTAGGCGTTTTGCAGGCGCAGGGCCAGGTGGAATTCGCTGGGGTGGTCGGCTTCGGGCTCGGCCAGGACCAGGCGCAGGAGAAAACGGCTCCCGGGCTCGTACAGGCCGTGGCCCCGGCCGAGGGCCCCGGCCTGGATCTCCAGGCGCATGCCGCCGCCGGAGATGTTGCGGAGCTCCACGTCCGGGACGTCCAGGCGCGGGTCCAGGCGCACCAGGGGCGGCCCCCAGGTGGCGGGCTCGCCGAAGCGGCCCCGGTTGTTTTTGACGGTGCTCTCGTGCCACAGTTCCAGTTCCAGGACGAACGTCCGGGGCGGTTCCACCCGCAAGAAACCGCGCTTCTGCTCGAGTTCCAGGCGGCTCGGCCAGGCCACGGCCATGTGGATGAACTCGTCCCCGGCCTTGGTGACCGACAGGATCGGGGCCACGAAGTTGTAGAAGCTGTGGTAGTCCTTGCGCGGGTCCAGGCGCAGGCGGAAGTCGCAGGCCACGAGCTTGCCGGCCCAGCTCTGGTGGGCGCGCACGAGGGACGTCATCTCCAGTTCGATGCCCCGGCGGGGATCGGCGGAGAGGATGGTGGCGTCGGTGGAACGTGCGCCCGGATCGTCGCGCACGAAGCTGACCCGGACCTTGCTGCGCTGGGTGAGGGCCGTGTCGAGCAGGGCCCGGATTTCACCGGGCCGGACGATCCAGGTGGGCGGGGGAACGTCCGGGCGGCCCACCCGGATTTTGACGAACAGTCCGACAGCGATGCAGATGCCGAACACGGCGAAGACGCCGAAGGTCAGGAGGGTGGCTTCGGGCGAAAAATGGCCCGAGGTGGTGGAATCGAGCATGCGGTCCCACCAACCCGGATCGAACAGGCTCAAAAAGGTCGGCTGTTGGCCCAATCCCCTGAAAAAAACCATGAATTGTTCTTATGCGAACATCATCGCGGGCACAAGGCCCGCAGCCTATGTCCCCCGCTTTTTGAGGTGGATTTCCAGGCAGGCCAGGGCGGCGGGGGTCACGCCCGAGACGCGTCCGGCCTGGCCCAGGGTCAGGGGGGCCACCCTGCCGAGCTTTTCCACCACCTCGCGCGACAGCCCGGCCACGGCCCCGTAGTCCAGGTCCGGCGGCAGGGCCGTGGCCTCCATCCGTTCCATCCGGCCGGCCAGCTCGGCCTGGCGCTTGAGGTACCCCTCGTACTTGACCCGGGTCTCGGCCTCCACGGCCACGTCCGGAGCCAGTCCGGCCAGGTCCGGCCAGAACCGGACAAGATCGGCAAGCGTCGCCTCGGGCCGGCGCAAAAGCTCGTCCAGGCGCAGGCTCCGGTCCTCGGGCCGGCCGCCAAGGGCCGCCCAGGCCGCATCGTCGCAGTCGTCCGGCCGGACGCGCCGGCCGGCCAGGCCGTCGAGCACGGCCGCCAGCCCCTGCTCCTTGCCCTGGAAAAGCGCCCACTGCGCGGCCCCCACCAATCCGAGTTCCCGGCCGAGCGGGGTCAGCCGGGCGTCGGCGTTGCCCTCGCGCAACAGCAGCCGGTGTTCGGCCCGGGACGTAAACATGCGGTAGGGCTCGCTCGTCCCCTTGGTCACCAGGTCGTCCACCAGCACGGCCATATAGGCCTGGTCGCGGCGCAACAGAAACGGCGGCCGGCCTTTGGCGGCGCAAACGATGTTGAGCGCGGCCCACAGGCCCTGGGCCGCCGCCTCCTCGTAGCCCGAGGTGCCGTTGATCTGGCCGGCCAGGTACAGGCCGGGCAGGGCCTTGGTTTCCAGCGTCGGCAGGAGCTGGACCGGATCGGCGTAGTCGTACTCGATGGCGTAGCCCGGCCGCACGATATGGGCCTTCTCCAGGCCCGGAATCGTGGCGATCATGGCCTTTTGCGTCTCGATGGGCAGGCTGGTGGA
This sequence comes from uncultured Desulfovibrio sp., assembly GCA_964539435.1. GTDB lineage: Bacteria > Desulfobacterota > Desulfovibrionia > Desulfovibrionales > Desulfovibrionaceae > Solidesulfovibrio. The sequence continues at coordinate 9,627 of CAZIJE010000057.1, forward strand.
GATGCCGTTGGGATAGATCTCCGGGCTGTCCAGGCCCTCGGGCTCCAGGAACACGTGGTGGCGGTCGCGTTCCGGAAACCGGGCCACCTTGTCCTCCACGGACGGGCAGTAGCGCGCGCCCGTGCCCTCGATGACGCCCGTAAAAAGCGGCGACCGGTCGAACCCGGCCCGGATGGCTTCGTGGGTCCGCGCGTTGGTGTGGGTCAAATGGCACGGCGCCTGGGGCAGGACCGGCCCCGGACCGTGGAAGCTGAATCCCGGCGGCGGATCATCGCCCGGCTGGGGCGTGGTGGCCGCGAAGTCGATGCTCTTGGCAAGCAGGCGCGGCGTGGTGCCGGTCTTGAGCCGCCCCAGCGCCAGGCCGTGGCGGCGCAGGCTGGCGGACAGCCCGTCCGACGGCGGGTCGCCGAGCCGGCCGCCGCGCAACTGCGTCAGGCCGATGTGGATGAGGCCGCCGAGGAACGTGCCTGTGGTCACGAGCACGGCCCGGCCCGCGAAGGTCTCGCCCGAGCCGGTCCTGACCCCCGAGGCCCGGCCGCTCTCGGCCAGGATCTCCTCCACCGTGTCCTGGCGCACGAGCAGCCCTTCCTGGTCGAAGATGTCGCGCCGCACCACGCGCATGTAGGCGTCGCGGTCGATCTGGGCCCGGGTCGCCCGCACGGCCGGGCCTTTCCTGGTGTTGAGCGTCCGGAACTGGATGCCGGCCGCGTCGGCCCACAGGCCCATGCGGCCGCCCAGGGCGTCGATCTCCCGGACCATGTGCCCCTTGGCCAGGCCGCCGATGGCCGGATTGCAGGACAGATGCCCGATGCGGTCCACGTTCTGGGTCACGAGCAGCGTCGCCAGCCCCAGCCGCGCCGCCGCCATGGCCGCCTCGCACCCCGCGTGCCCCGCGCCGATGATGATGAGATCGAATGTCATGGGAGTGGGATTAAGATGAAGATGCCTCCGGCGGCCGGGGGGATCATCCCCCCCGGACCCCCTGGGCGGTTAAAATATAGGGCTCAAAAATTGGTACCCGCTCTCAGACCGTGGACATGAAAATCTGCCCCGTCGAGGGGGTCCGGGGGAAATCATTTCCCCCGGTGGGGTTCGGGGCAGCGCCCCGATTCTTCTCTTCTACGCAAACAACACGCGGGCCATGACCTGGGCGTCGCCGATGGTCTTGGCGATGCTGGACCGTTCGTTGGGCTGGTGGGCGTTGTGTTCGAGGGTGGCCCAGACCACGGCCGGGTAGCCGCGCCGGCGCAGGTAGGCGGCCACCGTGCCGCCGCCGATGCCCATGGGGCGCGGGTTGCCGCCGTAGACGGCCCGGATGCCGGCCATGACGCGGCCGACGATGGGGGCGGCCTCGTCCGTGGCCGGGGCGGCCTGTTCCTTTTGCACGATCTCGTAGTCGATGGTCACGCCGCAGACGGCTTCCACTTCCTTGCCCAGTTCGCGGATGGCGGCCACCACGTCGTCGATGGCGTATTCGGGCAGCACCCGGCAGTCGACGTAGAAGACGTCGCGGCCGGGGATGGTGTTGATGTTGTCGACGTTGGCTTCTTTCTTGGTCGGCTCGAAGGTGGAGTTGGCCGGGTGGAAAAGCGGGTTCTTGGCCGGGAACAGGTCGTGGAGCTTGTGGATCTTGAGGATGAACAGGGCGGCGGCGGACAGGGAGTTGACGCCGTCGGCCGGGGTGGAGGCGTGGCACTGGCGGCCAGTGACGATGATTTTGAGCCACAGCATGCTTTTTTCGGCGATCTCGACCATTTCGCTGGTCGGCAGGCCGAAGTCCGGTACCAAGAACAGGTCGTCCGGAGTGAAAAGCCCGTCGTGGTGGGCGGCCACGTAGTCCAGGCCGTACTTGCTGCCGGTCTCCTCATCGGCCACGAAGAGCATGCCGTAGTTGATGGGCGGCGTGGCCTTGGCGTCCAGCAGGGCCTTGCCGAGCAGGATGGAGCTGACCACGGCCTGCTGGTTGTCCTCCACGCCCCGCCCGTGGACCAGGTCGCCGTCCACGGCCAGGGTGTAGGGGTCGGTGCGCCACAGGGCCGGGTCGCCCGGCGGCACGATATCGAGGTGGGAAATGACCCAGAAGGTGCGGGAGGTGTCCGCGCCGGGCACGACCACGGCCAGGTTCGGCCGGTGGCCGCAGGGGACGCGGGGGTCCGGGGCGTTTATTTCGCGCGGGGCGGCAAACCCCATGGCGGCAAGGAGGGCTGTCAGGCGGTCGGCTTTTTCCCGTTCGCCCGGGCCGCCGTTGTCCGGGCCGAGCGCCGGGATGGCGGTCAGCTCGCGTTGCAGGTCGATGACGGTCTGGCGCTGGTCGGCGATCCGGGAGAGCAGGGCGTCAAGCATAGGGGCTCCGGTCTGAGGTGTGCGGGGCGCGGCAAGGCCGCGTCCGGGTCATAGCGGTTCGGGCGGGGCTTGGCAAACCGCGCGGCCGGCCGTTTGGCAACGCAAAAAGCCGGGAGGCGCGGGCCTCCCGGCGGTAAGCGCGGAAGAAAAGTCGGGCTGGGCCTAGCGACCGCGGGCGGCGCGCTTGGAGGCCTTCAGGGGGTTGATGTTGACCTTGCCGCCCTTGTCGACTTCGAGCTTCACGTGGGTGGCGAAGTTGCAGACCTTCTGGGCCCACTTGCGTTCGGGCAGGGGATAGCTCTTGCAGTATTTGACCCCATCCTGCTCCATGGTGCGCTCGCAGCCCACGCACTTGTCCACGATGGGATGGCATTCGACGCCGTTGACGGTGATGACCTGGGACATGGGATAACCTCCGGGCCGCGCGGGATGGGGCGCGGGAATGATTGCAGTGCAAAGCCAGCCTTTATTATGGACGTCGGCGGGATTGTCAAGAGCCCGGGCGGGTGAGGCGGGCGGCCGTTTCCAGGAACCGGGTACGCAGTTCCGGGTAGTCGAGGGTCGTGAACGCGCCGTTGCGGTAGAGGACCCGGCCGGCGGCCATGGTGCAGACCACCTCGCCGCCCGAGGCGGCGTAGACCGCGTCGGACAGCGGGTCAAAGGCCGGGCAGAGCTGGGGCCGGGACAGGTCCAGGGCGCACAGGTCGGCCGGGCCGCCGACGACCAGCCGGCCGAGTTCGGGCAAGCCCAGGGCCGCCGCGCCGTCGCGGGTGGCCATGTCCAGGGCCGCGCCCGCGCCAAGGGCCGTGGGGTCTCCGGTGGCCACTTTCTGCAGCAGGGCCGCGACGCCCATTTCGGAAAAGAGGTTCAGGGCGTTGTTGCTGGCCGCGCCGTCCGTGCCGAGGCCGACCGTGACTCCGGCCGCGCGCAGGGCCTGGACCGGGGCGATGCCGCTGGCGAGCTTCATGTTGCTTCTGGGGCAGTGGGACACGGCTGCTCCGGTCGCGGCCACGATTTCGATGTCGGCCGCGTCGAGGTGCACGCCGTGGGCCAGGAGCGTGGACGGGCCGAGGAGGCCCAGGCCATGGAGGTAGGGAATGACCCGCGCGCCGTTGGCCTTGCGGCAGTCGTCGTTTTCCCGGGCCGTCTCGGCCGCGTGGGTGGACAGGAGCAGGCCGCGCTCGCGGGCGAAGTCGGCGCAGCGGGTCAGGGTCTTGGCCGAGCAGGTGTAGACCGCGTGGGGGAAGACGGCCGGCCGCAGCCGGTCGTGCCCGGCCAGGCGGTCGGCCAGGGCTCCGGCCGCGGCCAGGGCCGCGTCCGTGGACTTGAAGCCCGGGCTGTCCATGTCGAACACGCCCTGGCAGACGACGGCCCGCATGCCCGATCCGTCCACGGCGTCGGCAATGGCGTCGGCATGGAAATAGGCGTCGAGAAAGCAGGTGACGCCCGAGGCCAGCATTTCGGCGCAGGCGAGCTCGGTGCCCAGACGCACGGCCTCGGGCGTGAGTTTGGCCTCGGCCGGCCAGATGTGGTCGGTCAGCCAGGTCGCCAGGGGCGCGTCGTCGCACAGGCCCCGGAAAAGGGTCATGGCGGCGTGGGTGTGGGTATTGACCAGGCCCGGCAGGATCAGGCAGCCGGACAGGTCCAGGGTCTCGGACGGTGCGTAGGCGGCCAGGTCCGTCGCCGGTCCCATGGCCACGATCCGGCCGTCTGTTATGGCCAGGACGGCCTGGCGCAGGACCTCGCGGCGGTCGTTCTGGGTGACCACGACGCCGGCCGTGACGAGCAGGTCGCAGGCAAGGGGGGTGTTGTGCATGGCCGGCCTTGTAGCGCAACCGGGCCGAACGGCCAAGCCCGCTTGACCCGTTGGCGTAAAATCCCTATCCGACTTCGGTCACCAGACCGATTTTTTTTCAAGGAGACGGCCATGGATCTGCGTAAACTCATTCGCGACATCCCGGATTATCCCAAGGAAGGCATCCTCTTTTTCGACATCACGCCGCTGCTCGGCGATGCCGCAGGTTTCCGGAAGGCCATCGACCTGCTCGCCGAACGGTTCGCCGACTCCAAGGCCACCAAGATCGTGGCGGCCGAGGCCCGGGGATTCATTTTCGGCGCGGCCCTGGCCTACAAGATGGGGATTGGCTTCGTGCCGGTGCGCAAACCCGGCAAGCTGCCCTACAAGACCAAATCCGTCTCCTACGACCTGGAATACGGCTCCGACACCCTGTGCATGCACGAGGACGCCCTGCTGCGGGGCGAAAAAGTGCTGGTCATCGACGACCTGCTGGCCACGGGCGGCACCCTGTCCGGGGTCATCGACCTGGTCGAGACCTTCGGCGCGGAGATCGTGGGCATCGGCGTGGTCATCGAACTGGCGTTTTTAAACGGCAAGGAGCAGCTCCGCTCCTACGGCTGCGAGAGCATCCTGCAGATCGCCTGACCGGCCGGTTCCAAGGCCAGGCATCCAGGGGGCCGCAGCCCCTTGGCCGCCGCAACGCCAACACCACAGCCCGCGCGCGCCGCCGCTTCCCGGCAGCGCAAGGGAGGAGGCAACCCATGAAGATCGGCATCATCGGCGGCAGCGGCCTGGACGATCCGGACATCCTGGACAACCCGACCGACCTGGAAATCGACACGCCCTACGGGCCGCCCAATTCGACCCTGCGCCAGGGGAGGATCGCGGGCAAGGACGTGGCGCTCCTGGCCCGGCACGGCCGGTCCCACACGGCCACGCCCACCCACGTCAACTACCGGGCCAACATCCACGCCCTGCGCGCGGTCGGCTGCGCCGCCATCCTGTCCACCACGGCCGTCGGGTCCCTGCGCCAGGAGATCGGCCGGGGGGATCTGGTCATCCTCGACCAGTTCATCGACTTCACCCGCCGCCGGTCCCTGACCTTCCACGAACGGTTCGAGCCCCACAATCCGGCCCACACGCCCATGGCCGACCCGTTTTCCGAACCGTTGCGCGAGCTTTTGATCGCCGCCTGCCGCACCTTCGGCTACCGCCACCACGACAAGGGCACGGTGGTGACCATCGAGGGGCCGCGTTTCTCCACCCGGGCCGAGTCCAACATGTTCCGGGCCTGGGGCGCGGACGTGATCAACATGAGCGTGGCCACGGAGTGCGCCCTGGCCGTGGAGGCCGGCATTCCCTACGCGGCCGTGGCCATGAGCACGGACTATGACTGCTGGAAGACCGACGAGCCGCCGGTCAACTGGGAGGAGATCGTCACTATTTTCAAGGAAAACGCCGAAAAGGTGACGAGCGTGCTGGTCGAGGTCATCCGGCACATGTGATCCGACCGGCATCCCCATCCGTGCAATGAAAAGGCGTCTCCTGGGGACGCCTTTTTCGTTGCAGGCCGGACAGGCGCGGCCGGGCGTCAGGAGAAGTTGTTCTTGAGGCTCGTGAAGATGGCGTCGTAGACGCCGGGGTCGCGGCTTTCCGGTAAGACGATGGTGATCCGGCGCGATCCGGCCTCGCCCGGGCCGTGGTCCGAAACGTCCGCCACCCCGCCCGGGGAGGCGTCGAACCGCAAGGAGGCGAGCCGTTCCTCCACCCTGGCCCGGATGTCGTCCACCGCGGCCAGGGCCGCGTGCCCGTCTCCCCCGGGCTGGCCGGAAGTTGTTTCCAGGGCGGACTGGCCGGCCAGGGCGGCGGCAATGGCGTCGAGCCGGGAGACGACGGCCGGTTCCGGTTGCGGAACCGGGATCTGGGCCGGAGTCTCGGGGGCGGCGGTGAAATCCGGAGCCGTGGCCGCGGCCTGCTCCGCGAGCTGGAGCAGTTCTTCCTGAAGCGCCCGGTCCTGCAAGACCGTATCCAGGTCCCAGTCCGGATTCTCCTCGCTGGCGTCGGCCGCCGGCGACGCCGACAAGGCGGCAGGGTCCGGCAGGGCCGGGCCGTCCTCGGCCGGGTCGGGTGCGCACAGGCCCGCGAACCGGCACAGGGCCAGGAACGTCCTGGCGATGCCCGAAAGCATGGCGTCGGTCTTGCCGCCGGCATACAACGGCTTGAGCTTATCCGCGATATCGGCCGCGCTCAGGCTGAAGGCGTCGTCGGTGAGGGTAAAAAGGTCCCGGTAGGCGTCGCCGATGGCCGCGGCCACGGCTTGGCGCATGGTCCCCTGGGCATGGGACCGGGAATACCGTTCGGTCGGCGTGCCGTCGTCGGCGATGAAGCCGAGTTCCCGGAGGATGTCCACGAACGGACGGTCGATGGCGAACCGGAACCCCAGTCCGGCCAGGAAGGCGGCGTCGAACCGGTCCGGGACGGCGGCTTCGGCCATGGCCTGGAAATAGCCGGGAAGGGCGCTGGTCTTTAAGGTATAGGCATGGGGCAACGGCATGGTCGGTTCCCTGTGGTCTCGAAAAGGGTACGTCTGCCTTTCCGGCAATAGAATGCGGCCTCGCACGGCGCGCGCCGGCTTTTTGTCCTGAACACCAGGTCTGCAAACGCCAAGCCGGCGACGCAATTCTCAAAACGGTTTCTCCCTTGGGGAGAAAGAAAAAGGACCTTACACAGCCTAGCGGATTGCCGGCAGCATCGCAAGGCGATTTCCCTTTTTCTCCGGCGTCTCCGCCCTCGGGTCCTGTTTTTCCCTCGCCCCGCATTGCCGAGTCCTCCGGCGTCGTGGCATGGAGGGGGCTCCATCTTCTTTCGAGCCGCACCCAGGAGGGCGACCATGTCCGAACCCCGCCAGACCGGCGTCCTGCCGCCGGCCCACCAGGCCTTTTACGAACGCATTCGCGCCTTCATTCCGGCCGACCGGATCGTGCTCGGTCCGTTTCGCAACCTCGCCCTCGGCGACGACGCCAGCTTTTACCGCCTGGTCCCCAAGATCGTGGTCAAGGTTACAAGCCCGGATGCAGTGGCGCGCCTGTTGCGGGCGGCGGCGGCCGAGGGGGTGGCCGTCACCTTCCGCACCGCCGGCACCAGCCTGTCCGGCCAGGCCCTGTCCGATTCCGTGCTCGTCTACCTGGCCGGCCACTTCAAGGGCCTGCGCATCCATGCTGGCGCGTCGCACATCAGCCTGGAGCCCGGGGTCATCGGGGCCGAGGCCAATTTTCAGCTGGCCCCCTACGGCCGCAAGATCGGGCCGGACCCGGCCTCCATCAACGCCTGCATGATCGGCGGCATCGCGGCCAACAACTCGTCGGGCATGTGCTGCGGCACGGCGGAAAACACCTACAAGACCGTGGAGTCCATGAAGCTCGTCTTTGCCGACGGCGACACCCTGGACACGGCCGATCCGGTGTCGCGCCGCCGGTTCGCGGCCGTCCGCCCGGACCTCCTGGCCGAACTGTCCGCCATCCGGGCCGAGATCCTGGCCGATCCCGAACTGGCCGACCGCATCCGCCGCAAGTTCAAGATCAAAAACACCACCGGCTACGGCCTAAACGCCTTCCTGGACTTCGAGGACCCCATCGACATCCTGCTCCACCTGGTGGTGGGCTCCGAAGGGACCCTGGCCTTCATTGCCGAGGTCACCTACCGGACCGTGCCCGAGCACCCGTGCAAGGCCTCCTCGCTCATGATCTACCCGACCATCGACGCGGCCTGCCGGGCCACTCTGGCGCTCAAGTCCGGCACGGTGGCGGCCGTGGAGCTCATGGACCGGGCCTCGCTGCGCTCTGTCGCGGACAAGCCCGGCATGCCGGCCTATCTCAAGGAACTGGGCGAGGACGCGGCCGCCATCCTGGTCGAGGTCCGGGCGGCGGACCGGCCGGGGCTTTTGGCCCTGATCGAGGACGCCCTGGCCCGGGTGGAGGGCGTGGACCCGGTCTTTCCGCTCCTTTTCATGGACAAGAAGGACGATTACGAAAAGCTCTGGAACATCCGTCGGGGCCTTTTCACGTCCGTCGGCGGGGCGCGCCGTCCCGGCACGGCGGTCATCATCGAGGACGTGGTCTTTCCCATCGAGAACCTGGCCGAAGGGACCCTGGAGCTCCAGCGCCTGATGCGGGAGCACGGTTTTCCCGAAGGCATCATTTTCGGCCACGCTCTGGAGGGCAACCTCCACTTCGTCTTTTGCCCGGATTTCGCCGACCCCGACGCCGTGGCCCGGTACCGGCGGCTCATGGAGGACGTGGCCGCCATGGTGGTCGGCCGCTACGAGGGGTCGCTGAAGGGCGAGCACGGCACCGGCCGCAACATGGCCCCGTTCGTGGAGATGGAGTGGGGCAGGACCGCCTACGCCTTCATGAAGCGCCTCAAACGGGCCTTTGACCCGCAAAACCTGCTCAACCCGGGCGTTATTTTAAACGACGACCCCGAGATCCACCTCAAGGACCTGAAGTCCCTGCCCGAGGTCAACCCGCTGATCGATCCCTGCATCGAGTGCGGCTACTGCGAATCCGTCTGTCCCTCGCGAAACGTCACCACCACGCCGCGCCAGCGCATCACCCTCCAGCGCCACATGGCCCTGACGCGCAACCAGGGCAGGATGGAGGCGTGCGCGGCCCTGCGCGAGGAATACGACTACTTCGGCAACCAGACCTGCGCCGCCGACGGCCTGTGCGCCACGGTCTGTCCGGTTGCGGTCGACACGGGCGTTTTCACCAAGGACTACCGCCGCCGGGAAGCCACGCCGCGCGGCCGGGCCGTCGGCAAATGGGTGGCCGGCCACTACGGCCTGGTCACGGCCCTGTCCCGCCAGGGCCTCGGCCTGTCCCACGCCGTCCACACCCTGCTCGGCACGCGGGCCATGACGGCCATGACCCGCGGCCTGCGCCGGCTTTTGGGCGGCATGGTGCCCTTCTGGACGCCCTATGCCCCCAAGGCCGCGCCCGTGCCCGACCTTACGCCCACCCGTCAGGGCAGGGGACGGGCGGTGGTCTACTTTCCGAGCTGCACCACCCGGTCCATGGGGCCCTCGGCCCTGGACCCGGACCAGCGGGGACTGTTCGAGGCCACCATGTCGGTCCTGGCCAAGGCCGGCTACGACGTGGTCTTTCCGGAGAACCTGCGCGAACTGTGCTGTGGCCTGACCCTTGAATCCAAGGGCCAGCGGGACGCGGCCGAAGCCAAGTCCGCCGAACTGGAGGCGGCCCTGCGCAAGGCCAGCCGCGACGGGGCCATCCCCATCCTGTGCGACGCCAGCCCCTGCCTCTACACCATGCGCTCCAGGATGGAGCCCGGGCTCAAGCTCCACGAGCCCGTGGAGTTCATCGCCGACTACTGCCTGCCCTATCTCGACGTCAGGCCCGTGGCCGAGACCGTGGCCGTGCACGTCTCCTGCTCGTCGGTCAAAATGGGCCTGTCGGCCAAGTTCGCCCTCCTGGCCCGCCGGTGCGCGGCCGAGGTCGTGGTGCCGCGCGGCATCCACTGCTGCGGCTTCGCCGGGGACCGTGGCTTTTTCTATCCCGAGGTCAACGCCGCCGCCCTGGCCGATCTGAAGCCACAACTGCCGGCCACGACCACCTCGGGCTACTGCAACAGCCGGACCTGCGAGATCGGCCTGTCCTCCCACGGCGGCGTGCCCTACCAGTCCATCGTCTATCTGGTCGACAGGGCCAGTCGGCCAGCCCGCCGGGCAGGGTAGAGGGGGAGACGTCTCCGGCGGCCGGGAGGGGGCATCTCCTCCCGGCCCCTCTGCGTAAAGGGGAGGGAGCAGATTTCATCTATTGTTTAGAATCGCGGGAGCGCCCGCCCGCCGTGGCCTTGCCGGGCTGGAGGGCGGGAAGGCCTCTTGACGCGACGTTTCGCCGGGACAAGAATGCGCGCCGCCCGAGACCGGGCGAGGAGTGAGCGTATGCGCTTTCGCGTTGTTGTCCTGACCGTTTTGCTGACCCTTTCCGCCTTCTGCCGCGCCACGGCCGCTCCGGCCGGCGCTCCGCCCGCCGAACCCATTTTGCGCATCGAAACCGGCATGCACACGGCGCTGATCAAGCGCATCGCCGTGGACGCCCTGGGCCGCTACCTGGCCACGGCCTCGGACGACAAGACCTGCCGCGTCTGGGACATCAAGACCGGCGAGGAACTGCGGGTGCTTCGGCCCCCCATCGGCCACGACTACGAGGGCCGGCTCTACAGCGTGGCCATGAGCCCGGACGGCCGCTACGTCTTCTGCGCCGGCTGGACCGGCTACGGCTGGGACAAGACCCACAGCGTCTACATTTTCGAACGCGAATCCGGCCGGCTGGTCCGCCGCCTGACCGGGCTGCCGAGCGTGGTCAACCACCTCGCCGTCTCCCGCGACGGCGACTACCTGGCCGCCGCCCTGGGCGAGGAAGGGGTGCGGGTCTGGCGGCTTACCGACCTGGCCCTGGTCGGTCAGGACAAGGACTATGCCGGCGAGTCCTACGGCGCGGCCTTTGACAACAAGGGCCATCTGGCCACCGCCTGCTACGACGGCACGATCCGCCTCTACAAGGTGGCGGCGGGCGGCATTTCGCTCATCGCCAAGACCAAGACCGAGGGGGGCGCGCGGCCGTTTTCCCTGGCCTTTTCCCCGGACAACACCCAGCTCGCCGTGGGATTCACCGACACCGCGGCCGTCACGGTCCTGGACGCCGAGACCCTGTCCCTGCTCGGCGCGCCCAACCTGACCGGCGTGGACAACGGCAACCTGGCCTCGGTCGCCTTTGCCGCCGACGGGTCGCTCCTGGCCGCCGGCCGCTGGGTCTCGGACCGGGGCTGTCCGGTGCGGAAGTTCAAGCCGTCCGATTTCGTGGCCTACCAGGACCTGGATACCGGCAAGTCGGCCGTGGTCACCCTGTGCCCCCTGCCGGACGGCGGCCTGGCCTACGGCACGGTCGCCCCGCGCTGGGGCGTGCTGCGTCCGGACGGCACCTTCGGCATGACCCGCTCGCCGGCCATCCGCGACTACCGGTCCTCGGCCCGGGCCTTCTACCTCGACCGGACCGGCGAATCCGTGGCCTACGCCGCCGCGCCCAAGAAGGGGCTTTTCCGCTTCGCCCTGCCGGGCCGCGACCTGCGCCAGATCGACGCCCCCACCCCGGACCTGGCCGCTCCGCGCACCCAGGCCCCGGGGCTGGCCATCACCGGCTGGGAGGGCGGCCGCACGCCGATGCTGAACGGCCAGCCCCTCAAGCTCAAGGAGTTCGAGACCGCCTTCTCCCTGGCCATCGCTCCGGATGCGCGCCGCTTTATCCTCGGCACGGCCTGGAACGTCCGGGCCTACGGCGCCAACGGCCAGCCCCTGTGGCAGACGCCGGCCCCGGACGCGGTCTGGGCCGTCAACGTCAGCGGCGACGGCAAGGTGGCGGCCGCGGCCATCGGCGACGGCTCCATCCGCTGGTACCGCATGGAGGACGGCCGGGAGATCCTGTCCTATTTCCCCAACGCCGACGGCAGGCGCTGGGTCCTGTGGACGCCGAACGGCTACTACGACGCCTCGTCCGGCGGCGAGGACATGATCGGCTGGAACGTCAACAACGGCCCGGAACACGCCGCCGACTTCTTTCCGGCCTCGCGGTTCCGCGACGCCTTCCACCGGCCCGACGTCGTGGACCTGGCCCTGCGGACCCTGGACGAGGACCGGGCCCTGGCCGCGGCCAATGCCGCCCGGGGCGGCGACGTCCGCTCGCCCTCGGTCCTGACCGCCCGGCCGCCCGTGGTCGAGATCCTGTCCCCGACCGCCGGCCAGGCCTTCACCTCTCCGGACATGACCGTGAAGTTCGCGGTCCGCAGCCCCGGCGGCGAGGACGTCACGGCCGTGCGCGTGCTGGTCGACGGCGCGCGTGTGGCCGAGGACCATCCAAGCATCTCCGGTCGCGGGTTCGAACCGAGCGTGCTGCAGTCCAAGATCACCCTGCCGCCCCGCGACGTGGTCCTGTCCGTGGCCGCGGACAACAAAAACGGCCCCTCCGCCCCGGCCACGGTGCGCCTCAAATGGGCCGGACAGGCCGCCGCCCCGGCCGCTCCCGCCTCCAGGCTCTACGTCCTGGCCATCGGCGTCGGCGACTACGCGGACAAGTCCCTGGCCCTGCAATTCCCGGCCAAGGACGCCCAGGACTTCGCCGCCGCCATGGCCCTGCAGAAAGGCCGCCTCTACGGCGATGTCGCCACCCGGGTCCTGACCGACGCCGCCGCCACCAAGGACGCCATCCTCGAAGGCCTGGACTGGATCGAGCGCCAGACCACCCAGCACGACGTGGCCATGATCTTCCTGGCCGGCCACGGCGTGAACGACAAAAACGGCGACTACTACTTCCTGCCGACCGCCGTTGACCTGGAAAAGCTCCGGGCCACGGGCCTGCCGTTCATGGAAGTCCAGAAGTCCATCCGCAACATCGCCGGCAAGACGCTGTTTTTCGTCGACACCTGCCACAGCGGCTCGGTCATGGGCGATGTGAAACGGCGTGGCATGGCCGACCTCAACGGTGTCATCAACGAACTGGCCAGCGCCGGCAACGGCGCGGTCGTCTTCGCCGCCTCCACCGGCCGCCAATACTCCCTGGAAAAGCCGGAATGGCAAAACGGAGCCTTCACCAAGGCCCTGGTCGAAGGCGTGCTCGGCAAGGCCGACACCCGCCGCACCGGCCGCGTCACCTTCAAGATGCTCGACCTCTACATCTCGGAACGCGTCAAGGAACTCACCCGGGGCGAACAGACCCCCACCACCGGCGTGCCCGGCACGGTCGAGGACTTCCCCATCGCGGCCTATTGAGGAGGCCTCCGGCGGCCGGGAGGGGGTCACCCCCTCCCGGACCCTCCCGATATGTGGGCCCCGTTGGTCAGGCTGCAAAGCCAGCCTGACCAACGGGGC
>CAZIJE010000058.1:0-22354 GCA_964539435.1 uncultured Desulfovibrio sp.
GCGCGGGGGGGGGCGGGCGGCGCCCGGCCCCCGCGCCGCGGGGGGCCCGGCGCCCCCCCCCCCCCGCCAGAGGCAGGCGGCGCCCCGGCCGCCGGAGGCTTTTTAACGCGGGTGCGGGAACAGGGCTTTTTTCTCGAAGAAGTGGACCACGGCCGGGGTCAGCCAGTCGCGGTAGTCGCGGGTCAGGGCGGCCAGTTCGGCCGCGTCCACGAACACGCCGCCCGCCACCTCCTCGGGCTGGGGGCGGATCGGTTCGCTGACGCGGCCGGCCGAGAAAAGGGTCACGAATTCGTAGCCCCAGTCCCGGGTGGCGGGCACGGCGTCGACAAGGGTCAGGGTCGTGGCCCGCAGTCCCAGTTCCTGGCGCAGTTTTCGGATGGCGGCGTCCTGGCGGGATTCCCCGGCCCGGACATGGCCCGTGGCCGAGAGGTCGAAGCGGCCCGGGTACAGGCTTTTGCGGGCCGTGCGTTTCTGCAGGTAGAGCTTGCCGCGGCCGTCGTAGACCAGGACCCGCACCGACCGGTGGAAGAGTCCCTGACGGTGGGCTTCGGCCAGCGGCATGACCATGATGGGCCGGTCCCTTGCGTCCACGATGTCCACCAGTTCCTGGGGCGGGGCGGGCGCGGTTTTTTTGGCCAAGCGGGATCTCCTCGAAGCGGTGCGGCGGGAACATGCCATGGACCCTGTGAAATGAAAATGCCGTTGCCCGGGCAGCCGGGGCGTCTCGGCCCGGAAAGCGCCCAGGCGCTTGCGGACCTGGAAGCGAAGTGCTTTCCGGATCCCTGGGACGCGGCCGCCTTTGCCGCCGCCTTGGCCAGGCCGGCGTTCGCCGCTTTCGGCATCCCAGGCGCGGCGGGCCTTGCCGCCTACGCCACGTTTCACTTTCTCGGCGACGAATTCGAGGTCCTCAACATCGCCACGGATCCGGAATTCCGGGGCCAGGGGCTGGCCGGCGTTTTGTTCGCCCACGTCTTGCAACACACGGATAAAATGGGCATGAACCGGGGGTACTTGGAAGTCCGGGCCGGCAATGTCCCGGCCAGGCGGCTCTATGCCCGCCATGGATTTCTCGCGGTCGGCCTGCGCAAACGCTATTATCCCGACAACGGGGAGGACGCCGTGGTCATGGTCCGCGAGGGCGGGCCGGCCCCGGAGGGTTCCTGACGACTAAACCCCACCAGCGCCAAGGAGCAGTTATGGCCCTCATCCGCATCGACCAGATCGACATCAGCGGCAAGAAACTCTTGATCCGCGTGGACTACAACGTGCCGCTCCAGGGAACGACCATCACCGACGACCTGCGCATCCGGGCCAGCCTGCCGACGCTGGAATACGCCCTGTCGAAAAACTGCGCGCTCATCTTGTGTTCCCACCTCGGCAAGGCCAAGGGCGCGCCGGATCCGAAATTCTCGCTCGCACCGGCGGCCAAGCGCCTGTCCGAACTCCTCGGCCGCGAGGTCAAGATGGCCCCGGACTGCCTGGGCGAGGAGACCCGGACCATGGCCGCGGCGCTTCGGCCCGGAGAAGTGCTCCTGCTCGAAAACCTGCGCTTCCACCCGGGCGAGACGGCCGGGGACCAGGATTTCGCCAAGGAAGTCATGGCCATGGCCGATGTCTACGTCAACGACGCCTTTGGCACGGCCCACCGTCCCCATGCCTCCATGGTGGCTTTCCCGGCCGTGGCCAAACAGTGCTGCGCCGGTTTCCTGCTCATGAAGGAGTGGCAGTTCCTGGGCGAGGCCGTGCAGTCCCCGACCCGGCCGTTTGTGGCCGTCTCGGGCGGGGCGAAGGTCTCCTCCAAGCTCGGGGTGCTGAAAAACCTCCTGGACAAGGTCGACGCCATGGTGATCGGCGGGGCCATGGCCAACACCTTCCTGGCCGCCCAGGGCTACAAGGTCGGCAAGTCCCTGGTCGAGCCCGACCTGTTCGAGGAGGCCCTCGGCATCCTGAAACTGGCCAAGGAAAAGGGCGTGGGATTCTATCTGCCCGTGGACTTTGTCATCTCGCTCGACGCCGGCAAGCCACTGGCCGAGATGCGGCCGGCCGGGCAGGTCCCCTTTGCCGCCATTCCGGACGAGGCCGTGGTCCTGGACATCGGCCCCGTGACCGCCGGCCTCTACGCCCTGGTCATCGAGCCGGCCAAGACCGTGGTCTGGAACGGCCCCATGGGCGCGTTCGAAAACCAGGCCTTTGCCCAGGGTTCCTATACGGTCGCCCACATCATCGCCGGCAACCAGGCCATGAGCATCGTCGGCGGCGGCGACACCGACGTGGTGGTGCACCAGGCCGGCCTGGCCGACAAGATGACCTTTATCTCGACCGGGGGCGGCGCGTCGCTGGAATTTCTCGAAGGCAAGGAACTGCCGGCCTTTACGGCCCTCAAGGAGTGCCAGTCATGAAAAAGCTGATGGCCGCCAACTGGAAGATGTACAAGCTCGCCGCCGAGGCCGCCGCCACGGCGTCCGGCCTGGCCGACGCCCTGGCCGGCACGCTGCCTGCCGACCGCGAGGTGCTGGTGATCCCGCCGTTTACGGCCCTGGCCGCCACGGCCCAGGCCCTGGCCGGCAAGCCCGGCTTTTCGCTCGGGGCCCAGAACTTCTATCCGTCCAAGCAGGGGGCCTTTACCGGCGAAATCGCGCCGGAGATGCTCCTGGACGCCGGCTGCCGCTACGCCCTGGCCGGGCATTCCGAGCGCCGCCACATCCTGGGCGAGGACGACGCCATGGTCGGGCGCAAGGTGGCCTTCGGCCTGGCCTCGGGGCTGTCCATGATCCTGTGCGTGGGCGAGAAGGTGGAGGAGCGGCAGGCCGGGCAGGTCGAGGCCGTGCTGACGCGGCAGTTGACGGCCGGTCTGGCCGACGTCCCGGAGGGCGTGTCGCCGGACACCCTGGCCATCGCCTACGAGCCGGTCTGGGCCATCGGCACGGGCCTGACCGCCGGCCCCGGGGAAGTGGCCGAGGCCCATGCCGTGGTCCGGTCGTTTCTGGTTGCCCGGTTCGGCAAAACCGGGGACGCGATCCGCATCCTGTACGGGGGCAGCGTGAAGCCTGGGAACGCCGGGGAACTGTTGGGGATTGACAATGTGGACGGTGTGCTGGTAGGTGGCGCAAGCCTTGAGGCTGCGAGCTTCGCCGCCATTGTGACGGCTTGATTCCCAACCGACATGTCTGCGAAAATAACGGGAAAATTCAGTTGACAACGCTCATAATTACTGTACATGTACTCGCCTGCGTCGCCGTGATCATCCTGGTTTTGCTCCAGTCGGGCAAGGAAGGAATGGGAGTCATCTTCGGCGGCGGCAGCCAGTCGGTGTTCGGCAGCACTGGCGCCGGCGGATTGCTGGTCAAGCTGACGGCGCTTTTTGGAGCGATCTTTCTCATCACTTCACTTGTCTATAACGTGTATTCCGGTTCGAGCCGGCGTCAGACCAAGTCGATCATGATCGACTCCAGCGGAGCGCCGATCGCGCCGCCGGCGGGCGTCGCACCCGAAACGGGCAAGGCCGAGGAACCCAAGAAGGGCGTGACCTTCGAGGACCTGCCGGCCCCGATCCTGCCGGGCGCCAAGCCGGGAGACAGTGGAGCGAAGTAGTCGAAATTTGCCGAAGTGGTGGAACTGGTAGACACGCCATCTTGAGGGGGTGGTGGGCCATGCCCGTGGGGGTTCGAGTCCCCCCTTCGGCACCATTCATACGGAAAAGGCCGGGAGAACATCCCGGCCTTTTTCTTTTTCCCGCCGGAGATGGGACGCCTGTTCTCCGCGCAACGCCTCGGAAGGCCGCTGTCGCGGATTGCTGGCGCCAGCCGTGCCGGGAGATCCTGAAGGAAAGAAGGCAGGGTCGTCGGGCCGGCTTTCCTTCTTTGGCGGGTGGGCGCGGTCCCTGTCTGAGGACGCGTGCAGACGCTGCCGGCCCATTGCCGGGCCATGTCCGGACCGATCCTTGCCCTGGCCGGAGGCCTTGGCCGGACGTCCCTCAGAAGGTGTCGGGATTGCGCCGGTTGTAGTCGCAGTAGGCGATGACGGCGTTGCGGGTCCGTTTGGCCACGTACAGGGCCTGGTCCGCCCGGCGGACCAGGATCTGCTTGTCCAGGGAGTCGATGGGGCAGGTGGCGATGCCGATGCTTACGGTCACATGGTCCAGGTCCTGGCCGTTGAACAGGATCCGCTGGTTCTCGATGGCCGTCCGCAACCGCTCGGCCGCATAGGCGGCGTCCTTGCGCGTGGTCAGGGGAAGGATGAGCGCGAATTCCTCGCCCCCGTACCGCACCACCTTGTCATAGGCCCGGGCGATGCGGGTCAGGACATCGGCCACGATCTTGAGGACCTCGTCGCCGGCCACATGGCCGTGGGTGTCGTTGAAGCGCTTGAAGTGGTCGATGTCGACCATCAGCAGCGAAAAAGGCGATCCGAAACGGCGGAACTTCTCGGTCTCCTGGTGCATCTGCTGGTTGAAATAGCGCCGGTTGAACAGTCCGGTCAGCTCGTCCTTGTCCGCGCTGTTTTCCTTTTCCTTGAGCTGCCACTCTTCCAGGAGGACCGGATTTTTTATGAACTTGACGATGTTGATGAAGTAATCGTAGCTGGCCACGCAAAATCCGATGTCGCGTCCCACGGCCTTGGACAGGGCGTGCATGTGGTTGATGACATTGATGAGGTGTTCCTGGGCCAGGCGCGGCGGGATCTGGATGCGGGTGAGCTGGTAGATGATCTTCGAGTAGACCTCGATCCCGTATTTTTTTTCGAGGGAAAGCAGGAAATCATTCTGTTTTGGGGTTCTTTTCTTGATACTGACGATTTCAGCTTCAATGGTCTGTACGGCGCGACTTTGACTCTGAATCGTTTGCATGTTTTCTCCACGTTGCGGCAATTATCTGATAATCGTTAAAATTGTAATGAATATCGTTTATGCAGCATCCGTGCCTAAGGTAACATCTTAAAATGATTGATTGCTTTTCCCGTTCTCCATGGACGGTGTAAAGTTCCCTAAACGGTCCTTCGGATTTGTTCACACCTGGACCGGGTGCCCATCGTGCTGCCTGGTCGTGCCGCTCCGGGAATGTTTCGAACGGTCAAGGACATGGCGTGTCGTCGGTGTCGGAGGAGGTGGGATGCGGTCTCCTGTCCGCGGCCATGCCACGGGTGAAGCCTTTCGGAGGAGGACGCTGGGCCGGACGCGCGGCCTGGACAGGGAAATCGGGAGGCCGGGGGAGGCGGAAGAAAACGGGCGAGCGGCGGAAACGGCCGGCACCGGCCTGGGGGGATGCGGCTCTCGCAGGGGGGAAACGGGCAGGACCGTGGCGCAGGGGGCGGGCGGACGGGAAAAAACGGGACGCCGTGGCTGGCCACAGCCACGGCGTCCCGCGGAGCGCTACTCGGTCGCGGTGGCTTCCTCGGCCTCGGGGGCCGGCTCGGGAGCGATGTGGTCGCTCCAGTAGATCAGGCGCTGGCAGTTTGGGCAGCTCAGGATCTGGATGCCCTTTTGCAGCTCGATAAAGGACTGGGGCGGAATGGAGATGTGGCAGCCCGAGCAGATGCCGGCGTTGACGGGCACGATGACGGGGTTTTTCAGGCGCGAGCGGATGAATTCGTACCGCTGCAGGATGGGCTTGGGCACGGCCTGGCCGGCTTCGGCGCGCCGGGCTTCCAGCTCGGCCAGGCGGGCCTTGGCCACGGCGAGCCGCTCGTCCAGGCTCTGCCGGGCCGCGACCAGCTCCACGTCGAGCCCGCCGGCCCGTTCCTCGATGGCCTTGAGGTCCAGGTTCTGGCGGGCCAGTTCCTCGGCCACCGTGACCTTCTCTTCCTCACGGCCCCGGTTCTGCTTTTCCAGGGTGTCCATCTCACGCATCATGGCGTGGTATTCCTTGGTGTTGCCCACCATCATCATCTTGCTTTTGCTCTTTTTGAGCCGCACGGAATCGGATTCGATCTCCGATTCCAGGCGCTTTTGCTGATCCGTGAGGTACTTGAGCTTGTCACGGACGATTTCCGCGCTCTCCTCGATTTCCTGGCGGCGCTTTTCGAGCTCCGAAATCTGGAGGGGAGCCCGTTTCAGTTCGTCCTGGAGGATGACGATCTCGTCGTCCACCTTCTGCAAGACCACCAGTTGTTCGATCTGCTTTAAATACATGACGTGTTCTCCGCGTGTTTATTCGGTCCGGGGAGGGCGCGGCCCATCCGGAAAATGCGCCGAAAACGGATCGTTTCCGGGAAAATACCGCACCGCGAGGCCGGACGCGCCGCAGGCGGCGTCCAGGTCGGCGGCGAACCGGCGCATCATGACCTCTTCCAGGGAAAAGTGGCCGACATCGAGGACGAGCCGGCCCCTGGGCACGGCCAGGGCCTGGTGGTACTTGAGGTCGCCGGTCAGGTAGACGTCGGCTCCGGCGGCAAAGGCCCGGCCGGCCATGTCCGCGCCGGACCCGGGACAGTAGGCCAGGGTGGCGACGGTCGCCGGCCGGTCGCCGGCCTGGATGAAGTGACGCCGGGGCAGGAGCCCGGCCAGCCGTTTCTCCAGTTCGTCGCAGGACAGGGAAACGGGGAGGTCGCCGACAAGTCCGTAGCCATAGGGCGCGGCCGGGGACAGGAGCTCGGCCAGGGAATGCAGGGACGCCCCCGGGCAGGCGGCGGCCACGGTCCGTTCCGCCAGAGCCTGGACGGCCGGCGGAAACACGGCTTCCAGGACGCCGGAGGCCAGGACCAGGGCCGTGACGCCGGGCAGGGCGTCAAGGGCGGCCCGGGCGGCCTCCACGCCGGAAGGCGCGAGCCAGCGGGCCTGCCGGTGGGGCACGATACCGGCCGGTTCGAGGATCCGGCGGTTGACCAGGCCCAGGTCGTCGGCCAGCCAGCCGGCCGGCCCGTCCGTGACCACGTCCAGGGAGGTGTGGGCGGCGTAGAGCCAGGCCCCCTTGCCGAGCACGGCGGCAAGGACCCGGTGGTAGTCGTCGAGCCGGTCGGGAAGCCGCGGGGAAAGGGACAGGGGGTGGTGGGTGAGCAGGCACTGCGCGCCCCAGGCCAGGGCGGCGTCCACCGTGTCCGAGGTCGGGTCCAGGGCCACGGCCAGCCGGTCGCAGGCCTCAAGCGCGCCAGCGATCTGCACGCCGGACCGGTCCCAGGCCGCGGCCCGCCTGGGGTCGGCGGTGCGCTCGATAACGGCGATCAGTTCCTGGATCCGCATGGGGCAATGAAAAAGGCGCTTTTCAAGGCCGAGGCCCCAAAGCGCCTTTGTGGCATGTCCCGGCTCGCCGGGAGGGCGAAAACTTGTGCGTCGGGACGTTTCGCAGGCTTAGCCATGTATCCTTCGTGGTGGGCCTACCAGGATTCGAACCTGGGACCTGCCGGTTATGAGCCGGTGGCTCTACCAACTGAGCTATAGGCCCATGGTGCAATTGCAAACTGGAATTGATAGGACACCGCGAAGGCGGCTGTCAAGGGGCGGCGGACGGTCCCGGCCACGGTCAGGACCCGCGCCCGGCCTTGCGTTCCTTCACATGGGCAATGGCGGCCCGGCCGGCCTTGGCCCCTTCGCCCACGGCCACGCTGATCTGCATGAAGTGGCCCACGCAGTCGCCGGCCGCGAACACGCCCGGCACGTTGGTCTTCTGTTCGTGGTCGGCCTCCAGGAACGCGCCCTGGGAGGTGACGCCGAGGGTCTTGGCGAAATCCAGGGCCGAGGCCTGGCCCATGGCCACGAACAGGCCGTCCGCCGGAACGGTCGTCCCGTCGGCCAGGATGGCCCCGGTCAGGGCCGGCTGGCCGGTCAGGCCGGCGATCTTGGCGTTCACCACCGCAATGCCCGAGACCGCGAGCTTTTCGACAAAGACGGCGTCCATCTCCGGGGTTTTGCCCTGGGTGTAGATGGCGACGTCCGGGGTGAAGTTCGTCAGTTCCAGGGCCTGGTTGGCCGCGTAATTGCCCTCGCCGACCACCAATACCCGGCGGCCCCGGAAAAAAAAGCCGTCGCAGCTGACGCAATAGGACACGCCCTTGCCCTCGTAGTCCGCGATGCCGGCGATGCCGGGCCTGACACGGGTCACGCCGGCGGCGATGATCACGGCCTCGGCCGCGTATTCTTCGGTGTCGGTCTTGACGTGAAAGGAGCCGTCCTCGGCCGGATGCACGGACAGGACCCGCTGGCAGACCAGGCGGGCGCCGAAGCGTTCCGCCTGCCGCCTGCCGCGCTCCATCAGTTCGCGGCCGGAGATGGTTTCGGGAAAGCCGAAGTAGTTGTCGATGTCGTAGTCGCCCGCGATCTTGGGCTCGCAGCCGGCGACCAGGGTGTCCATGCCGGCCCTGGCGGTGTAGATGGCGGCGGACAGGCCGGCCGGGCCCGCGCCGATGATCAGGCACTGGGTGCGTTCCATGCAAAAGACCTCCCGTGGTTCGGTCGGCTCGCCGGGTGGCGCGCCGGGCCGTTGTAGCCCGAAAGCCCGGTCCTGGACAAGGTGACGGCCGCAGGTCAAGATGCTTCTTTTTTCGGGCCTCTGGCGTTGTCATCATTGCCGGGCTGGGCTATGAGAGGGAGCTTTCGTTGGGGGATCATGAGGAGAAGGGGAGGTTGCCGTATGGACCTGAACGGCGGGAACGGGCATGCCCACGCCCTGGAGCGCCTGGAAACCCTTTATGAGATGGCGCCGGTCATGCTCCATTCCATCGACGCCTCGGGCAGGCTCCTGTCGGTCAATGCCCGTTGGCTGGAGACCCTGGGCTACCAGGCGTCGGAGGTGATCGGCAGGCCGCTTGGCGACTTCATCGCCGGGCCGTCCCGGCCCGTTTTCGAAGCCACGCTGCCGCGTCTGCTAAAGGACGGCCGCGTCACGGACCTGTCCTGCCAGATGGTGGCCCGGGACGGCCGGGTGCTGGACGTCCTGGTCTCTTCGGTGGGGGAGTTCGACGCCAGCGGCCGGTTCGTCCGATCGTTGGCAGCCATCAAGGACATCACCGAGCGACGCCAGACCGAAGAGGCCCTGGCGAAAAGCGAGGCGCTTTTCCGCATGGCCTTTGAAGGGGCCAACGAAGGGCTGTGCATCGTCAGTACGGAGGGCCGGTTCCTGCGGGTCAACGAGGCCTTGTGCCGTTTTTTCGGGTATCCGGCCGAACGGCTGCTGGACATGTCCATCAGCGATCTGGCGCCCGAGGACAGCCGGGCGGTCAGCCGCCACCACCTGGCTCGGGCCCTGGCCGGCGAGCAGGAACAGTTCCGGTTCGAACGGCGCTACCGTCACGCCTCGGGCCGCACGGTCTGGGCCCGGGTTTCGGCCAGGCTTGTGCGCGAGCCCGGCGGCGCTCCCCTGCACTTCATCTGCCACGTTCTGGACGTGACCGAGACCCGGCGCGGCACCGAACGGCTGTCCCTGCACACCAAGACCCTGGAGGCCCTGCTCCGCCTGGGGCGCATGCGCAAGGACGGGGTGGCCGAACTCGGGGCCTACGCCATGTCCCGGGCCGTGGCCCTCACCGGCAGCCGGGCCGGCATTTTCGCCCTCCTCGATACCGTCAAGAACGCCGTCAGTCTGCTGGCCGCCCAGCCCGGCGCCCTGGCGGCTTTCGGCCTGGCCGAGGACACGAGCGCCTGCGGCCTGGACGAAGCGCCGCTTTTCGCCAGGGCCTGGAAATCCCAGCTCCCCATCCTCGCCAACGCGCCCCAGGCGGCCGGCGCGGGCGATGCCCGGGAGGCCGGTGCCGAGACGCCGCCCAGGGGACGCCACCTGATCGTGCCGGTGCCGGGCGACGACCAGACGCGGCTGCTCGTGGCCGTGGTCGACAAGGACGAGCCCTATGACGACGATGACATCCACCGGCTGTCCCTGCTCGGGGAAGGGGTGCTGTCCCACGTCAAGGAGCGCAACCGTGAACTGGACCTGGATCGGGCCAGGCGGCAGGCCGAGGCGGCAAGTCAGGCCAAGAGCGATTTCCTGGCCAACATGAGCCATGAGATCCGCACGCCCCTTTCCGGCATCATCGGCCTGACCCAGATGACGCTCAGCCAGGCGCCGCGTTCCGAGCTCCGGGAGAGCCTGGAGATGATCCTGGACTCCTCCCGGTCGCTTCTCGGCATTGTCAACGACATCCTGGACTTCTCCAAGATCGAGGCGGGAAAGATGGAATTCTCGCCCGTGGATTTCGACCTGCGCGAAGCCCTGGACCGGACCATGAAGCCTTTCCAGTTCTCCTCGCGCCAGAAGGGCCTGAAACTGTCCGTGCGCATCGGACAGGACGTGCCCGAGGTTTTAAACGGCGACCCGGACAGGATCATGCAGGTGGTGCGCAACCTGGTCGGCAACGCGCTGAAGTTCACGGACCACGGCGAGGTGGCGGTGGAGTTCCGGCTGCTGCGGCCGGGCGACCCCATGCTGGTCGAGTGCTCGGTGCGCGACACGGGCATCGGCATTCCCGAGGACCGTCTGCCGGAACTTTTCCAGGTCTTCACTCAGCTGGAGTCCTCGCGGACCAAGCGTTTCGGCGGCACGGGCCTTGGCCTGGCCATCAGCCGCCGCCTGGTGGAGATGATGGGCGGCACCGTCGGCGTGGAGAGCCGGCTCGGCAAGGGCAGCACCTTTTCCTTCACCGTGTCGCTGCGGCCGGCCCGGGAGGAGCATCGGGAGCAGGTGCGGCCGTCCCTGGTCGCGCCGTCCGGCGGCTTCGCCGGCCTGCGGGTGCTTCTGGCCGAGGACAACCAGGTCAACAGGCTCTTTTTGAAGCACTTCCTGATCGAGGCCGGCTGCGAGGTCAAGCTGGCCGGTTCCGGCGGGGAGGTGCTGGAGCTCCTCGGCCAGGGACCGGCGGATCTGGTCCTCATGGACATCCAGATGCCCGAGATGGACGGCACCGAGGCCACCCGCCGCATCCGGGCCGGCGAGGCCGGCGAGGCGGCGCGCCGGCTTCCGGTGGTGGCCCTGACCGCCTACAGCATGAAGGGCGACAAGGAGCGGTTCCTCTCGGCCGGCCTGGACGATTACGTGTCCAAGCCCGTGGATGTGGAGGAACTGTTCATGGTCATGCGCCGCGTGCTGGACCGGTCCGGCGCGGCCGACGAGACGGAACGGGAACGGGCGGGGCCGCCCATGGACATGGCCTACTACGACAACCGGGGGAAAAGCGCCTTTGCCCGGGAGATCTCCCGGATGTTTCTGGACGAGAGTCCGGCCGTGGCCACGGCCATGGACGCGGCCATGCGCGCGGAGGACTGGGAGGGGGCCGGCGACGCCGCCCACACCCTGCTCGGTATGGCCGTTCCCCTGCGGGCGCGCGGACTGACCGAAAGCGCCCGCAAGCTCCAGGAGGCCGGCTTGGCCGGGGACGCGGAAGGCTGCCGGCAGGCCGCGCGGCTGGTCCGGGACGAACTGGACAAGGTCCAGTCCGCCATCCGCGACCTGCTTGGGGGGGACAAGGGGGCCTAGCCGGCCATGTCCATGAAAAAGGCGGTTCCGGAATCCCCGCCGCCGGCCAGGAGGCGGCCGTCGCCCGACCAGGCCAGGGCCGTGATCCGGCGGCTCTTGAGGGCCAGGAGCGGGGCCGCGCCGCGCCGTTCGGCGCTGCCGAGGAACACGATGCCGCCGTCGAAACCGCCGGCCACCAGCGGCAGGGCCGGATGGGCGGCCACGGTCCCCAGCAGGCCGTGTTCGAACTGTCCGAAAACCAGGGCTTCCCGGGCGGCCGGATCAACGGCCGCGTCCACGGGCCAGCCCACGAAGGCCTGTTCCCCTCCGGTCCACAGGGTGTTGCCGTCGCCGGAAAACGACAGGCTCCGCACCTTGGACGGATACCCCTCCAGCAGATAGCCGGCGGCCTGGTCCAGATCGTAGACGCGCACGCTCTTGTCCTGGGTGGCGCAGGCCATTTTGCCGCCGTCCGGGGAAAAGACCAGGGTCAGGTTGGAACCGGGTCCCTCCAGGGTGTTGCCCCGGCTGTCCGGGCGCGGCGGCGCGTAGACCGTGACCCCGTCATAATGGGCGGCGGCCAGGGCGCGGCCATCCGGACTGGCCGCCAGGCCGCCGATGGTGCTTGGCAGTGCCGGGAGCAGGCGGGGCTCCAGGCTGGCGGCGTCGAAAAGCATTACCTGCTTGCCGCAGGCCGCGGCCAGGACCCGGCCGTCGCGGCTGGCGGCCACGTGCTCGATCCACTGCCCGGGCCGAGAGGCCAGTTCCCGCACCGCGCCGTCCGGTCCGGTCAGGACCACCCGGCCGTCGTCCCCGCCGCTCAGAAACCCCTGGGGCGTGCCGACCAGGCACAGGGCCGCGCCGTCGTGGGCCTTGGCCAGGACTGTGGCCCCGGTCCGTGGGTTGAAAAGGGCCACGTCGCCGCTGCCGAGGGCAAAGGCGGCCACCGCGCCGTCGCCGGCAAAGGCGCAGGCCGAGACATGGGCGTCGAAATCGGCCTGGAAAAGTCCCGGGAGTTCCGCATCCGGAGCAAATGTCGTCATGCCTGGGCCTCCTTGGCCACGCATCCGGCCAGGCCGTGCTGCAAGGTTTCGCGGTCAAGGTTCCGGCCGATGAACACGGCCCGGCAGGCCCGCTTCTCGCCCTCCTTCCAGGGCGCGCCCCAGGCCGTTTCCAGGTACATGTGCACGCCCTGGAAGATGAAGCGCTGGTTCGCGCCGGCCACGTCCATGATGCCCTTGCACCGGTAGATGTCCTGGCCGCGTTCCTGCAGGAGTTCGGACAGGAAGGCGCCGAGCCGGTCCGGATCGAGGGGGCCGGCCAGTTCGAAGCTCAGGCTGGCGATGCCGTGGTCGTGCTCGTGGCCCATGCCGCCGGCCAGGCCCGGGGCGGCGAACAGCAGCCGGCCGATGTCAAAGGCGTTGCGGTCGAGGAGCCTGGACAGGGGCAGGTCGCAACGCACGGTCTGCACGATTTCGGCCGTGGCGTTGAGGCGGTTGACCCTGGAGGCAATGTCCGCCAGGACTTCCGGCCCGACCAGATCGGCCTTGTTGCAGACGACCAGGTCGGCGTAGACCACCTGCTCCAGGGCCTGGCGGTTTTCGGCGGCGTGGCCGGGAAAGTGGACCGCGTCCACGACCGTGACGACCGAATCCAGGCGAAAGGCGTCGCGGGTGTCCTCGTCCATGGCGAAGGTCTGGATGATGGCGGCCGGGTCGGCCAGGCCCGTGGTCTCCAGGAGGATGCCGTCAAAGGCCCCGCGCCGCCTGGCCAGGCCGCCGAGGACCCGGATCAGGTCGCCGCGCACCGAACAGCAGACGCAGCCGTTGTTCATGAGAAAAATCTCCTCCTCGGAGGAGACGATCAGTTCGTTGTCAATGCCGATCTCGCCGAACTCGTTGACAATGACCGCGAACCTGCGGCCGTGGTCCTCGGACAGGACCCGGTTGAGCAGGGTCGTTTTGCCGGCTCCGAGAAAGCCGGTCAGGACGGTGACGGGAATCGCGTGCATGGTGTCCCCCAGACGAAACGTGAGGCTGGGGACGTAGCATCAAACCTTTCAAAGAACCAGACCGAAACGCACGGCCTTCCCTGGACGCGAGGAGCAGGGCCGGGAAGCAACCCCTGGCGCGGACTGCGGCGACCGGACGTCCCTGCCTGCCGGGCCGGACCGGGAAAGGGTTGCCGCAAGGGAGCGTGGAGGCGGAGTCCCGCCATAGCGGGCGGCAGGGCCATTGGAAAGGGCTGCGGGGAGGGGCGATGCATCCGTTGACGGCAAAAACCCGGGCCAGGTGGCAGTTCTGCCTGGCGCCTTGGCGGAACGCAAACCGGGACAACGCAAGAAAGGCCCCGAAGGGCCTCCCGGATGGTTTCCATTAGTGGGACGAACCGTATTCCAGTTCGAAGTCGATCAGTTCCCGGCCACGGGCAACGGCCTGTTCCTCGGTATTGCCGGCCACGCCCAGGTGGGACACCAGCTTCCCGGTCCCGTCGCGGATATCGGCGGCGAACGAGGCGCAGTAATCGCCTCGCGGGGTCAGCTCGATCGAATATCCCTTGTAGCCGTGTTGTAAGGTGTGCAACATCGCACTCGCCTCCTTTGCTTCTCCCTCCCTCTTTTGAGGATAATAATCAATATCGCTTAAAAGGCAAGAGCCGGCACGGGCCGCTCTTGCGAAACCGGCTTTTCCTGGCCGGCCGAAGGCGGGCGGCCGATCCTGGCCGGACGGGCAGGCGGAGAAAGAGTGCGAGACGGTTCGCCGATCTGGCCAAGCAGCGGACAGGAGGCCGCACCCGCGCGAGGCGATCCGGTCGGGCCCTTTGGGTCTTCCAGAGCCCGCGGCTGTCGGCGGACGTGGGCAAGGGTGTGAAAGAAATTAGCAGAAATGGAAAAGAACGCCGCCCCATGGAGAGGTGGGGCGGCGTATGGCCCGCGTCCTGAGAGGGGGGGCGGCGCGGGCCAAAGGCGTGAGGACGGCCACGGATCAGGACAAGAAACCGCTCTCCGGCCGCCGCAATTTATTCGTCCACCTTGCCAAGGGTGGTCACGCAGCAGATCTTTTCCCAGGAATAGTAGCTGTTTCTGGTTTCTTCGCCCTGCCTCTGGGTCACGCGCACGAACTCGTCGCCGAGAAACAAGGTGGCGTTTTCAAAGACCGGACCGTCGTTGATCTGGATTTTGACGCCCTTGCGCAGCTTGCGCGACAGTGTGCCATGGACCGGGGACGAGGCGTATTCAAAGACTTTCTCCAGGGTCGCTTTTTGCATTCTCGACTCCTTTTTACAAAAAAGAAAAAAATCCCTCTGGGATTTCCTTGATCGCTTTCGGGAAAAATTGCAAATGCAAAAATGAAGGGGTCATGGTTGTCCCCACAGACGACTCCGGAGGGGGAAGCCGGGCAAAGGAGAGGCTGCCGGACGGTGGCGCCGGTTTGGGGGAAGGACCGCGACAGGAGCTGGGGCGGGAGGATGTCCGGCCGGCCGGACATGAAAAAAGGCGGCCCCTGGGGACCGCCTGATCAGGCCGGGAGAAAGACGTGCGGCAGGCGTCTGCCTGGCCGGGACCCGGCTGCCCGCCCAGGCGAAACCCCGGTCCGCGGCGCGGCCGAGTCCGTCTGCTGCGGACGCGGCGCCGCTATGCGGAAAGGTTCCTGGCCGTCCGAATCATTCGGATTTGGTTTCCGGGCGCATGGACAGGACCGGGACCTTGGCGGTCTTGATGACCTTTTCGGCCACCGAACCGAACAGGATCTTGTCGATGCCCTTGCGGCCGTGGGTGCCGAGCACGATCATGTCCGCGCCCACCTCGTCGGCCACGCCCACGATCTCCTCGGCCGCATAGCCCGAAACCACCCGGCTTTCGACAGGCACGCCCTTGAAGTACTCCTTGACGAACGCCTCCATGGTGTCCGTGGCGCCGCTGACGATGCCGGTGACGAAATCGTCGATGTAGCTGGCCTGGACGTGGAACTCCACGTACTGGGTCAGGGACGGGGCCACGTACAGGGCCACGATCTTCGCCCCGCAGGCCTCGGCCAGGCTTCTGGCGTATTCGGCCACCTTGGGGCTGACTTCGGAAAAATCCAGGGCGCATACGATGGTCTTGATCTGGACCATGGCCTTTGCTCCTCGAGGTTTCGGGTTGTGACGGCCGGCTTAGGGTACCACGGCCCGGTCCGAAGCGGAAGAAGCTTTTTATGGCGGCCTGTTAGGCCCGGCGCAGGACCCGCCGCTGCCGGAACCGCTCGATGGGGTCGGTCACGAACCGGTTGAGCGCCAGGCAGAAAAGGACCGTGGCCGCCAGGGCCATGACCGGCAGGTGCCGTTTGCCCAGGTAGTATTCGACCACCATGATGACGGTCCAGTGGGAGATGTAGATCGGGTAGGACAGTTCGCCGATGGCCCGGTCGAACCGCATCTTTTGGGTCAGCAGAAACAGGAACGGAATCGAGGCCATGGTGGCGGCGTAGAGGTAGAACTCCTTGCCCTTGGCCCCGGGAAGGAACTGGTAGAGCACGATGGAGGCGAGGTAGGCGGCGCTGACCGTCCACAGGGTCTTTCGCGGGATGGCCACGGTCTTGAGGGCGGCGTAGAGCCGGTAGGACAGGATGCCGCACACGAAAAAGGCGAACTCCACCGGGAAAAACCGCTGTTTCCAGGGGTCGAAGGGAAAGTTTTCCACATAGACCAGGGACCGCAGGGCCAGGCTGGCCAGGATGCAGCCGGCCAGGAAGGGCGTGCTCCGGCGCACGAGCCACGGGGCCAGCAGGTAGAAGACCAGCTCCAGGGAGACGGTCCAGGCCTGGGGGATGAGCAGGAAGAACCAGGCCGGCGTGGCCCGGTGCAGGGCGTCCCAGGCAAAGGACAGGGTGCCCGTGGCCGCGTCGAGGTGGGTGAAAAACAGGAGGTCCTGGCCGAGGATGGTCAGGTTGGCCGTGGCCAGGGCCAGGACCGTGGCCGGCGACAGGTGCGGCAGCCAGACCTGCCACGGTCCCAGGAGCAGGGCGGTGTGGGCGAACCAGATAAATCCCAGGGACACGCCAAGCGACACGAGGAGCACCACCCAGTAGACCGGAAAAAGCCGCAGCATGCGGTTGGTGTAAAAGAGCCTGCTCCGGCCCGGGCCGGTGTATTTCTCCGACAGGATCAGGGACATGTAAAAGCCGGAGATGATGAAAAAGACCTTGATGGCCATGTAGGCGTCGGTGAAGACCAGGCCGTAGAGCGGGCCGGTGTGGTTGATGACCACGGTCGCGGCCAGAAGGAATCGCACCAGACCCATGATCGGCTCAAGCCTCGCGTTGGCCCCGTCCGGACAGTCCGCGCGGGACGGGGCGGGCCGTCCGGCAGGGTGGTTGGGAAAAGGGCGGCTGGCGCGTCGCGCTGACGGCCAGCCGCCGCCGTCCGTGAGGGGCGGCCGCTACCCCTTGAGGGCCTTGGTCAGCTTTTCCTTGTCGTCGCTGAAAAGCTTGTAGTTGATGGCGTCTTCCATGGCCTGGAAGCTGGCCTCGATGACGTTGTGGGACACCCCCACCGTCACCCACCGCCGGGTGGCGTCCCCGGACTCCACCAGGACCCGGACATGGGAGGCCGTGCCGCAGCCGCTCGGGGCGCAGTCCTCCAGGGCCTTGCCCGACAGGACCCGGACCTTGAAGTCCAGCAGCCGCATCTCCGCCAGCCGGGGGTAGAAGCCGCGCAACGCCTTGCGGATGGCCTTGTCCAGGGCGTTGACCGGGCCCCGGCCCGTGGCCGCCGTGTGCTTGACCCGGCCGCCGACCTTGATCATGACCGTGGCCTCGGTCATGGGCTCGTCGCGCTCGTAGGCGCTGTCGTCCAGGACCCGGTAGCGGGTGACCGTGAAATAGCTGCGCGCCCGGCCGAGGACGCGGTTTAAGAGCAGCTCGTAGGAGGCCTCGGCCGCGGTGTATTCGTACCCTTCGGCCTCGCGTTCCTTGATCGTGGTCAGAAGCTCCAGCACGAACGGGTCGTTCTTGTCCAGGTCGAAGCCGAATTCCTTGGCCTTGTAGAGGATGTTGCTCTGGCCGGACAGGTCGGACAGGAGCACCCGGCGGACGTTGCCCACGGCCTCGGGCGTGATGTGCTCGTAGGTCAGCGGGTTTTTGACAACGGCCGAGACATGGATGCCGCCCTTGTGGGCGAACGCTCCGTCGCCGACGTAGGGCTGGTTCGACGGCGGGGCCTGGTTGACCATTTCGGAGACGAAATGGGCCGTGGGCGTCAGGAGCGGCAGCTTGCCCTCGGGCAGGCACGCGATGCCGAGCTTCAGGGAAAGCGACGGGATGACGGAGCAGAGGTTGGCGTTGCCGCACCGCTCGCCGTAGCCGTTGATCGTGCCCTGGACCTGCACGGCCCCGAGCTCCACGCCCTCCAGGGAATTGGCCACGGCCAGTCCGGAGTCGTTGTGGGTGTGGACGCCGAACTTCGCCTCGGGCAGGGCGGCCACGACCGCGGCCATGATGCGCCGAAACTCCGAGGACAGGGTGCCGCCGTTGGTGTCGCACAGGATCAGCGCGTCGGCCCCGGCTTCCAGGGCCCGGCGCAGGACGGCCAGGGCGTAGTCCGGACTGGCCTTGTAGCCGTCGAAAAAGTGCTCGGCGTCGAAGAAAAGCTCCTGCACGTGGGGCCGCAGAAAAGCCAGGGAATCGCCCACCAGCTCCAGGTTGCGGGCCAGGGTCGTGCCCAGGGCCTCGGTCACGTGGATGTCCCAGGTCTTGCCGAAAATGGTCGCCACGGGCGCGCCGGAATCGACCAGGGCCTTGAGGTTGGGATCGGTGGCGGCCGTGGCCCGGTGGTTGTGGGTGCTGCCGAAGGCGGCGATCTTGGCGTTTTTCAGGTCGTAGTTCTGGATTTCCTGAAAAAAGCGCTTGTCCGTGGGGTTGGAGCCCGGCCAGCCGCCTTCGACATAGGCCAGGCCGAGTTCGTCGAGCTTGAGCGCGATGCGCAGCTTGTCCTCGGTGGTGAGGCTGATGTCCTCGGCCTGGGTGCCGTCGCGCAGGGTCGTGTCGTAGAGGGAGACGCGTCGCATAGCTTTTTCCGGTTCCGTGCGGATGCGTCCCGGCCCGGGGCGCATCCGCCGGTTGGCTGCGGCTGCCGTTTTTCCGGACGTTGTCTGTCCGGATGCGGCGGCAGCTCCATTCGTGTCGCGTCCGCGAAATCCGTGGCTACAAATTTCGGGAGGAGCGGGAGAAGCCGACGGGCCTTCGCACCAGGGCCGTCGTGGGGTCGCGGAAGGCGTTGGCGGACGGCCGGCGGGCCAACCGCCGCCCCCCTAGCAGGCCCGGGCCGGCGCTTCGGACAGGCCGAAGGCGTCGTGCAGGGTCCGCACCGCCAGTTCGAGGTATTTTTCCTCGATCAGGCAGGTGATCTTGATCTCCGAGGTGGCGATCATGAGGATGTTGATGTTTTCCTTCTTGAGCAGGGTGAACATGGTGGAGGCCACGCCCGAGTGGCTGCGCATGCCCACGCCGATGACCGAGACCTTGCAGACGTGGATGTCGTGCTGGATATCCTCGCAACCGATGGTCGGACGCAGGTTCTCCAGGATCGCCAAGGTCTTGTCCAGGTTGGCCCGGGAAACCGTGAAGGTCATGTCCGTGCGGCCGTCGCGGCCGGTGTTCTGGATGATCATGTCCACCAGGATGCCGGCCTCGGCGATGGGGGCGAAGATGGCGGCCGCGACCCCGGGGCGGTCCATGACGTTTCTGACCGTGATGCGGCACTGGTCCTTGTCGTAGGCGATTCCCGAAACCAGGACGTCTTCCATTTCCGTATCCTCCAAAGTGACCAGGGTGCCCGGATCGTCGGTGAAGGTCGAGCGGACCCGGACCGGGACATTGAATTTTTTGGCCAGCTCCACCGAGCGGATCTGCAGGACCTTGGCCCCCTGGCTCGAGAATTCCAGCATCTCGTCATAGGAGATGCGGTCGAGCTTGCGGGCGTTGCCGCACATGTTGGGGTCGGTGGTGTAGACGCCGTTGACGTCGGTGTAGATTTCGCAAAGCTCGGCATCCAGGGCGGCGGCCAGGGCCACGCCCGTGGTGTCCGATCCCCCACGGCCCAGCGTGGTCAGCCGGCCGGTGCAGTCCACGCCCTGGAAGCCCGCCACGACCAGCACGTCGTGGTCTTCGAGCATGGCCCGCATGTGGGGGGTGTCGATGTCCATGATCCGGGCGCGGGTGAAATTGGAATTGGTGGTGATGGGGATCTGGAAGCCGAGGAGGGAACGGGCGCGAAGGCCCGCGTCCTTGGCCAGCATGGCGAAAAGGGCCACCGAGGCCTGTTCGCCCGTGGTCACCAGCACGTCGAGCTCAGCCGGGTCCGGGTTGGCGGAAAACTCCCGGGCCTGGGCCAGGAGCCGGTTGGTTTCCCCGGACATGGCGGAGAGGGCCACCACCAGCTTGTAGCCCGCGGCATGGGCCTTCTGGACCCGGGCCAGGACAAGGCGCATCCGGTCCAGACCCTTCACCGACGTGCCACCGTATTTTTGCACCAGAATTCGCATGAAAGCCTCCAAAAGGGACCGGGAGCGGCAAGGACTCCCGAGGTGTCGTCAGTCCACGAGGTCAGGACAGGCGGCGAGCAGCCCGGCCAGGGCGGCCCGGCCGCGCCGGCCGGACGCGGCCACCCGGCACCGCCTGCCGGACGTTGCCGGCAGCCATTCGATCTCCAGGCGATCGGCCGGCAACATGGCCGGCGGCAGGTATTCCGCCCACTCCACGGCCACGATGGCGTCCTGCTCGGCCGCGTGCTCCAGGTGCTCCTCCACAACGGGATCGCCGCCCGCGATCCGGTAGAGGTCCACGTGGCAGGTTTCGGGCCGGGTCGGATAGATGTTGACGATGTTGAAGCTCGGGCTGGCCACCTCGGCCTCTTCCCCGCCGGGCAGGGCTTCGACCAGTCCGCGAACCAGCGTGGTTTTGCCCGATCCGAGCCCGCCGCGCAAGAGCAGCGCCGCCCGGGTGTCCGGAACGGCGACCAGCCGCGCCAGGGCGCGGCCGAGCGCCAGGGTGGCGGCCGCGTCGGCCAGCCGCAGGATGGGAGCGTGGCTCGGGTCCATCGCGCCGGATTATTTCTTCTCCAGCAAGGTGCCCAGAATGTCGCGCATGCCGATGATGCCGACGACCTTGCCGCCGGCAACCACCGGCACGCTGTGGTAGCCCTTGTCGGTCATGAGCGAGGCCACTTCGTCGATGTCGGTTTCCGGCGTCACCGTGGCCGGATTGCGGGACATGGCGTGCACGGCGGTCAAGGCCGCGATCTTCTCCACTTCCCGGTCCAGATCCTTCATGGAACCGAGGGGAATGAACCCGTCGAGCAGGGAAAAGACCGACGGCAGGGACAGCTTTTTCTGCTGGGCCACGAGGTCCGACTGGCACAGGATGCCGGTCAGGGCGCCGGCGGCGTCGAGCACGGGCACGCCGTTGAATCCCTTGTCGAAAAGGAGCTTGGCGGCAACGCTGATTTCGGTGTCTTCGGTGATGGTGACGACGCTTGCGGTCATCACGTCCTTGGCTTTGAGCATGGTTACTCCGTCAGAGCTCCGGGCAGCATGTCGGCTATTTCCGAGGCCAGATTGCCCCGCATGGGAAAGGCGGCGGCCAGGCGCGTGCCGCCAAGGCCATGCCAATACACCGCAAGGCAGGCGGCAAGCAAGGGGGAAAGGGGGCGGGCCAGCAGGGTCGCGGCCAGGCCCGAGAGGACGTCGCCGGACCCGCCGACCGCCAGATTGGGCGCGACCACCGGGCTGACGGCCGCCCGGCCGTCCGGGGCGGCGACGACCGTGGCCGGGCCCTTGAGCACGGCCACGCAGCCGTACCGGTCGGCCAGGGCCCGGGCCGAGGCCAGGCGGTCGGTCTCCACCGTGGGAATGTCCGTGTCCAGGAGCCTGGCCGCCTCGCCAGGATGGGGGGTGAGGACCGTCTCCGGGCCGAGCTTCGGGATCAGGCTCGGGTTCTGGGCCAGAAAATAGAGGCCGTCGGCGTCGACCACCAGCCGGCAGGGCAGGGGGAGCAGGGCGTCGAGAAATCCGGCCGTGTCCGGGTGGCGGCCAAGGCCCGGCCCCAGGGCCACGGCGTCGGCCCCGGCCGTGAACTTCCGGACCGCGTCCGCGTCTGCGGCCGTGAAGTGCCCGTCCGTGCCCATGGGCATGGTCATGACGTCCGGAAATCCGGCCTTGAGCGCGACCTCCACGGCCCCGGGGCAGGCCACGCTGACCAGGCCCGCGCCCGAACGCAACGCGCCGAGGGCGGCCAGAAGCGGCGCGCCGGTCAGGCCTCGGCTGCCGCCGACCACCACCACCCGGCCGGCGCTGCCCTTGTGGAGCGTGGGCGCGACCAACGGCAGGGCATCCTTGATCCCCGTTGCAATCCGAAACGTCCGGCACGGGTGGTCCGCCTTGACCCGGCGCGGAATGCCGATCTCCCGCACGAGGAGCTTCCCCACGTACGGCGCGGCCTCGGCCGCGACCAGGCCGGTCTTGGCCGCCTCGAAGGTCACCGTGGCCCGGGCCGTGACCGCCACGGGCCGGGGCCTTCCGGTGTCGCCGGAAAGGCCGGACGGGATGTCCAAGGCAAAAATATACGTCTTGTCCCCAAGCGCGTTGACCGCCGCGACAACGGCCGCCATCTCCGGCCGCAGCTGGCCGGAAAAGCCGGTGCCGAGCAGGCCGTCCACCAGGATGTCCGGCGGATCGGCCCGGGAGAAATCCACCTTGCCAAGCGGCGTCATGGCAAGGCCCAGCCGGGCCGCCAGCCTGGCGTTGTACCCGGCCGCGCCCTTGTACCGACCGCGCGGCCGGAAAAGGGCAATGGTCACCCGCGCCCCGCGCCCGTCCAAATGCCGGGCCAGGGCCACGGCGTCGCCGCCGTTGTTGCCCGGGCCGGCCAACAGCAGCACCCGCTTGCCGCGCACCGCACCCACCTCGCCAAGCAGGGCGTGCATGAGATCGGAAGAGCGTCGTG
>CAZIJE010000059.1:0-4168 GCA_964539435.1 uncultured Desulfovibrio sp.
AGGGGGCCGAGGTCTTCGTGTACCCGTCGCTCTTCGAGGGGTTCGGCCTGCCGCCGCTCGAGGCCATGGCCCTGGACACGCCGGTGGTGGCCTCCCGGGCGGCGGCCATCCCGGAGGTGGCGGGGGAGGCGGCCCTCCTGGCCGACGCCGCCGATCCCGAGGCCCTGGCCGGAGCCATTTTGCGGGTCCTGTCCTCTCCCTCCCTGGCCCGCCGGCTGGCGGCGGCCGGCCGGGACAACGTCGGCCGGTTCCGCTGGTCCGAGGCGGCCCTGGCCCACCGAACCCTTTTCACGGAGTGCGCGCGGGCATGAAACGGATCCTGGTGGTTGAAAACGGCGACGGGTTCGGCGGGGCACTGACGAGCCTGGAGCATTTCCTGTCCCTGGTGGACCCCGCACGCTTCGAAATCCATGTGCTGACCTCCTATGCCCAGGACCGGATCCGGGCCGGCGGCGCGGTGCGCCGGGTCGGAATCCTGCCCCGGGAGCGGCGCTATGGCCCCAAGTCCCGCCTGGAAGCGGCCCTGCGGCCGGTTTTCGGCCGCCGGGCCGGCAACGCCGCCTTTCTCGTCGACATGGCCACCACGGGCCGCCGGTTCGCCGGGGCCGTGGCCGATTATGCCCGGCGACACCAGATCGACCTGATCCAGGGGAACAACGGCGTCCTGATCAACGACGCGGTCATCCTGGCCGCGCGGCGGGCGGGGCTTCCCTGCGTCATCCACGTCCGGGGCGGGGAATACCGATGTCGCACGGCCGGCTGGCTGGCCGCCGGCGTTTCCCGGATTCTCGCCGTGTCCCAGCATGTGGCGGCAACCGTGGCCGCCCTCGGCGTCCGGGCCGACCGGATCGTGGCGGCCCCGGAAGGGCTCGACGCGGACGCCTTTGCCAGCCGGGCGGATCCTGCCGCCTTCCGTTCCCGCCACGGCCTGCCGGAGGATTTGCCCCTGGTCGGGCTCGTGGCCTGTCTGGTGGGCTGGAAGGGGCACGACGTCTTTCTGGAGGCCTGCGCCACGGCCCTGTCCAGGGTCCGGGCCGGAGCGGTGGTGGTCGGCGGCGAGCCGGACGGTTCGGGCCGGGAGCTGGCCCGGTTGCGGGACAAGGCCCAAACGCTCGGCATCGGCGAGAAGGTCTGGTTCACGGGCCACGAGGCGGATGTGGCCTCGGCCATGGCCGCCTGCGACGTGGTGGTCCACGCCTCCACGAGCCCGGAGCCCTTCGGCCGGGTCCTGCTCGAAGCCATGGCCCTGGGCCGTCCGGTGGTGGCCGCCGGGGCCGGCGGGCCGCGCGAAGTCATCGATGCCGGGACGGACGGGCTGCTCGTGCCGCCTGGGGACGCGCCGGCCCTGACCCGGGCCCTTTTGGATCTCCTCGGCGACGCGCCTCTGCGGGATCGCCTGGGCCGGGCCGGTTTCCGCAAGGTCCGGGACCGCTACTCCCTGGCCGCCCATGTGGACCCGATCGTCGCGGTCTGGGAGGAAACCGTGGCCCGACGTCCCTGACCGCTCCGATCCCGCCGTGCCCCGACACAGCCCCCTGTGAAACGGCCAAAAAAAATCATTCGTGATTTTAGAGAGATGGTGAAATGACCAGGGCTCGCGCAGGGCCCTTTTTTTGCGGCATTTTTTTGCCGTCATCATTGTTGAACAGCCGTTCAAATAAAATCGGAAGAAATGAATAAATGAATTTACCGTATTAAATAACTTGCAAGGGGTTCCGTGGCCGCCTGCTCACGGCCGTGGCTTGCCATCTTTTTTGAACGGGCGTAGGTCCGAAGCCATCGAACCAAGCGCCACCATTGGTGGCGGCCTGCGGCGGGAAGAAGCCCGCAGGCACAATGACCCGACGGTTGCGTGGCAACCAGGGTGGTGGCTGCGCCTTGTCCGCAAGACGCGGCGCCGGCGAGGTCAAAATCAAGCGTTCTCCCTTCAGGGCAGGGATTCGCCTGGGGAACGCCCACGGAGTAGCGCTCTTCCAGATATCCGTACAGCGAATTGCAGCTTCGGTCTGTTCGCGGGGCATGGCTCCGCGCAAGGAGACGACTTCTTTTCCCGGAGGCGTCTCGACCTTGTAACGGTCCGCAGTCTTTGTCGCGGGCCATCGCGTTCCAACTCCTTCTCCGCTTTCGCGTTCTCACGCTCCCCGCTTGTTTCCCCAAAAACCGACGTTCGGTTCTTGTTCAAGTATTGCAGGCCACATGGAGTGCCGCCGCAGTTGCGCCTCGCAAGGAGCGCGGCGGTTCCATGGCCACGGCATCACGAAAAGACGAAGGAGTACAGTCTCTATGTATCCCCACTGCCACAAGACGCGTTTCATGGTCTTCGGTCTCTTGCTTGCCGTCCTGCTGCTCGGCTGGTCAGGCCTTGGTTTTGCGGGCGAACTGATCATCACCCCGGCCATGGGCCTGCAACAGCTGGCGACCATGGCCAAGCAGTCGCAACTCCAGCCTGGCACCACCGTCACCCTCAGGGCCGGCACGTACACGGGTATGGTTTCGCTTTCCTACATCAACGGCACCGCGGCCGCGCCCATCGTCATCCAGGCCGAGGCGGGAGCGGTCATCGAATCCTGGGCCGACAAGAGCACCAAGGCCTATGGCAACGGTTCCAGCATCCTGATGGAAAAATGCAGCTACATCGAATTCCGCAATCTCGACATCTCCGGCGCCACCCGGGGCATGACCCTGGGCAGCAGCCACCACATCAAGGTGACCAAAAGCTCCATCCATGACATCTCCAATTACGGCATCATGAACTACCGGACATCGGACGTGCTGATCGACGGCAACGTCATCGAACGCTCCTCGGTGGAACACGGCATCTACATCAGCGGCAGCGCGACCGGCGTCACGGTGACCAACAACACGGTCCGCGACACCCGCGTCAACGGCATCCACGTCAACGGCGCGGTCGTGGCCCCGGTCGTGGAAAACAACCTCCTGGAACGGACCGGCCGCTATCCCACGGCTTCCGGCGGCGCGGGCATCACCTTCATCGGCGGCGTCACCTCGCCAACCGTCCGCAACAATACGTTTCGGAACGTGCACGGCCAGGGCATCACCATCGACGCCACGGACGGGCTTATTGCCTTCAATACGTTCGAAGGCAACTCCTGGAGCAGCATCTTGACCATGGCCAACGCCACCAACCTGAAGCTGGATTCCAACAAGTTCCAGGACCTCAACGTCGTTCCCCTGCAGTTTACGACCAAGATCCTGTCGAACCTCGTCGCCACCAACAACACCTACTCCATCAAGACCGGCATCGTCTGCAACAACACCAACACCAACAAGAAGATCACCTTGACCGAGTGGAAGGCCATGGGATTTGACGGCGTGGCGCCGACAGGCGGAAACAGCGTCGGGTCCAAGACCGTCCCGTCCGGCATGGCCATGTTGCTGCTGGCTCCGTAGCCTTCGTTTGGAAAAGAGGACCGGTGCAGCCGCGTCCGGGGGACCCGGTCCAAGCCTGCGTGCGCGCGCCGGTCTTGGACCGGGTCCCCTTGTGTACGGCCGCCCTCGGACGGCGTTGCCTTTCCCGGTCCGAGCGTTTATCCCGGTACCGGCCGTCTCCAACCGGACGGTCCCACGCCATGCCGACGCCACGCCACATCCTCAAGCAGGTCTTCGGACACGACCGGTTCCTCGGGCCCCAGGAAGCCGTCATCGACCATGTCGTGGCCGGCGGGGACGCCCTGGTCCTGATGCCGACCGGCGGCGCCACGTCGTTGTGCTACCAGATTCCGGCCATGGTCCGTCCGGGCACGGCCGTGGTCGTGTCCCCGCTGATCGCCCTGATGCGCGACCAGGTCCGGGCCCTGGCCGCCCTGGGGGCGCGGGTCGCCTGTCTCCATTCGGGTCTGGCCCCGGCCGAGGCCCGCGACGTCCTGGAAAAATTGCGCGCCGGCGGCCTCGATATCCTCTACACCGCGCCGGAACGGTTCATGACCCCGGCCTTCCAGCGGCTGCTCTCGGAAATCCAGGTCGCCCTGTTCGCCATTGACGAAGCCCACTGCGTGTCCCAGTGGGGCCATGATTTCCGGCCAGAATACCTGCAGCTCGCGGTTATCGCCGAACAGTTTCCGGGCGTGCCGCGCCTGGCCCTGACGGCCACGGCCGACGGCCCGACCCGGGCCGACATCCTGGCCCGGCTGCGCCTTGACGGGGCGCG
>CAZIJE010000059.1:4178-21739 GCA_964539435.1 uncultured Desulfovibrio sp.
CGGATCTTCGCCACCGGCTTCGACCGGCCCAACATCCGCTATCTGGTCGAGCCCAAGGACCACCCCAGGCGCCGGGTGCTGCGGTGGATCGCCGAGGACCATCCCGGCCAGTCGGGCATCGTCTACCGCCTGTCGCGGAAAAAGGTCGAGGACCTGGCCGACTGGCTGGCATCCCAGGGCGTGCCGGCCCTGGCCTACCACGCCGGCCTGGCTCCGGCCGAGCGGGACCGGCGGCAGGACCGGTTCATGCGCGAGGAAGGGCTGGTCATGGTGGCCACCGTCGCCTTCGGCATGGGCGTGGACAAGCCCGACGTCCGGTTCGTGGCCCACCTGGATCCGCCCAAAAGCCTCGAAGCCTACCACCAGGAGACCGGCCGGGCCGGACGCGACGGCGCGCCGGCCGAGGCGCTCATGCTCTACGCGCCGGCCGATTTCGCGGCCCTGCGCCGGCTGATCGCCCCGGAAGGGGGAACCGACCCCCGCAAGCGGATCGAGCTGGCCAAGCTCAACGCCCTGGCCGGGTACTGCGAGGCCGACGCCTGCCGCCGCCAGACCCTGCTCGGCTATTTCGGTCAGGACCTGCCCGGCCCCTGCAACAACTGCGACATCTGCTCCGACCCGTCCGAGCCGGTGGACGCCACGATCCTGGCCCAAAAGGCCCTGTCCTGCGTCTTTCGCACGGGCCAGCGGTTCGGGGCCGGCCACCTGGTCGACGTCCTGCTCGGCAAGGCCACCACCCGGGTGGTGCGGTTCGGCCACGACGCGGTCAGCACCTTCGGCATCGGCGGCGAGGCCACGGCCTGGCAGTGGCAGGCCGTGTACCGGCGGCTGGCGGCCATGGGCGCGCTGGCCCCGGACGAGGCGGGCCACGGCGGGCTGGTGCTGACCGAGGCGGCCTGGGACATTCTCAAGGGCCGGCGCGGCCTGACCATGCGCCTGCCGGCCGAGCCCGAGCGCCGGTCGGGCCGCCGCGGCCGCGCCGCCTCGGGACGGGGGAGCTGGGTCCACGAGCACCTTGCCACTCCGGCCGAGACGGCCCTGTGGGAAAAGCTGCGGGCCTGGCGGACCGAGACGGCCAAGGCGGCCGAGGTGCCGCCGTACGTGGTCTTTCAGGACCGGACCCTGCTCGACATCGTGCTGCTCAAACCGGAAAGCGAGGCCGACCTGGCTGCGGCCGGGGGCATGGGCCGGGCCAAGCTCGAAAAGTACGGACCGGCCCTGCTGGCCATCCTGGACGAGCACTACGCCGCAAACGGCCGAGGCCAGGTCCGGGAGCCCCTGCCGGCCGACGCCCGGCCCGCCGCTCCGGTCCGGGAGCCGGGCGAGACGGCCGCCGCCAGCCTGGCGCTTTTCCGCGAGCTCGGGTCCGTGGCGGCCGTGGCCGAACGGCGCGGCCTGCGGCCCCTGACCGTCCATGCCCATCTGCTTTCGTACGTGCGCCGGGGCGAACTGTCGGCCCGGGCCGTGGCCGGGGTGTCGGACGCGGTCGCGGCAAGGGTGGAGGAGACGGTCACGGCCCTGCGCCGGGCCGGCGTGGCGGGATTGCGGCCCGTTTTCGAAGCCCTGTCCGGGGAGGTCGACTACGAGGTCCTGCGGTGCCTGGAAGCGGGGCTGGAGGCGGGGCGTATTGCAGGCGGGGAGGCGGGCTAGAGCGTGTCATGAACTACCCAGGGGAAAAGCCCTATAATTTCAAGAGGCATAAGACACAGAAAACATCGGAGCGCAGGCCTGACGGTGATCAAGGCAGCCGCACTCTCGTGAGCTAATAGATTTTTCAAATGGCTAAACTGAACATCAACGCTCCGCCAAATGAATGGGACTGAACATTTTCGATCCAGTTCATGACACGCTCTAGAGACAGGGTGGGCCTGGTTGTTTGTGGATGCGGTCTTTGATCTTCCTGCGCTGGGTGCGGAATGAAATCGGACGCAACTCTTGTAATGAATGTATTGCACACTGTGGATGGATTGCCAATAATGAGAAAATCATTATAAAATAATGCATGAGGCATGTATAATGAAAGTTGATGTGATCGAAAATAATTCAATTCTTAAATTAGAAATACAGCTAAACGAGACGTCCTCCTTCTCTTGCACCGTGTCGCCACCCGACGGAGCGGTTTCTTTTGTTGATATATTGCCAGAAGTATACCTGATTTCGGATAAATTTCTTGAGTCGCAGCTTGAAAATCTAAATAAAGCCGGCATCGTTCCGAAATGCGCCAAAGGGTGCTGCACCTGTTGCCGTCAACTGATAACTGTCTCTGTTCATGAGGCCATTCTGTTAGAACACATTGTTAATATGTTAGACGCAGCCGAAAAGAACAGG
Organism: uncultured Desulfovibrio sp.; assembly: GCA_964539435.1. Taxonomy (GTDB): domain Bacteria; phylum Desulfobacterota; class Desulfovibrionia; order Desulfovibrionales; family Desulfovibrionaceae; genus Solidesulfovibrio. The sequence goes on from CAZIJE010000059.1 coordinate 6,507, forward strand.
ATAAAGCTCGCCTTTGACAGAATTCTTGAAGAGATTGAAGAAAAGAATTTCTTAAAGGATCTTCTCGACTTTCATATAAACAATTTTCAGGACAAGGCTTCTGTTACAAGTATTCAGAAAAAATACTGGGATCTTCAATTAAGTTGTCCGTTCTTGAATGAAAATTCTTGCAGCATATACGCCTACAGGCCGTTGGTTTGTCGCCAATACCTTGTGGCTTCAGACCCCGTACATTGTCACGGAAGCTTCAAGGACGATCACCTTGTCAAAAAAATACAGTTGACCAACGATTTCGCTAGCGCTGCGGCCTCGTTTGATGGCGTTGAGGCAATTCAAACGCGCGGCATACCGTTGCCGATCATCTTTTTGATCAACGGAATTTTAAGCTATTTTCCTCGGCCAAAAACAAGTTTCAAGGAAATGATTATGCTTTTTTTAAAGCATGTTGATCAATATTTCGGAAACAAGGCATCGTCATGAAGGTCTTGAAAGCATTATTATCGACTCGATAGTTGCCGTTCCGTTCTTTCGTCCAAAGCATTGCCCTTCGAGAGTGTCGCCAACCTGTGGGGGTGATTGTCGAGAGAATGGTTTCCGGCAAACCGTACACGACGGACGGCAACGAAAAGAGGCGTTTTGTCTTCTTGTGGCTGGCGTTACGGCCGAACGATGCGGGGCAGTGAAAACATGGATGCAGTGAGGCGGCCTTGACAGAAGGCTAAGGAGAAAAGTCAGGTTCGGGAAGGCTTCTCACAGGCTTGTTGCAGTCTGTCCACTTGGCAATGCCGAGAGATCGCCCGCAGCAAACGAATTTACAGAATCCGGACCAGCCGGGAATTGTGCCTGTAGCTCCGGCCGGTCTTGGCCAGGTCGCGGCCCTCGGCCCGCACGATGTCGGCCGTGGCCATCCAGCTTTCGAACAGCCCGCCGATGCCGAGCGAGGCGAAGAGCCGGCCGTGGATCTTCTCGGCCTCCAGAAAAGCCCGAATTTTTTCCAGGTTGCCGAACCCGCTCGACAGCACGATGCCCACCCGGGAAAACCCGGCCGCGTCCAGGGCCTGTCGCACGGCCGCGACGCCGGCCACGGTCACGCCCCGGCCTGTCCAGTACGGCCTGCCGTCGGAGGGGACGCCGCCCTGGGCCACCAGCTCGCCGGCCGTGTCCAGGCGCACGGCCGCCAGGCGCGTCCCCAGGGCCCCGGCCGTGTCCAGGGCGTCGTCGATCTCGCGGTTGAAGGTGTCGACCAGGGCCACGCGCGGGCACTCGGGTTCGATGTGGCGGTCAAAGGCCGTGGTCGCCTCCCGGGTGGCGTGTTCCGGCCCGGACCTGGAGGCGAAGGCAAGGACCAGGGCGTGGGGGATGGTGCCGACCCCGGCCGCCAGGCCGGCGGCCCGGGCCCCGATGTCCGTGGCGCAGGAGTCGAATCCGGCCCGCACGGCCGCCCGGCAGAAGGCCTCTTCGCAGGAATAGTGCCAGTGCCTGGCCCCGAAATACATGAGGTGTCTGTCCGGCACGAGCTCGCGGATGGCCCGGGCCTTGGCTTCCACCGCGGCCTCGGTCGGCTCGGCCTGGCCGTTGGCCAGGGACGTGGCCGCGCTCATGGCCCCCAGGTACATGGTTTCCAGCTCGATCACGTCCTGGAGCGGCCCCTCGATGTGCATGACCGGCTCGAGCGGCGAAAAGGCCGCGCCGTCGGGCAGGGCGTGGACCGCGCCGCCATGTTCGGCCAGGGGCGAAAAGGCGTCCAGGATGGCCGCCGCCTCCCCGCCGCCGGCAAAGACGCCGGGGCCGTGCCGGAAAAACACCTGCACCGTGACCCGGGGGTTGAGCCCTTCGCGGGCAAGGATCAGGCGGGAGCGCAGGAAGTACTTGTCCGTGTAGGGCCGGTGGTCCGGGGGTAGAGTGGTCATGAACGGCCCCTAGCACTCCTTGGCGCGCGCCACAAGGAGGCGGCCGCTGTTTCGCCCGGCCCGCGCCCCTACCGCTTCCGTCCGTTTTTCCTGAAAAGCCTCCAGTCGAACTTGCGGTGCGAGATGCCCGGCCACCGGCGCGCGGCCACCAGGGCCGCCAGGACCAGGAGCAGGAAGAGAAGCCGTAACGCATCGGCCAGGTCCATGTCGCCTCCGCTGTTTTCTTGAAGGGATAATTGCGCCACAGGCTACCGGCAGCCGCATTTTCATGCTACGCCCCCTGGATGGAAAACCGCAACCTTCGGGGGAAGCATGCTGGCCCATCATGACATTTCCGGCACCGCCTTCGTCATCAACGTCTCCCGCGCCAAGCGGGAGGATGTGAGCCTGGATATCTACGCGAAGTTGTGGATCACGCCCGAGGCCGAGGCGTTGTGGGACGAGCTGGCCCGCGAGGTCTATCCCTTCGACGACGTGTCCTCCTCCCTGCGCAACCGGTTCTATCTCGAGCAGCAGCGCGCTTTTGCCGCGAAAAACGCCCGGCCCGTGTCCATCAACCTGGCGGCCGGGTTTTCCACCTATCCCTTTCTGTTGGGTCCCCAGTGGCGGTGCGTGGAGATCGACTACCCCCACATCATGGACGCCAAGAAGGAACGGACCGCGTCCTTCGAGGCCCAAGGCCGGCTGCCTCGCCGGGACGTGACGTTTTTCGGGGCCGATCTCGGCCGGGAGGCGGACCTGCAAGCCCTGGGCCGGGCCATGCCCGGCTGGATCGCCGAACGGCCCACCTTCGTCATGATGGAAGGCATCACCTACTACCTGCCCCGGCCGGTCCTGGACCGGCTGTTTGCCCTCTACGCCGCCCGCCTCCCGGCCGGATCCCTGGTGGCCTTCGAGCACTGGCCGCCGGACGCGGCTGCCTACCCGGTGTTGCAGCGGCTTAATGCCTACCTCAAGGACCGCTTCGGCTGGACCGCCCCGGCCTACAACCTTTTCGACCAGGACTATGTGGCCGGCATACCGGGTTTCGAGGTGGTGGAGACCACGGACATCGCCACGGCCGAACGGCGCTGGTCCCCGGGCCGGGTCCTCCAGGACAAAGCCTCCCGGCTGCCGATCTTTTTTTGCGTGCTGCGCAAGGACTGACGGGAACGGCTGTTCGGGCGGTTCAACCGGCGGTGGCCACGGGCAGCTCGTCCCAGGCCGTGGTGTAGCGGGGGGAGCGCCTGGCCTGGCGCATGGTCCAGGCCGGCTTGATGCCCCGGCCGGCATGGAAGAGGGCGTCTCGGCCCCACTTGGCGTTGACCGCGTCCAGGGCCGCCATGAGCCGTTCTCCCCGAGTCCCCGCGGCCGGTTCCGGGTCCAGGAGCGAGCACTGGCGGGAGCCGGCCGGCTCCAGGCCGCACAGGACCACGCCGGCCTTCTTGTAGCGGTGGCCGGGCCGGAAGATCCCGCCCAGGACCTCCTGGGCCAGACGGAGGAGCGCGGTGGTGTGGGCCGTGGGCGCGGCCGGGGCGGCAAAGGCGGCGTTGGCGTAGGGCGGCCGGCCCGAGGCGTCGGCGTAGGCCTGGACGGAGACCCGCAGGCCGCCGGCAACGAACCTTTTGGCCCGCAGCCGGGCCGCGGCCCGGGACACGTACTCGGTGACGGCCTCGCGCAGTTCGTCCAGGGTGGTCACGGCCTTTCCGAAGGACCGCGAATGCATGAGCGTGCGGGGCGGAGGCGGGGCCGCCTCCAGGTCGAGGCAGGAAAATCCTTGGAGTTCGAGAAGGGTATGCACGCCGGTGACGGTCATCCGTTTCTGCACGAACAGCCGGGGCAGGTCCCGGAACTGTCGGGCGGTCGTCACGCCCAGGCTTTCCAGCATGGCCGCGTGGCGCGGGCCGATGCCCCAGACGTCGCCCACGGCCACGGTCTCCAGGAGCCTGTCCGGGTCGGGGCAGGCCGCGAAGTCGAGCACGCCGCCGCAGCCGGGGAGCTGCTTGGCCAGCCGGTTGGCCAGCTTGGCCAGGGTCTTGGTGGGGCCGATGCCGATGGAGACCGGGATGCCGGTCCAGCGCGCGACCGTCTCCCGGACGCGCCGGGCATGGGCCTCGGCCCCGTCCGGCAGGCCGGTCAGGTCCAGGAAGGCCTCGTCGATGGAATAGACCTCCAGGCGCGGGGCGAACCGGGCCAGGGTCCGCATGACCCGGTCGGACATGTCGCCGTACAGGGCGTAGTTGGAGGAAAAGACGGCCACGTTGTGGCGGGCGAACAGCTCCCGGCACTGGAAGGCCGGTTTGCCCATGGGCACGCCCACGGCCTTGGCCTCGGCCGAACGGGCGATCACGCACCCGTCGTTGTTGGACAAGACGACCACGGGCCGGCCCACAAGGCCGGGCGCGAAGACCCGCTCGCACGAGGCGTAGAAGTTGTTGCAGTCGACCAGGGCGAAGGTCGCGGCCATGGCCGGTCAGGCCTTGTGGATGATGTAGGTGACCACGCCCCAGATCTCGAAAGAGGCCTCGGGCGCGACCTCGACCGGGGCGTAGGCCGGGTTGTCGGGCAGGAGCAGGAGCCGGCCGTCCCGGCGGCGCAGCCGCTTGACCGTCATCTCGCCGTCCAGGACCGCGATGACGATCTGGCCGTCCCGGGCCTCCACGGCCCGGTCCACCACCAGGATGTCGCCCGGGGCCACGCCGGCGTCGCGCATGGACTCGCCGGCCGCGCGCACGAAAAACGTGGCCGTGGGATGGCGGATGAGGTGTTCGTTCAGGTCGAGCCTGCGGTCGATGTAGTCCTCGGCCGGAGACGGGAACCCGGCCGGCACCGTGGCCAGGGAAAGGGGCAGGGCAAGGCGGGTGCGCTGCTCGAACCCGAGGATCGCAAGCTTCATGAAAGGCCTCCGGCCGGGCGGCCGTGTGTTGGGAAAATTTTGTCCGCTGCCAGACTAAAAGACTCGCAGCCTCCTGTCCAGGCGGCCTGTCTCCCGGTCCCCGGCCGGAGTCAGCCGGCGTCGGCGGGCGGCCCTTCGGGCATGACGTCGGCCTCGGGCCGCAGGTTTTCCGGCGGCGGCGCGGCCAGCAAGGCCGCGATGTCGGCCCGCTCGGTCAGGCCGGGGTCGAGCCAGGCGGCGAAGTCCTGGGGCGGCACGATGAGCGGCATCCGGTCGTGGATGCCGGCCATGGCGGCCGTGGCGTCCCGGGTCAGGATGGCCGCCGTGTCGCGCGCCTCGCCGTTCGGCCCGGTCGTTTGCTCGTAGATGCCGGCCAGGGCCATGACCGGCCGGTCCGGCACGGTCAGGAAGAATCGGGTCTTGGTCCCGTCCGGCTCCTTGCGCCATTCGTAGAACCCCTGGGCCGGGATCAGACAGCGGCGGTAGCGGGCCGCGGCCCGGAACAGGGGCCGCTCCAGCACGGTTTCGGCCCGGGCGTTGATCATCGGTCGCATGGCGCGCGGGTCCTTGGCAAAGGCCGGCACGAAACCCCACCGGAAAAGGCCGGCCAGACGCCGGCCGGTGTGGCGGTCGGCGTACACGGCCTCGATCAGCTGCGACGGGGCGATGTCCGGCCGGGCCGGAACGTCGGGCATGTCGGGCAGGCCCATGGCTTCGGCCACGAGCCGGCGCGGAACGGCCAGGGCGAATCTGCCGCACATGGCGTCTCCTCCTCGGTGGTCCGGGCGGCCGTTTGGCCAGGCCCGGCTTTTGCTAACCGTTGCGACAAAGCCGACCGGCGGACCAGGAAATGCCCCAGGCGGCCGGAAATCCACTCCCTTCGAGGTCCACGGCCGGACACGGCCGGACAGGTGGAGCGCGAAATTGTAACAAAATCAAACGGCGCATGACACTTCCTCCCCCTCCGGCCCGCGATCCGTCCAGCGACTACCACCCCATTCCGGTGGGGCATCTCTTTTCGCACGCGCCCGGGGATTTTGAAATCTTTTTGCGCCACGGCGACCACCACACCCTGTTTTCCCGCAGCGGCGAAATCCTGACCCCGGACCGGCGCGGCCTGCTCGAGGACTACGGCGTGCGGGTCGTCTACATCCACCGGGAGGAGCGGGACCGGTACCGGCGCTACATGCGCCGCCACCTGCCCGGGGCGCTCCTCGGCCACGAGCTGCCGGCGTCGGAAAAGGCGGCCGCCTTTTACCACAACTGCTGCGATATCGTGCGGGACCTGATCCGGGACAAACTCCCCCAGGGCCTGTCCGACACCCACGGCCGGCTGTTCGTGGCCTACGCCAGGGACTCGGTGGCGTTTCTGTGCACCGAGGCGGGCCTGGCCCGGATGGGGGCGCTCATGGCCCACGACTACGAGGTCTACAGCCACGGCGTCCACGTCTTCGTCTACACCGTCTTTCTCCTCAAATCCCTGGGCCTGTCCTCGCCGGCCATCGTCCAGGCCGGGGTCGGGGCCCTGCTCCACGACAGCGGCAAGGAGCAGGTGGACGCCGGCATCCTCAAAAAGCCGGGCCGCCTGACGGCCGAGGAGTTCCTGGCCGTCCAGGAACACCCGACGCGGGGGGCGCGACTGTGCCGCAACCTGTCCCTGTCCCGGCTGGCCGAGGAGTGCATCCTCATGCACCACGAGAAGCTCGACGGCACGGGCTATCCGCGCGGCCTCGACGGCCCGGACATTCCCCTGCACGCCAGGGCCGTGTCCCTGGCCGACGTCTACGACGCCCTGACCTCCAAGCGGGTCTACGCCGACGCGGTGCGGCCCTTCGAGGCCCTGCGCATCATGCGCCACGAGATGGCCGGCTCCTTCGACCTCGACCTGTACAAGCGCTTCGTCATGCTCCTGTCCGGCGCGGCCTTGCTGTAGCTGGCGCGGCCGGGGGGGGGGAGAGACGGATGCCTCCGGCGGGGGGGGGGGGGGGTGGGGACCGCGCGCCCCCCCCCGCCGGCGGCGCCCGGGGGACGAGACCCCACCCCCCGCCCGGCGCGCCCCCCCGCCCGAGGGGGCGGGGGGATTTTAACGCCCCCGCACCCCCTGGCGGGGGGGGCCGGGGGGTAATCATCCCCCCCGGCGGGGCCCTGGGCAGCGCCCCGTTTTCCCTTCCCCTTGCTGCCGGCTGGCGGATGGCGTAGCCCCTGGCCATGGAGGGAGCCATGGCCACATCCGCGCCGCCGGCCGCCGGAGCGTCAGCGCCCGCGCGCCGGCGCTACCATTTCCTGCTCGCCGCTTTGGTCGTGCAGCTCGTGGCCGCGCCCTTTCTCAGGGCCGACCCGGCCGTCATCGTCCAGGACCTGCTCTTTCTGGTCATCCTCTTCGCCGCCCTGGCGGGCATGCGCCAGAGCCGGCTCTATGTCGTGATCGTTTGCCTGACCGCGCTGTGCGGCCTGGCCGTGGTGGTCAAGTACCTGCTCGGCTGGCCGGCCGCCGCCCCCGCCTCCGACATCCTCGGCGTTATCGTGATCTTTTTGACCATCGTCGAGGTGATCCGGTACCTGGCCTCCCAGCGGCGGGTGGACCTGGACACGGTCCTTGGCGGGCTGTGCGTCTACCTGTTCATGGGGGCCATGTGGTATTCCCTGTACGATCTGGTCCAGGGACTCGTGCCGAACGCCTTCACCTTCACCCTGCACGGCGCCGATCTTCCGGCCCGGGAAGTGGACAGGCTGCTCTTTTTTTTCAGCTACATCACGCTTCTGACCACCGGTTACGGCGACATCGTGCCCCTGGCCCCGGTGGCCCAGACCCTGGCCATGCTCGAAGGGATCGCGGGCCAGTTCTACCTCGTCTTTTTCATGGCCCGGCTGGTGGGACTCCATGTCGCGTCCAACGACTGACGCGGCGGCCGGGCCGGCCCCGTCGCCCCGGGCCGGGCTCCTGTCCATCTTCTGGAACTTCCTGGTGGTGGGGTTCACGGCCTACGGCGGTCCGGCCATGATGCCGGTCCTGCGCGAGCGGGTGGTGGCCCGCCGGGGCTGGCTCGACCGGGAGGAGTTCCGGCTCGGGCTCGGCCTCTGCCAGACCCTGCCCGGCGGCACACTCATGCAGCTCTCGGCCTGGGTGGGGCTCAAGCTGGCCGGACTGCCCGGAGCCCTGGCCGCCTATGCCGGTTTTTCCGTGCCCGCCTTCGCGCTCATTTCCCTGCTGACACTTTTTTACGCCGACACCCGGTCCCTGCCCCTGGCCGTGGCCGTCTTTGCCGGGCTCAAGGTGGTGGTGCTGGCCATCTGCCTCATGGCCTGCCTGGATTTCATCAAGCGCTACGCCCCGACCCGGCGGCACATGGCCGTGACCGCCGGCGCGGCCGGGCTTTTTTTGGGCGGCGCCGGGGTGGTGCCCATCATCCTGGGCGCGGCCCTGTGCGGCGTGCTGTTTCTCGACCCCGGACCGGGCCTGCCGCCGGGCCAGGCCGGGCCGGCCCCGCGCACCATGCGCCTGGCCCTGGCCCTGACCGTGGCGGACCTGCTGCTGTTGGCCGGGATGTTTTTCATTGACAGGCAACTCTTCGATCTGGCCGTCAGCATGGTCAAGGTGGACATGCTGGCCTTCGGCGGGTTTGGGGTCATTCCGGTCATGTTCCGGGAGGTGGTGGCCCACGGCTGGATGGACGAGCACACCTTTCTCGACGGCATGGCCCTGGCCCAGGTGACGCCCGGGCCGACCATGCTGGCCTCGGCCTTTGTCGGCTACTGGGTCAGGGGCGCAGCCGGGGCGGTGGTGGCCTCGATCTCCATTTTCGCGGCCTCGTTCATCATCGTTCTGGGAGCCGCCCAGTACCGCGACGCCATCATGGCCTCGCGGCCGGCCAGAAAGGCCCTGTCCGGGGTCCTGGCCACCCTGGGCGGCATGATCGTGGCCGTGTCCGTCACCCTGGCCCGGGCCGTGCCCTGGCACTGGCCCGAGGGGACGCTCCTGGTTCTGTCCCTGGCCGCGCTTGGCGGCCGCGTGCCCGTGCCGGTGATCGTGCTGGCCGGGGCCGGCCTGTCCATGCTGCTCCTCTGACGGCAGGGACAGGCCCCGTGGGCCCGGGGTACGGCAAGGGATGTCGGTAGCCGCCATGCGGGACCATTCCCGTCCCCAACAAGTCGGGGGGGACCGGGGGGAATCATTCCCCCCGGCGGGGTCCGGGGCGGCGCCCCGTTTGTAATCAGAACGACGTCAGCGCACCGACCACCGCGCCGGTCATGAGCGAGGCCATGACCCCGGCCAGGAGGGCCCGGCCGCCGAGGGCCGTGATCTCGGCCTTGCGCTCCGGGCACAGGGACCCCATGCCGGCCAGCAGGATGCCGACGCTGCCGAGGTTGGCGAAGCTGCACATGGCGTAGGTGAGGATGAGCCTGGAGTGGGGGGACAGGGCGTCAGCCGGGAGTCCCGCCATGTCGATGAAGGCGATGAATTCGTTGAGCACGATCTTGGTGCCCAGCAGGCTCCCGGCCGTGACCGCCTCGGACCAGGGGATGCCCAGGAGCCAGGCCGCCGGGGCCATGGCCGCGCCGAGCATCCGCTCCAGGGTCAGGGGCGCGCCGGCCACGGCCGGGAGCGCGCCGAGCAGGATGTTGGCCAGCTTCACCAGGGCCACGAAGACCAACAGCGTGGCCACAATGCTCCAGAAGAGTTTCAGGCCGTCGGCCGTGCCCGAGACCACGGCATCCATGGCCCCGGAGGCCGGGGATTTGGGCAGCACCCGGCCAAGCGTCGGCTCGCCCGTCTCCGGGATCATGAGGGCGGCAATCAGGAGCGCGGCCGGGGCGTGGATGACCGAGGCCGTGAGGATGTGGCCCACGGCGTCCGGGACCACCGGCGACAGGACCGTGGCGTAGAGCATGAGCATGGTGCCGGCGATGCAGGACATGCCCGTGGCCATCATGGCGAACAGTTCGCTTCGGGTCATGCGCTCCATGTAGGGGCGGATGAGCAGCGGCGACTCGACCATGCCGAGAAAGATGCAGCCTCCGGCCCCCACCCCGAGCACGCCGCCGATGCCCATGGTCTTTTCCAGGACCCGGGAAAAGCCCCGGACCACCCGGGGCAGGACGTTCCAGTAGTACAGGAGCGCGGTCAGGGCCGCGATGACGATGACCAGGGGCAGGGCCTGGAACCCGAGGATGAAGCTCGATCCCGGGTCGACCACGGGAAACGGGGCCGGCCCGCCGCCCACATAGCCGAAGACGAAGGCCGTGCCGGCCCGGGTGGCCGTGTCCATGGCGTCCACCAGGGCGTTTAGGCCCAGAAAGAGGCCGCGCAGAAACGGGGCCTTGAGCATGAAGGCGGCGATGGCCACCTGGAGGCCCAGACCGCCGCAAACCATGCGCCAGGGGATCAGCCCCCGGCGTTCGCTGACGATCGCGGCCACGGCCAAAAGCACGGCCAGTCCGAGCAGGCTTTGGGCCATGGCGGTCTCCTTTCCGGGTTAGAACAGGCTCCAGAGCATGCGCGTGGCCATGGCCAGCAGGAACACCGCGAAAAAGCGCTTGAGCGTGGTCACGGGCAGCCTGTGCGCCAGGCGCGCGCCGTAGGGCGCGGTCAGGATGCTGACCGCGGCCACGCCGACCAGGGCGGGGATGGAAATGTAGCCCAGGGACAGGGGCGGCAGGTTGGCCGCGCCCAGGCCGTTTATGATGTAGCCGATGGTTCCGGCCACGGCGATGGGAAAGCCGATGGCCGCCGAGGTGCCGACCGCGATGTGGATGGGCACGTTGCACCAGACCAGAAACGGCACGGACATGGTGCCCCCGCCGATGCCGACCAGGCTCGAAACCACGCCGATAACCAGGCCCACACCGAAAATGCCGGCGCGGCCCGGAATCTGGCGGGTGGGCTTGGGCTTGATGTTTAGGAGCATCTGGACGGAGACGTAATAGAGGAAGCAGACGAAAAAGCCCTTGAGAAAACCGGAAGAGAGCCGGGCGGCCACGCAGGTGCCGGCGAAGGTGCCGACAAGGATGCCAGGGGTGATCTGGCGCACGATGGGCCACAGCACCGCGCCCCGGCGGTGGTGGGCCCGGAAGCTCGAAACCGAGGTGAAGGCGATGGCCGCCAGCGACGTGCCCAGGGCCATTTGCATGATCAGTTCCGGGGAAAACCCCTGGGCCGTGAAGAACCAGACCAGGGCCGGGACCACGACGATGCCGCCGCCGACGCCGAGCAGGCCGGCGATGATGCCGGCGACGGCGCCGAAGGCGAGGTAGGCCAGCAAAAAGCCGAGAGAGGGCATGGACCGCTCCTTTGACGCACGCGACAAACGGGCAGGGTGTAGCGGAAAGCGGGGGGAAAGAAAAGGCCGGAATCAGGCCGACTTGGAAAGGACGGCGTCCAGATCCGGGCCGAACCGCCGCAGCAGGCCGGCCAGGGTTTCCTTGCGGTCGTCCGCCGCGGCGGTCTCGAACAGGCCGGTCAGGAGCGCGGCGGTCTCGTCCGGTGCGGGCGGGGGCGTTGCCTGGTGCGGGCTGTCCAGGGCCCGGGCCACGTCGGCCACGGTCACGTCCTCGGGCCGGGGCAGGGGGGCGAAGGTCCGGCCGTCCGGAGAGGCGGCCTCGACCACCAGCCCGGCCAGGGCCAGGTCTTCCCACATGGCGGCCACCACGGGTTCAGGCAGGCCGAGCAGCCCGGCCAAGCGGGGGACCGGCGGGGGCAGGCGGCGCTGGCCGGCCGCCCGGGCGGCCAGGAGCGTCAGGAACAGGGCCAGGCCGTGGCGGTGGGTCTGGGTCAGGCCCTTGGCCCGGTCCTCGCGCAGGAACTGGCCATAGCACTGGTGGGTGTGGCTGATCTGCGCGCCGAGCAGCACCACGGCCCAGCTGACGTAGAGCCAGACCAAAAGAATGGGGATCTGGGCGAAGCTGCCGTAGATGGCGTTGTAGCTGGCCGAGCCGAACTGGAAGGTGAGGTAGGCCCACTGCACGAGCTGCCACAGCGATCCGGCGACAAGCGCCCCGGTCAGGGCGGAGACGGGCCGGACGCGGGTGTTGGGCAGGAACTGGTAGAGCAGGTAGAACACGACCCAGATGATCACGATGGGCGTCACCGCGAAAACGATCTTGCCGGCCACGGAAATGAAGGAAATTTCCAGGAGCCTGTGCATGACGTCCAGGTTCTGCAGCGAGGCCATGAGACTGATGGCCGCGAAGACCAGGGGCGGGCACAGGACGATGAAGACGAAATAGTTGGTGAACCGGCTCCAGACGTTGCGTTTGGGGTCCAGGCCCCAGGCGGCGTTGACCGCCACCTCGATGGTGAACAGCAGGGACACGGCCGTGACCAGCAAAAAGAGGGTGCCCACCGTTCCCAGGGTCTGCAGGTTGGTGTTCTGGATGTAGACCAGGATCTGGTCCGCCACCTCTTCCCGGCCGGCAAACAGACGCAGGAGCACCCCGCGCACCTGGGGCGAGTTGTAGAGCCCCAGGCCCTTGGCCACGGAAAAGGCCACGGCCAGGAAGGGCACGATGGACAGGACCGTGGTGTAGGACAGGGCCGAGGCCTGGAGCAGGCCGTTGGCGTTCAGGAAGGCGTGGACAATGGCGAAGGGCGGGCCGAGCCAGGCCGGCAGGGGGCCATCCTTGGGGAGACGGCCGGTGCCGAAGGCCGTGCCCAGGGCGGCGAGCAGGCCCGGCTTTGGGGACGGCGGGGCGGGGGTGGGATGCGGCATGGCGTATGGGGCGTCCCCGGTCCGGAAAAGCCCCGGGCCGGGGACGCGGCGGGGGCTCAGGCGATGCCGTACCCGCTGATATGTTTCATGTATTCGTCCACTTCCTGGGACATGTGGGCGAAAAGCTTGCTCACGCCCTTGTCCGGTTCCGCGCCGATCTTGCCGAAGATGTTGCCGGCCTTGCGGTAGGCCTCCTCGAACAGGGTCTCATCCAGGCCGCACAGTTCCTTGGCCTCTTCCCGCGTCAGGTAGCCGGTGTGGGCGAAGTAGGCGCAGACGACGGCATTGACCTTCTTGACGTGTTCCTTGTTGGACATGCAGAGGCTCCTTTGGTGGGATGGGTGGACGATTGTCCGATAGCTAAAGCAATTGTCCGCTCCAAGGCAAGCCTTGGGCGGCAAAAAGTCGGAGAATGACGGCGGCTCGGCGACGGCCGCAGGTCAGGCTTTGGGCGCGCGGTCGGCCAGGGGCTTGATGTCGATGACCGGCGTGCCGTTGACCGCCTCCAGGCCGTCCACGGTGATGACGTCGCCCTCGATGGCCGTGATGCGGACCTGGTGCAGGCCGATGGGGTTGGGCCGGTCCGGGGAGCGGGTGTCGAAGACGCCGGTCAGCGGCCGGCTCGGGTCGTGGCGGGGATGAACCTCCTGGCAGGTCCGGTCGGCCAGGTGGAACCAGGTGAAGACCAGGACGGTCTGGCCGGGTTCCAGGGACTTGGCCGCCGTGCGAAAGGCCGGGTCCATGACCAGGTCGGCGGGAGGGGCGTTGTCGGTTTCGAAGCGCGGGGCCGTGGCCGGATCGTCCAGGGGAGAGCGGACAAGGCCGAGGACGCGAAGCGTCAGGTCCATGGGATGCCTCCTTCAGGTTGCGCCCGGGCCGGAGCGGACCGAGCCCAGGTAGATGCCGCCAAGGGCCAGGGCCACGCCGCACAGTTCCACCGGCCCGGTCGACTTGTCGAACAAAAGCACGTCCCAGAGGTAGGACAGGGTCGGCTGGAGCAGGAGGATCAGTCCGGCCAGGGACGGCCGCACCCGGGACAGGCCGACGGAGATGGCCAGCCAGCCGACCGCCTGGCCCACCACCCCGAGGCCGACGAGGGACCAGACCATCCGGCTGGTGGGCAGGGAAAAAGACGCTCCCGCCAGGACCACCACCGGGACGAGCAGGGCCGCGCCCGACAGGGACAGCACGGCCATGGCCGCCATGGGGCCGGCCCGGCCCTGGTCCGTGACCGCTTTTTTGAGGGTCAGGATGAACAGGGCGTAGAACACGGCCGTGGCCAGGCCGTAGGCGACGCCCAGGCGGAATTCCGGCGTCTGGGAGGAAAAGCCCCGGCCGACGACGAGGTACAGGCCAAAAAGGGCCATGCCCATGGCGGCCAGGAAGGCGGGCCTGGGAAACCGGCGCGAGGCCGCGATGGCCACGGCGGCGATGAGAAAGACCTGGAAGTTGCCGACCAGGGTGGCCAGGCCCGGCCCCACGTAGTTGATGCTGGCGTGCCAGCACAGGAGGTCGCACACGAAAAAGACCGCGCAGCCCAGGGCCGGCCAGGCCACGGCCCGGCGGGCGGCGGCCAGGCGGCCGGTGGCGGCCAGCATGGCGAAAAGGGTCAGGCCGCCGATGAAAAGCCGGTAAAAGGCCGAGACCGAGGGCGCGACCCCGGCCAGCTTGACGAAGATGGCGGAGAAACTGATGCAGACCGCGCCGAAAAACAACAGCCCCATGCACTACCCGAAGTGGTCGAAACCCTGGGGGTCAAACGGCGCGCCGTTGAGGGTGTAGGCCGCGGTCCTGGCCACCATGCCGATGGCCTTGGCCCCGGGCAGGGCGGCCCTGACCTCGGCCCAGCCGGCCGGGGACACGGCCGCCACCAGCGCGTAATCCTCGCCGCCGAACACGGCCTCCTTCTCGGGCTTGCGGCCGTGGCCGGCGGCATGGGCCGTGACTTCGGGGTGGAGCAGGGCCGGCGGCAGAAAGAGGTCCGCTCCGAGCCCGGGCGGCAGCAGGCGCGGCAGGTCCCGGGCCAGGCCGTCGGACACGTCCATGCAGGCCGCGACCAGGGGCAGGCCGGCCAGAACCAGCCCGGCCTCCACCTGGGGCTCGGGACGCAGGTGGGCGGCCACGGCGGCCGGGAACCGGGCGGCCGCGTCGGGACCGTCCTTTTCCAGCACCGCCAGCCCCACCCGGGCCAGGCCGATGTCGCCGACAATGAAAAGCACATCCCCGGGCGCGGCCGCGCCCCGGCCCAGGAACCGGCCCGAAGCCCCTGGCGCGCCCCATACGGTGATCGACAGGCCGACCTTCCCGCCCCGGCTGAGGTCCCCGCCGGCCAGGGGCAGGTCGTATCGCCGGGCCAGGGCGGCCATGCCGGCAAGCGCCCCGTGCCAATACTCCCGGTCGGCCTCCTCCGGGCTGATAAGCCCCAGGACGAAGCCCGTCGGCCGGCAGCCCATGGCGGCCACGTCGCTCACGTTGACGGCCAGGGCCTTGTGCCCCACGTCCTCGGGTGAAAAATAGGACCGCCGGAAGTGGACGTCCTCCAGAAACAGGTCCGTCGTCAGGCAGACCTTGCCCGGACAGGCCAGGACAGCCGCGTCGTCGCCGCGCGGCAGCACGATGCCTTCCCCGGCGCGCGGAAAGTGTTGGTCGATCAGGGCCAGGAAATCGTCTTCGGATCGCAGTCGCGTCATGGCGTGCTGAGGAAGACCGGGGGAGGGAACCCCTTTTTGGAACAAGGGGTTC
>CAZIJE010000060.1:0-13976 GCA_964539435.1 uncultured Desulfovibrio sp.
GGGGGGGGGGGGGGGGGGGGGGGGGGGGGGGGGGGGCGGGGGGGGGGCGGCGCGCCCCCCCCCCCCCCCCCCCCGCCGGAGGCATCTTTATCTTCTAGCGGATCAGGACCTCACCCAACGCGCCGAGGTACTCTTCGAGCATGACCGGCGTGATGTCGCCCATGTGGCCGATGCGGAAGATCGGCCGCCGGCCGGCCGCCTCCAGGGATTCGTTGAGCGGCGCGTAGCCCGGGTCGAACAGGTAGCCGCGCTGCCGCATGGCTTCCTTCACGGCCTTGAGGTCGGCAAAGGCCATGCCTTCGGGGACCACGACCGTGGTCACGGTGGGCGAGCGGAACCCGGCCGGGGCGAAGAGGTCGAAGCCGGGCAGCGACTCCACGAAGGCGACGGCGGTCTCGCGCATGGCCTCGTGACGGGCGAACCGGGCCTTGATGCCTTCGGTTTTGACGATGTACTCGAGTTGCAGAAACATCTGGTTGCCGAGCGCGCCGTTGGGCGTGGACTGGGTCTGATGCTTGGCCGCCCGGCCGAGGTGCGCCAGGATGTCCGTGGCGTGGCCCCGGGCGGTCACGTGCTTGGCCTTGTCCATGGCCGCCGGGCTCACGAACCCGATGCCGAAGCCGGCGTGGAGCCCCAGGGACTTCTGGGTGGCGGTGCAGTACATGTCGCAGCCGCTTTCGGCGATGCGGCTCGGGGCCCCGCCGAAGATGCTGACCCCGTCCACCAGGGCCAGGGCGCCATGGGCTTTGATCACGTTGCACAGGGCGACCACGTCGGCCACGACGCCCGTGGACGTCTCGTTGTGGGTGATGGCCACCACGGCCGGCTTGTGCTCGGCCATGGCCGTTTCCAGGGCCGCCACGTCCGGGGCCTGGCCCGGGGCGAAGGACAGGAGCGCCGCCTTCTTGCCGTTTTCCAGGGAAATCTTGTGCCACAGGTCGCCGAAGGCCCCGACCGAGACGTGGAGCACGGTCTCGTCCGCCCCGACCAGGGACCGGATGGCCGCCTCCATGGCCGTGGACCCGGAACCCAGGAAGAGGATGGTCCGATAGCCCTCGGGCAGGGCGGCGATGGCGGCTAGGTTGTTGAAAATGGGCTCGAACCGCTTGGCGTTCTCTGCGTCGCGGTGGCCGAATTCCGGCCAGGCCCCGGCCGCGCGCACTTCGGGCCGGATGTAGGTGGGGCCGGTGATGAAGAGTTTGAGCTCCGCGAAAGGCGCGTCGGACATGGCGTATCACTCCCTGTTGGCGGTGAGGCGCGGACTGTACGGCAAAGCCGGGGCAGGGGCAATCCGGCGGCCCTGGCCGGGAAGCGGGCACGGAAGCTGCAAGATGGGCCGTGGGCCGGAAAAATCGGCCCCCAAAGGAGACCCGGCCATGCCCCGAGTTTTGATCCTTTTCCCCGCTGCCCTGGCCGCCTTGTTCGCCGTCGGGTGCGCGCCCGTGGCCACGGGCGAGCTGGAGCGGCTCTATAACCGCGACAACAACGACTGCCTGACCCAGATCCAGGGCCGGCAGGATTTTCGCACCTTCCGCCAGAAAACCCCGTCCTTCCTCCTGCCCTAGGACTGCGGTTTAGCTCCGGCGGCCAAGGGCTTCCGCCCTTAGCAATCCCCTCTGCTTCCTTCGGCCTCGGCCCTGCCATCCCTCGGCACGCGCCGCCGCGCCCGCGTCATGGCGCTTGACCCCGGTCCCGGGACCTTCTAGGTGGGATACTGCGGGATATTCCCGTTTAAGGAGGGTCGCCATGATCGCATTCACCGTCAACGGCCGCGCCCATGAACTGGATGTCCCGGACGACATGCCCATGCTGTGGGTCCTGCGCGACCTGCTTTCCATCACCGGACCGAAGTTCGGGTGCGGCATCGGCCAGTGCTGGGGCTGCACCGTGCTCGTGGACGGCCAGCCCAGGCCCTCCTGCGGGCTCAAGGCCCGGGCCGCGGCCGGAACCTCCATTGTCACCATCGAAGGGGTGCCCGAGGACCACCCGGTCAAGGCGGCCTGGCGGGAGGAGCAGACGCCCCAGTGCGGCTACTGCCAGCCCGGACAGATCCTGCGGGCCGTGGCCCTGCTCGACGAGATCCCGGAACCGTCCGAGGCGGACATCGCCAAGGCCATGAAGCGCCACATCTGCCGCTGCGGCACCTATCAGCGGATCAAGAAGGCCATCCTGCGGGCGGCGGCCATCAAGGCCGGCAGGGAGCCGGCCCCCCCGCCCCTGCCTCCGGCGGCCGAGCCCGACTCCCCGGCCGAAACCTTTGCCCTCAATCCCTTTGTGTCCGTGGACACGGCCGGCACGGTCACGGTCCTGTCCAAGCACCTGGAGACCGGCCAGGGCGTGCACACGGGCCTGGCCACCTTGGTGGCCGAGGAGATGGGGGCCGACTGGAGCCGGATGCGGGCCGTGGGCGCGCCGGCCGACAAGCGCAACAACAACCTGCGGTGGGGCCCGGCGCAGGGCACGGGCGGCAGCACGGCCATGGCCAACTCCTTCACCCAGTACCGCCAGGCCGGGGCCGGAGCCAAGGCCATGCTGCTTGAAGCCGCCGCCGCCCACCTGGGCGCGCCGGCCGGGGAACTGCGGGTGGAAGGCGGCGTCGTGCGCCACGAGGCCACGGGCCGGCAGGCCCATTTCGGGGAACTGGCCGCCCTGGCGGCAAAGGTCCCGGCCCCGGCCGACCCGCCCCTGGTTCCGGCCAAGGAGTTCCGGCTGATCGGCTCCTCGTTGCCACGGCTCGACATCGCGGACAAGGTGTCGGGCGCGGCCCGGTTCGCCCTGGACGTCCGCCTGCCCGGCATGCGCACGGCCGTGGTGGCCCGGCCGCCGCGTTTCGGCGGCAAGGTGGCCTCCTTCGATCCGGCCCCGGCCCTGGCCGTCCCGGGCGTCACGGACGTGGTGGCGATTCCGTCCGGCGTGGCCGTGGTGGCGGAAAACACCTGGGCCGCCTTAGAGGGCCGGGCCGCCCTCGCGGTCCAGTGGGAGGAAGTCGGGGCCGAAACCCGGGGCACCCCGGAACTGCGCCGGGAATACCTGGCCCTGCTCGATACGCCGGGCCACGCCGTGCGCCGCGACGGCGACGCCGAGGCCGGCCTGTCCGGAGCCAGGACAAGGCTTGCGGCCGTGTACGAAGCCCCCTACCTGGCCCATGCGCCGCTGGAGCCGCTCAACTGCGTGGCCCGGTTCACCGACGAAGGCCTCGAAATCTACGCCGGCGACCAATTCCAGACCGTGGACCAGGCCAACGCCGCGGCCGCGGCCGGCATCGAGGACAAGCGGGCCGTGACCATCCATACCCTCTACTCCGGCGGGAGCTTCGGCCGCCGGGCCACCCCGGGCTCGGACTACGTGGTCGAGGCCGTGCACGTGGCCAAGGCGCTCGGCAAAAAGGTTCCCGTCCACCTGGTCTGGGACCGGGGCGACGACCTGCGCGGCGGCCGCTACCGGCCGTTTATGCTCCACAAGGTCGAGGCCGGCCTGGACGCGGCCGGCCGGCTCACGGCCTGGAAGCACCGGATCGTCGGCCAGTCCATCAACGTGAACACGCCCTTCGAAGGAGCCCTGATCAAGGACGGGGTGGACGTGACCTCGGTGGAGGGCGTCTCGGACATGCCCTACGCCGTCCCCAACCTGGCCGTGGAGCTCCACACGACCCAGGTGGCCGTGCCGGTCCTGTGGTGGCGGTCGGTGGGGCACACCCATACCGCCTTTGCCGTGGAGAGCTTCCTGGACGAGGCGGCCCACGCCGCCGGCCGCGATCCCCTGGACTACCGCCGGGAGCTCCTGGCCGACGACCCGAGACGCCTGGCGGTCCTTATGGCCGCGGCCAAGGCCGGGGGCTGGGGCGCGCCGCTGCCCGAGGGCCACGGCCGAGGCCTGGCCGTGCACCGGTCCTTCGACACCTACGTGGCCCAGGTGGCCGAGGTGGCCACGGCGGACGACGGGACGTTTTCCGTCACGCGCGTGACCTGCGCCGTGGACTGCGGGGTGGTGGTGAACCCGGACATCGTGGCCTCCCAGATGGAGGGCGGCATCGCCCTTGGCCTGTCCACGGTCCTGGAAGAGGCGCTGGTCCTTGAAAACGGGGGCGCGCAGCCGGAGAACTTCAACCACTATCCGGTCCTGCGCTTCGACCGGATGCCGCGCGTGGACGTGGTCATCATGCCCTCGGACGCCCCGCCCACGGGCGTGGGTGAGCCCGGCGTGCCGCCCGTGGCCCCGGCCGTGGCCAATGCCCTGTTCGCGGCCACGGGCAAACGGCTGCGCCGGCTGCCGCTGCTCGGCGACCAGTCCTGAGGCCGCAGCCGGCGGCGTGCGGGGTCGCTATCGGAAACGGAGGCTGTCGGCCGTGGCGGCGCGGGCGGCCTCCGCGACCGGGCCTCGGCTGGCCGGGCGGACGCGACGCCGCCGTCGCCTGACGGGCGGGCGACGGGGCGGCGTGGGTCGCGCTTTTAAAACCTGCGAAACGTGAGGGCAGATACGCTGCCGGGGCGGCGTGTCCGGAAGGGGGCGGAACGGAGGCGGACTTAGGGGGCGGGTTTCTCCGCCGGTTCGCCGTCTTCGGCCGACTCGGCGTCGTCGTCCGCCGCCGGTTTCGGCTCGGGGTAGACGATCTCGCCCGTGGCCTCGTCGAAGTAGGGACCGTCCTCGGCGTCCGGGCGCTCGGACTTGCGCTGGCTCTTTTCTTCCTTCTTTTTCTTCTTGGCCAATTCCTTGGCGCGCTTGGCAAATGTGTAGGCGTTTTTGGCCACTGTTCCTCCAGGCTGCGGTTGGGGGGGCGGACGGGACGCGCGGCGGCGGCCCGGCCCCGGTGCAACGAAAAAATGACACGGCGCTCGCGCCAGGCGATGCCGTCTCTTTTCAGGATAGCCGAAACAGGACCAGGGGAAAAGCAAAATCCGCGAGATACAGAAGACGCGTCAGCGCCGCCCGCCGGCCAGGACCGGCGCAAGCAGGGTCGTGGCCGGAACCAGGGGCCACAGATGCCCGGCCATCAGGTTCCAGTCGGCCAGGAGCATCTCCCAGGAGGCGCGAAACAGGAAGTGGCCGGCCAGGAACTCGAAGGCCAGGGTCAGGACGCACCACAGCCCGCCCACGGCCCACCGCCGCCCGGACGCCAGGGACCGTCGCCGGACGAACCGGCCGGCCAGCCAGGCGATGCCCAGGCACAGGGCCACCGTGCCGCCCGCCCTGGCGACCGGGTTCCCGACCAGCGGGACCAGGAGCCCCTGGCGGGCCGCGCCAAAGCCCACGGCCAGGACCAGTTGCAGGAGCCAGCAGCCCACGGCCGCTATCCAGAGGCCGCGCTCCGGCCGGTTCGTGGCCAAGACCATCAGACAGCCTCCGAAAAACGACAGGCGCCGGCCGTCACTTCACCTCCAACGACCGGACGACCCGACCGACGACGGCCTCGAACGCCGCCCTGGCGGCCGGATCGTAGGCGAAGGCAACGGTGAAAAAGGCGTCCCGGCGAAAAAGCGTCTTTTCGTAGACTACCTTGCCGCCCGCGATGCCGGACACCACAAACCAGTCGTCGCGGAGCAGGGTAAAAAGCGGCCGCGTCCCCAGAGCCGCCAGGCTTTCCCGGTAACGGTCCTGAAGCGTCCGGCGGGGCGCGTTGCGGGAGGCGAAGACCCGCATCTCCCCGCGCCCGTCCGGAGAGGCAAAGACCTGGCCGTCGCCGTTGGCGGACTCGCCCCGGGGCGTGAAGGCCAGGGGATAGTCGATGGCGTAGCCGTACCGGGCGTTGACGTAGCGGCCCAGCTCGGGCGCGCCCGCCAGGCCGGCCGCCGGCCACAGGCAAAGAAGCGCCAGAAGCGCCAGGAGCGCGGCCGCTCCACGGACGGCGCGCCAGGAAAGAAACCATCGCATGGCCGCTTCTAGCCCGGCCGGACCCAAAGGGGAAGGGGCCGGCCCCACCCGACCGCCCCGCCCGCCATCTTGCCCCCTGCCCGGGCCGGCGCTATAGGCTCCCCATGCACGAGCCCGAAATCATCCTCATCCGCGTCTCCGGCGACGACAAGCCCGGCCTCACCGCCGCCATCACCGCCGAACTGGCCAGGCACAAGGCCGACGTCCTGGACATCGGACAGTCCGTCATCCACGACACCCTGTCGCTCGGCATCCTGGTCAAGGTCCCGACCGCGGCCGAGTCCACGCCCTTTCTCAAGGATCTGCTTTTTTGCGCCCACAAGCTCGGCGTCAACCTGACCTTCACCCCGGTCGAACCGGACAGCTACGCCTCCTGGGTCGACGCCCAGGGCAAGGAGCGCCGCATCGTCACGCTCCTGGCCAGACGCCTGAACGCCGAGCACATCGCGGCCGTCACCGGCGTCATCGCCCGAAACGCCCTCAATATCGACGTCATCACCCGCCTGTCCGGCCGGGCCTCCCTGGACGAGGCGTCGTCCCCGCGCATGGCCTGCGTGGAGTTCTCGGTGCGCGGCACCCCGGCCGACCTGACCACGCTCAAAAGCGAATTCCTGACCATCTCCCACGAGATGGGCGTGGACATCGCCATCCAGGAGGACAACGCCTTCCGCCGCAACCGCCGCCTGGTGGCCTTTGACATGGACTCGACCCTGATCGCCGCCGAAGTCATCGACGAGCTGGCCAAGACCGCCGGCGTGGGCGACCGGGTCTCGGCCATCACCGAAATGGCCATGCGCGGGGAGATCGACTTCAAGGAGAGCCTGCGCCGTCGCCTGCGGCTGCTGCGCGGCCTGTCGGCCGAAAACCTCGAAACCGTGGCCGAACGGATTCCGCTCAACGAGGGGGCCCAGCGCCTCATCGCCAACCTCAAGTGCCTGGGCTACAAGATCGCCATCATTTCCGGCGGCTTCACCTATTTCGGCCTGCGGCTCAAGGAGCGCCTGGGCATCGACTATGTTTTCGCCAACGAACTGGAGATCGCGGACGGCCGGCTGACGGGCGAGGTGGTCGGCGAGATCGTGGACGCGGCCAAGAAGGCCGAACTGTTGCGCATGATCGCCGAAAAGGAAGGCCTGTCCCTGCAACAGGTCATCGCCGTGGGCGACGGGGCCAACGACCTGCCCATGCTCGGCATCGCCGGCCTCGGCATCGCCTACCACGCCAAGCCCGTGGTGAAAAAAGGGGCCGGCCAGTCCATCTCCACCCTGGGCCTGGACAGCATCCTCTACCTCATCGGCGTGCGCGACCGCGACACCCTGTCGTAACCGTTTCGACGCCTCCCGCGCCGGGCCGCCGGCAATTGACAGCCCCTGCCCGAATTGTCACAGTTCCGGCATCAGTCCGTAACCCGAAACGGTTCGTGACAAGGGTCAATGTCATGGAGCCACGGACACAACGCCCGCGGCAAACCCGGGAGCACGACGTGGAAACCCCTCTCGACACCGCCATCCACAAACTCAAGGTGGATGTCCTCCAGATGATGCACCTGGCCCAGGACGCCGTGCGCAAGGCCGTGGCCAGCCTGCTCGAACACAACGCCGACAAGGCCCGCGAGGTCATCGAGGCCGACCGCGAGATCAACGACTTCGAATGCCGGGTGGATTCCGAGAGCCTCAAGATCCTGGCCCTGCACCACCCCGTGGCCAAGGACCTGCGCTTCATCGTCGGGTCCATGCGGATGCTGGTCAACATCGAGCGCCTGGGCGACGAGGCCGTCAACATCGCCGAGCGGGTCCTGGTCATGACCCAGGAACCCCGGCAGCCGATCCACAGCAACCTGCGCCACCTGGCCGAACTGGCCCAGGAACTGCTGCGCGACTGCATCGGCTGCTACATGGACCTCGACGACCAGGCCGCCCTGGCCATCATCGACCAAAACGCCGCCGCCCTGGACCTCAACGTCCGCATCTTCCGGGACGTCACCAGCGAGATGATCCGCGAATCCAAGCCCGTGGAGCGGGCGGTCCAGCAGTCCTTCGTGGCCCACAGCCTCAAGCGCGTCTGCGACCAGTGCGCCAACATCGCGGAGTCCACGATCTTCATCCGCAAGGCCATCGACTACAAGCACAAGTGCGGCCTGCCCCCCACCGGCGCCTAACAAACAACGTTCCCGCCCAGGGGGTCCGGGGGGGATGATCCCCCCCGGCCGCCGGAGGCATCCTTCCCTCTCTCCTCCCCTCGCCCCGCCGCCGCTTGACGCGGCCCGGCCGGCGCGACAAAAGGGCGGATGCCGCCAAACACCTTCCCGACGCTGTTCCCGTATCTTTTTCCGATGGTTGCCGCCGTGCTGGGGCTCGTGCTCGGCAGCTTCTATTCCGTGTGCGTGTCGCGCGGCGTCGAGGAGACGTCCATTGTGCGGCCGCCGTCCCACTGTCCGCTGTGCGGCCGGCGGCTTTCGTGGTGGGAGCTTATCCCGGTGGTGAGCTACCTGCTCTTGCGGGGGCGTTGCGCCGGGTGCGGCAAGCGGATTTCGCTCCTCTATCCGCTGATCGAGCTGGCCTCGGCGGCCTGGGCCGTGCTTCTGGCGGCGCAGTTCGGGCCGAGCTGGTGGTTTGTCGCCTACCTGGCCCTGGGGGGCCTTTTCATCGTGGCCTCGGGCATCGACTTCCAGGTCTATCTCCTGCCGAACTACCTGACCTATCCGGCGGCGGTCCTCGGCATCGGCATCGGCGCGCTCCATCCGGCCGTGGGGCCGTGGGCGGCCGGTCTCGGCGCGGTTGCGGGATTCGGAGTCTTCTGGCTGTTGGCCGCCGGCTACCGCCTGGCCAAGGGCGTGGACGGCCTGGGCGGCGGCGACGTGAAGCTGATGTTGTCTATCGGCGGGGCCGTCGGCATCCTGGGCCTGCCCTACGCCGTGCTCCTCGGGAGTATCGCGGCGCTCCTGGCCAGTCCGCTGTATCTCACGGGCAAGGGCAAGGACCGGTCCATGCCGATCCCCTTCGGCCCGTTTTTGTGCTTCGGGGCC
Organism: uncultured Desulfovibrio sp.; assembly: GCA_964539435.1. Lineage (GTDB taxonomy): Bacteria > Desulfobacterota > Desulfovibrionia > Desulfovibrionales > Desulfovibrionaceae > Solidesulfovibrio. The sequence goes on from CAZIJE010000060.1 coordinate 8,894, forward strand.
ATGGCGCAGATCCTGTACGGTCCGGCCCTGTTCCGTCTGCTGACCGGCCGATAAAATTTCGTGGAATTCGCCATTGTGCTGGATTGTTCCGGTTGCGGCGTGGTAGAAAACCGATGTTGGGCCATCTGTTGTCGCCGCACCCACCGCAACGGGAGGATTCCATGCACCGCGTTTTCGCCTGTCTTCTGGCCGTGGCTGTCCTTGGCATTTCGTCCAACGGTTTCGCGCAATCCCGGGTGGACCGCACCACCCAGTTCCTCGGCAACTGCACGTCGGGGTCCAATGTGGAACAGTGCGATTCCAGGCAAGAAATCTGCCAGCGCTTCGTGAACGCCTTCACCAAGCCCCAAGGGTCCCTGGCCTCATGCCGCAAGGCCTGCAAAAAGCTCGGCTACCGGCTCCCCCAGAAGTACGCCTCGCTGCGCAACTGCGACTACATCATCACCCACGGCGCCGCCCTGTGCGAAAAGGAATGCTATCGCCAGTACCGGAGACGGTAGCAGGGTCCGGAGCCGGAGTCCCTTCTGGCGAGCGGATCGCGGAAACGGCGTCCCCAGGATCGATTCCGGCTCCGACAGCTTCTTTCCCGGCCATCTTTTCCACCCCCGGTCCGGGCCGTCGCCGGGGCTGGCCTTTTGCGGCCGGTTGCTGGTACATGATACCGGTCGCACCCAAGCCCGCCCATCCCGCAGCCGGAGGAACCCATGCCGCACCTCGTCATCCGCCTCCTGGCCGTGGCCGCGCTGTGCGCCGCCTTTTTCGGCTGCGCCCCGGCCAAGCCCTTTTCCCCCTCCATGTTCTTCGGCAACTGCATCACCCCGCCCGGGCCCGATCCCTGCGATTCGGACATGGACATCTGCCGGGTCTTTCAGGACGTGATCGTGGAAAAATACGATGCGGCCGCCTCCTGCCGCAAGGCCTGCGGCAAGGCGTACGACGGGCTCTATGCCCAGGATTACCAGCTGCGCAACTGCGGCTACATGCTCATTCGCGGCCGGGATCTGTGCGAACAGGAGTGCCTGCGCCAGTACCCGGCCCGGCCGTAGCGCGCAAAGGCCACCGGCGTGTCGCGGCCGGGCCGGCCTTTTCCCCTGGCCACGGCATTGTCGCTTGACAGGCCGGGCTTTCCATTCGATTTACCCCGGATCGGACAACGCACGATCCCGCGACACGCCTTTTCATGACACATTCCTCCGGCGCCGCGCCACGGGCCGACAATCCCACCCGCGACATCAGCCTGGCCGACGGGACACTGACCCTGACCCTTGCCGGCGTCTGGCGTCTCGACCGGCGGTTCCCGCCCCTGGATCCGGTCCAGGAGGCCCTGGGCCGCACGCCCGCGCCCAGGCGGGTCGTCTTTGCCGCCGCGGCCGTGACCGGCTGGGACAGCCGCTTCCTGGCCCAATGCCGGGCCATCCTGGCCCTGGCCAAGGAGCGCGGCGCGGCCGTGGACCTGTCGGGCCTGCCCGAGGGCGTGGCCGACCTGCTCGATCTGGCCCAGAAGGTGCCCGAGCGCCAGGGCGCGGCCCGCAAGACCAAACGGGTCCCGTTTCTGGAACGCCTGGCCGACCTCGGCCTCAGCGCGGTCCAGGCAACGGCCAATCTCCTGGAGTTCGTGGGCGAGGTCACCCTGGCCTGCCTGGCCCTGGCCCGGGGCAAGGCGGTCTTCCAGCGGTCCAACCTGGTGGAGCTCATCTACCAGGCCGGGGTCGAGGCCCTGCCCATCGTCTCCCTCATCAGCCTGCTCGTGGGGCTGATCCTGGCCTTTGTGGGCGCGATCCAGCTGTCGCAGTTCGGGGCCCAGATCTACGTCTCCACCATCGTCGGCATCGCCATGGTCCGGGTCATGGGCGCGATCATGACCGGCATCATCATGGCCGGCCGCACGGGCGCGGCCTACGCCGCCGAGCTCGGCACCATGCAGGTCAACGAGGAGATCGACGCCCTCAAGACCTTCGGCTTTTCCCCGACCCAGTTCCTGGTCCTGCCGCGCATGATCGCGCTGGTCCTCATGCTGCCGCTGTTGTGCGTCTACGCGGACCTGATGGGCATCCTCGGCGGCTTTATCGTCGGCGTGTTCATGCTCAACATCAATCCCGTCCAGTACCTGACCCACACCTGGCAGTCCGTGCCCCTGGCCAATTTCTGGATCGGGCTTGTCCACAGCACCGTGTTCGGCGTGCTGGTGGCCATGGCCGGCTGCTACCGGGGCATGCGGTGCGGCAGGAGCGCCCTGGCCGTGGGCCAGGCCGCCACCTCGGCCGTGGTCACGGGCATTTTGGCCATCATCATCGCCACGGCCGTCATCACCGTGGCCTGCAACATCCTCGGCGTGTGAGGCCCCTGTGGACGTCCCGGCAACTCCCCCAGACCAGCACCCGTCGCCCGCCATCCGCGTGGAGGGCCTGACCATGGCCTACGGCGACTTCGTCATCATGCGGGACCTCAATTTTACGGTCAATCAGGGCGACATCTTCATCATCATGGGCGGCAGCGGCTGCGGCAAGTCTACCCTGCTGCGCGTCCTGGTCGGCCTCAAGGAGCCGGCCGCCGGCAAGGTCCTCTACCGCGAGGGCAGCCTCTGGGACCAGCCGCCGGACAGGATGAACGCCATCCTGCGCCGCACCGGCATCCTGTACCAGAGCGGCGCGCTTTTCAGCTCCATGACCCTGGCCGAGAACATTTCCCTGCCCCTGTCCCAGTACACGTCGCTAAGGCCCAAGGAGATCCGGGAACTGGCCTCCCTCAAGCTCGCCCTGGTCGGCCTGGCCGGGTTCGAGGACTTCTATCCCTCGGAGATCAGCGGCGGCATGGCCAAGCGGGCCGGGCTGGCCCGGGCCATGGCCCTGGACCCGGACATCCTCTTTTTCGACGAGCCGTCCGCCGGCCTGGACCCCATCAGCGCCCACCTGCTCGACGAGCTCATCCTCGAACTGCGCGACAGTCTGAAAGCCACCTTCGTGGTCGTCACCCACGAGCTGGCCAGCATCTTCGCCATCGGCAACAACTCCGTCTTTCTCAACGTCGAGACCCGGACCATGAGCGCCAGCGGCGATCCCAACGAACTGCTGGCCCGCTCCACGGACAAGGGCCTTCGCCACTTCCTGACCCGGGGCAAGGAATAGCCCGCCATGCCGGCCGTAGCCGACACGGAAACAAAGGACCAGCCATGAGCGCCAAAGCCAACAAAACCCTGATCGGCGCCTTTGTCCTCGGCGCCCTGGCCCTGGCCGTGGGAGCCGTCGTGGCCCTGGGGTCGGGCATGTTTTTTACCAAGAAATACAAGTGTATCATGTTCTTTCCCAACTCCGTCAGCGGCCTGGAGGTCGGCGCGCCCGTGGTCTTCCGGGGCGTGCCCATCGGCTCGGTCACGGAGATCAGCATCGAGGCCGACGCCTCGCGCCTGCACTTCTACATCCCGGTGGTGGTGGAAATCCTCGACGGCAAGATCACCCTGGCCTCGGACAGGCAGGCCAAAAAGGGCGAAACCCTGCTCCAGGCCCGCAAGGAAAGCGCCGACGACCTGCTGCCCCAGCTCATCAACAAGGGGCTGCGCGCCCAGCTCGTCACCCAGAGCTTCGTCACCGGCCAGCTCGCCGTGTCCCTGGACCTCATGCCGGACACGCCCGTGCGCCTGGTCGGCGAGTCGACCCTGCCGGAAATCCCGACCGTGCCCTCGACCTTCGAGAAGCTGACCGAGACCATCAAGCAGCTGCCGCTCCAGGAACTGGTCGACCGCCTCATCGGCGCGGTCACGGGCATCGAAAAGCTCGTCAACTCCCCGGAGCTGGCCAGCATGCCCGGCAAGATCGACTCGGCCCTCAACACCGGCAACGACCTGCTGCGGGAAATCAAGACCAAGGTCGCGCCCCTGGCCCAGAACCTCGACGAGGCCGTGCAGAACTATTCCGACTTGGCCAAGCACCTCGACCGCCGCACCGAGGGCCTGAGCGCCTCGGCCAAGGCGGCCCTGGACTCCTTCGACGTCACCCTCAAGGACGGCCGGACGGCCATCGGCAACTTCCAGAAGATCGTCAGCTCCAACTCCCCGACCGTCACGGACCTCAACCGGGCGCTGGCCGAAATCGCCAACGCCGCCCGCTCCATCCGCGAACTGTCCAGCTACCTCGAGCGCCATCCCGAGGCGCTCATCCAGGGCAAGGGAGGCCCTCGCCGATGAAAACCGTTCCCCGTCCCCTTACGGCCCTGCTGGCCGGCGCGCTGTGCGCGCTGCCGCTTTTGGCCGGCTGCGGCAAGTCCGCGCCCACCCACTTCTATTCGCTAAACGCCGCCGCGCCCAAGGCCGCCGAAGCCCCGGCCGGACCGTGCCTGTCGCTCGGCATCGGGCCCGTGGACTTCCCGGCCTACCTCGACCGCTCCCAGGTCGTCACCCGCATCGGCCAAAACCAGATGCACCTGGCCGACTTCGAGCAGTGGATCGAACCGCTGCGCGACAACTTCCAGCGCACCCTGACCGAAAACCTGGCCAGCCTCGTCTGCGCCAAACCCCTCGTCACCTACCCCTGGCCCGCCGGCGGACACCCCGACCGCCAGGTCGCCATCCAGATCTCCAGCTTCGACGGCTCCCTGGGCCAGGAAGCCTGGCTCAAGGCCAGCTGGTCCGTCCTCGACGCGGACGGCAATTCCCTGGCCTGGCGCACCGCCGACTACCGCGAGGCCGCGGCCGGCCCGGGCTACGCCGACCTCGCCGCCGCCCAGAGCCGACTCGTGGCCAAATTCGCCAAGGACGTGGCCGAGTCGCTGCGCGGGCAGTAGAGAAGGGAAGAGACGAGAAGAGAAGAGAAGACGCCTCCGGCGGCCGGGGGGAATGATTCCCCCCGGACCCCCTCGACGGAGGCAGAGACACGATTTGCCGGAGACGCTCGTTTTGGGGGCCGTGGGTTACCCGCGGGCGGTTGAGCCGGGCACACACCGCCCCCCCGACCGGGGGGGCCGGGGGGGGGGGTCCCCCCCCCCGCCCCCGCGGCCCGCCGCCCGGCGGCCCCGCCCGCCCCGGCCGGCGGGCGGGGGGGCGGGGCCGGCCCGCGCCCGGGGGCCCCGCCCCCCCCCCCCCCCCCCCCCC
>CAZIJE010000060.1:13986-21706 GCA_964539435.1 uncultured Desulfovibrio sp.
CCCTAAAAAAACAGATCCCGCCGGCCGCACTCGATGTCGTGGAGGCGTTCCACGGTCAGGTCGCGGACGCCTTCCTTGGGGATGGTGGCCAAGGCTTCGCGGATGCGCTCCTCGCCCACGGCCTGGGTTTCGGGATCGGCGTAGTCGATCAGGTATTCCTTGAAAGTGAGCAGGGCGTTGGGCAGGCAGACGTTCTGGATGGTGCCGTCCTTGGCCAGGCTCATGAACCGGTCGCCGGTGCGGCCCTGGCGGTAGCAGGCGGTGCAGTAGCTGGGGACGTAGCCGCGCTGGCAGAGCATGCGGATGATCTCGTTGGGCGAGCGCTGGTCGCTGGGCTCGAACTGCTGGCCGTTGTTGGCGTTGCTGGTCGGCTCGTGCTCCTCGTGGACCTTCTGGTAGCCGCCGACGCCGGTGCAGGAGCCGGCGCTGATCTGGGAGATGCCGCAGTCGATGAGCTCGTCGCGGAAATCCGGGTCTTCGCGGGTGGAGAGGATCATGCCGGTGTAGGGCACGGCCAGGCGGATGACGGCAATGATCTTTTTGAAGGCCTCGTCCGGCACGAGATAGGGGAAGGTGTCGAGGTTGACGGCCCCGGCCGGGCGCATGCGGGGCACGGAGATGGTGTGGGGGCCGACGCCGAAGGTCTTCTCCAGGTGCTCGGCGTGCAGGAACATGGCCACGGTCTCGTATTTCCAGTCGTAGAGGCCGTAGAGGACGCCGATGCCCACGTCGTCGATGCCGGCTTGCATGGCCCGGTCCATGGCCGTGGTGTGCCAGTTGTAGTCGTGCTTGGGGCCGGACGGGTGCAGCCTGGCGTACATCTCGCGGTTGTAGGTCTCCTGGAAGAGGATGTAGGTGCCGATGCCCACATCCTTGAGCTTGCGGTAGTCCTCGACGGTGGTGGCGGCGATGTTGACGTTGGCCCGGCGGATGGAGCCGTTGCCGTCTTTTATGCTGTAGATGGCCCGGATGGCGTCGGTGACGTACTCGATGGGGCAGTTTTTCGGGTCCTCGCCGGCCTCCACGGCCAGGCGCTTGTGGCCCAGGGATTCCAGGATCTCCACCTCGCGCCTGATCTCGTCCATGGTCAGGCGCTTGCGCAGCTGCTCCTTGTTGCTGCGCTTGTACCCGCAGTAGACGCAGTTGTTGACGCAAAAGCTCGACAGGTACAGCGGCGCGAACAGGACGATCCGCTTGCCGTAGATGGCCTCCTTGACCTGCCTGGCCGCGGCGTACATGGCAGTAAGCAAAGCCGGGTCCTCGACTTCGAGGAGCACGGCCACCTCCTCGGCCCGAAGCCCCTTGTACAGGAGCGCCTTGTCGATGATGCCGGCCACGGCCTCGGCGTCCTTGGCGGTGATTTTCGCCTGTTTCAGGGCGTCGGCGATGCGGGCGTCGTCAATGAACGCATCGGACGTGCGTTGGGTCTCGTCAATCATGGTCCTGCTCCTTGCACAAAGTCTTGGTCGTGAGCGCGGATTTGACCGTCACTCCGGGAATGTTCCCGAGCCTGCCTGTTAACGAACCGATCTCATCGGTTGTGCCCTCGATAATCAGCGCCACCACGCCGACCTGGTATTCCGGCCGGGGGATGCCCATGCGGCCGAGCACGATGTCGCCGTGCCGGCTGATGACGGTGTTGACCTTGTCGGCAACGAGTCTGGGGTCTTCGATGACGATGCCGATCACGCCGATGCGTCTGCTCATGGGATGCGCTCCTTGGAAACAAAAAAAGCCCCCTTGCGCCCGTGGCGAAGGAAGGCTCGGAAAAGGTCTTGGTCCATGGCGTCATCCTCGGCGCGGGGACGGCCCCTTGCCAGCAGATTTCGGGTATGTGGCTTCGCCTTCACGCCAGAACCCTTCGGGCCCCACCGTGGCAGCGAGCAAATCATAGGACGTTTCGGATAAGGAGGCCAGCTTTTCGCTGCTTTTATTTTTATCATACTAAAATAATTTGATATTTTTTCAAAGAATCAACCATCAGGGGTGGCGCTCCGGCGCAAGGCGCTGCCGGCCGGACGGTCAGGGGCGGGAGGGTCGACGCGGCCTGCAGCAACGGTGTTGCGGCGGCACGTCGAATGCAGTACCTTTATAGGCCATTGCGTTACAGCGCATGCGGACCCCACGTCGAGCAGTCAACGGAAGATGCGCGTTCTCTTCCCTTTTTCAGGGCACTGCCTATGAGCGATTCTTCCGTACCGGCCGCCGGCCGGGCCAGGCCAGCCGCCTCCCGTGGCGACGCCGGGGCGGCCGTCGCCTCCCGGACCGCTTCGAGCGCCCCCGCGTCCGGAGGCGCGGCCTTCGACCACGTCCAAGCGGTGTTCAATGCCGTCAGCGACGCCATCTTCGTGGCCGACGCGGCCACGGGCCTTCTGCTCGACGCAAACCAGGCCGCCTGCGATCTGGTCGGCCTTCCCCGCGACCAACTTGTCGGCCGCAGCCATACGGATCTGCACCCCCCCGAGGAAAAGGCGCTGCACCAAACGCTCTTCGCCGGCTGCGTTCGCAGCGTCGAGGACCGGCCCTTCTGCCACCTGACGCCGGTGACGGTGGTGCGGGCCGACGGGGCGCGGCTTGCCAGCCGGGTCACGGTCCTGGTTGTGCCCCACGGCAACGGCCGGGTGGTCTACGGCATTTTCCAAAAGCCGGACGACCGGACCCTGCTCGACTGCCGGCTCCAGGCCAGCGAAGCCTTCTATGCCCAGGCCCTGCCCAACACCGAGGACGGCGTGTGGAGTTGGAATCCGGTCACGAACGAGATTTTCGTTTCCACGCGATGGAAGACGCAGCTGGGATTCCAGGCCGAGGATTTCACCACCACGCCCGTTCCCTGCATCGAACGCCTCCACCCCGAAGACGCGGACCGGGTGCTGGCGGTGCTTCGCGACTGCTCCCAGGGCGGACAGACGTCTTTCGCCATGGAATACCGCCTGCGGTGCAAGGACGATTCGTACAAGTGGATCCACTGCCGCGGGGCCGCGACCCGGGACGTCTCCGGCCGGGTCGTCTGCCTGGCCGGAGCCAACAGCGACATCACGGCCCGCAAGGAAGCCGAACTGGCCCTGCGCGAAAGCGAGGAGCGGTTCCGGATGCTGGCCCGCAACACCCCGGACGCGGTCTTTCTGCACGACATGGAGGGCCGGGTCATGGAAGTCAACGCCCGGGCCTGCCAACTCCTCGGCTACGACGAGGCGACCCTGAAGCAGCGCAGGATTTCGGACTTCGAGGCCAGTTGTCCGCCCGAAGCCTTGCTGGACATCTGGCGGAACCTGCAGCCCGGTCCGTTTTCCTTCGAAGGCCTGGCCCGGCGCAGGGACGGCACCACTTTTCCCACCGAGGTCCAGGGTGTGGCCTTTGTCGAACGCGGACGGATGCTGGCCCTGGTGGCGGCCCGGGACCTGACGGCCCGCAAGAAGCTGGAATCCACCCTGGCCGAGGCCAGGGACGCGGCCATGGCCGCCAGCCGGGCCAAGACCGATTTCCTGGCCAGCATGAGCCACGAGATCCGCACCCCCATGAACATCATCCTGGGCATGGCGGAACTACTCCGCGAGACCGGGGTCTCCTCCTCCCAAAAGGCCTATCTCGATGCCATCGAGAACGCCGGCCGGGTCCTCCTGGACCTGATCAACGACATCCTGGACCTGTCCCAGATCGAGGCCAACAAGATCGAACTGCGGACCGAGGCCTTCGCCCCGGCCGCGATCATCGGCGACGTGTGCGCCTTCATGGGCATTTCGGCCCGGCAGAAGGGCCTCGCCTTCACGGTGCGGCTGGCCGACGACCTGCCCCGGACCATGCGCAACGACCCGGCCCGGCTGAGCCAGGTGCTCATGAACCTGATCTGGAACGCGGTCAAATTCACGGCCACGGGCGGCATCGAGGTCGCGGCCGCGCCGGTTGCCGACGCCAAAGGTCGGGCGGCGGTGCGGGTGGACGTGGCGGACACGGGCAGCGGCATCGCGCCCGAAGAACTGGAACGGATTTTCGACCCCTTCACCCAGGCCGAGCAGGGCAAGGGCCGACGGCCGGCCGGCACGGGGCTGGGTCTGGCCATCTGCCGGCGGCTGGTCACCTGCATGGGCGGCGTCATTGCCGCGGAGAGCGAACCGGGCCGGGGCTCGGTCTTCACCTTCACCCTGCCCTCCCTGTCCGAGGCCCGGCCGACGCCGGTCCGGCCGGTCGCGGTCCGGGCCGATGCGCCCCACGCCCCGCCGCCGGCCCGGCCCCGCCGCCTGCTTTTGGCCGAGGATTCGGAATCCAATCGGGAACTGGTCAAGCTGTTCCTGCAGCAGGAGGCCTACGAGATCGTGGCGGCCGAGACCGGCCTGGAGGCGGTGGAGCTGTTCACGGCCGGCCCGTTCGACCTGGTCCTCATGGACATGGAGATGCCGGAGATGGACGGCTGCGAGGCCACCCAAGCCATCCGCCGCTTCGAGACCCAAACCGGCGCGGCCCGCACGCCCATCCTCATGCTCTCGGCCCACGCCTTTTCCGAATACGAGGAAAAGGGCCGCCAGGCCGGATGCGACGGGTTCATGTCCAAGCCCGTCCGCAAGGCCGACCTGGTCAAGACCCTGCGCGAGGCCCTGGCCGGCGTCGTCCGGCCCGTGGCCGAACCGGCCTGACCGGCCTTTCGCTTCCCTGCCTCTCCCACGCAAAGCGGCCGGGACGAAATCGCCGTCCCGGCCGTTTTGCATTTCACGCTCCCCATCGAGGGGGTCCGGGGGGAATCATTCCCCCCGGCCGGGTCCGATGCAGAGCCCCGGTTCCCTCTTCCCTCCGCTATTCCGGAACCGCCTCCAGGACCTTTTCGCCGTACTCGTCGGTGATCGGCGCGGACACGGCCAAGAGTTCCATCCAGCGGCGGACCGTGCCGACGATGACGAAGGCCATGAGCACGAGCACGATGACCGCCAGGGTGGCCAGGAGGTAGAGCCCCTTGGGCAGGTAGTTGGTGGTGATCTGGAGCCAGCCGGCCCAGACCGTGATGCCGACCATGGCCAGGCCCGGCACGGCCGTCATCCAGGCGTAGCGGGCCCGGCCCATGCGGATGATCATGGTGGTGCCGATGAGAAGTCCGACGGCGGCCAGGAGCTGGTTGGACATGCCGAAAAGCGGCCAGATGGTGGAGATGTCGCCGGTGTAGACCAGGTAGCCCCAGGAGAAGGTGAAGATGGCGGAGGTGGAGAGGATGCCCGGCCACCAGTGCTTTTCCTGGAACTTGGGGATGACCTGTCCGATCATCTCCTGGAGGAAGAACCGGCCGACGCGGGTGCCGGTGTCCACGGCCGTCAGGATGAACACGGCCTCGAACATGATGGCGAAGTGGTACCAGTAGTCCATGAGGTGGCTCATGAACGGAATCGACGAGAAGATGTGGGCCATGCCGACGGCCAGGGAGACCGCGCCGCCGGGCCGGCCCTGGATGTTCTCGCCCACGGCCGCGGCCAGGGCGCCCAGGTCCACGGTCTGCATGCCGAGCTTGGCGAACACGGCCGGGGCGGTGTTTATGGCGAAGTAGTCGGCCGGCACGAGCACGCAGGCCGCGATCAGCGCCATGATGGCCACGAAGCCTTCCACCAGCATGGCCCCGAAGCCGACGAAGAGCAGGTTGCGCTCGCTGTCGAGCATCTTGGGCGTGGTGCCGGTGCCGATGATGGCGTGGAACCCGGACAGCGCGCCGCAGGCGATGGTGATGAACAGGAACGGGAAGACCGCGCCGCCGATGATGGGCCCGCCGCCGTGGACGAACTGGGTCAAGGCCGGCATCTGCAGGTCGGGATGGACCCAGAAGATGCCGATGGTCAGCATGGCGATGGTGCCGATCTTGAGGTACGTGGACAGGTAGTCGCGCGGACACAGGAGCAGCCAGACCGGCAGGACCGAGGCCAGGAATCCGTAGATCGGGATGGTCAGCGCGATGGTCGGGCGCGACATGTTGAAAAGCGGCGCCCAGGTCGGACTCTTGGCGATGTAGGGGCCGACCAGGATGGCCGCGGCCAAAAGGACCACGCCGATGATCGAGGCCCCGGCGACGTCGCCGTCGCGCCACTTGTGGAGGTAGACGCCCATGATCAGGGCGATGGGGATGGTGGCGAAAACCGTGAACGTGCCCCAGGCGCTGTCGTGCATGGCGTTGACCACGGCGATGGACAGGCCGGCCAGGGTCAGGATGAGGATGAAGAGCACGGCCACCGAGGCCACGCCGCCGGTCGTCTTCCCGACTTCCCGGGTGGCGATGTAGGCCAGCGACCGGCCCTTGTGGCGGACCGAGGCGAAAAGGACCACGGTGTCGTGGACGCAGCCGGCCAGGACGCAGCCGATCAGGATCCACAGCGTGCCCGGCAGGTAGCCGAACTGGGCGGACAGCACCGGCCCGAGCAGCGGTCCGGCCGCGGCGATGGCCGCGAAATGGTGGCCGAAGAGGACGAATTTGTTGGTCTTCACATAGTCGTGCCCATCCGCCAACTTCACCGCCGGGGTCAGGCGCGTCTCGCTCACGCCGAGCACCTTTTTGGCGAAAAACAGCCCGTAGAAACGGTAGCCGATGGCGAAGAGGCACAGGGCGGCGAAAACCAGGGTCAGGGCGTTCATGCCAGCCTCCCGTGTTTGGCCGCCGGATGTCCGGCCGGCCGGTTGCCGATTACGGCTCCGGCCTGCCACGGGTGGAAGGCGTCAACAATATTCCCCGGCCCAAAGGGATAATTCAGGGGCCAAAACGTTGTTTTCAGGGGCTGACGGGCACGGCCGGCCGGGCCCTGGCCGCGGCTGGGACCAGGAAGGAGATCCGGCTGCCCCGGCCGGGGGCGCTGTCGATGGCCAGGGCGTATTCCTGGCCGAAGAGCCGGATCAGGCGCTGGTTGGAGTTGCGCGCGCCAATGCCCTCGCCCATGGACTCGGAGGCCGCGTCCGACAGGATGCCGTCGATGACCTCCGGGGCCATGCCGCAGCCGTCGTCCTCCACCTCCACGCGCAGATGCCCGTTCTCCCGGCGGGCCGCGACCCGGACCCGCCCGCCCGCCTCCCGGCCCTGCAGGCCGTGGCGCACGCTGTTTTCCACCAGCGGCTGGATGAGAAGCGGCGGCACGAGCCAGTCCCCGCACCCGTCCTCCAGGTCGATCTCGCTTTTGATCCGCTCCCCGAACCGGGCCTGCTCGATGGCCAGGTACGACCGGACCTGGTCCATCTCCTCGGACAGGCGCACCAGCCCCCGGGAACTGTCGAGGTTGCGGCGCATGTAGCGGGCCAGGTCGAGCAGCAGTTCCCGGGCCTGGCCCGGGGCGGTGCGGCAGAACGAGGCGATGGTGTTCAAGGAGTTGAACAGGAAGTGCGGGTTGATCTGGGCCTGGAGCCGGCGGATCTCGGCATGGGCCAGGTGCTGGTTGGCAAGCCCGATGTCCTCCAGCTCGAGCTGGGTGGAAAACAGCGTGGCCAGCCCCTTGGCCAGCTCGAACAGCGGCTGGGAGAGCGGCCTTTCCTTGGTGCCGTAGATCTTGAGGCAGCCCCGGATGGCCTTGCCTTTGCGCAAGGGCACGATGATGGCCTCGCGCAGGGGACAGTCGGATTTCGAGCAGCCGATGCTTTCGCGGTCGCGCAGGAAAAGGGCCGCGCCCCGCTCGAAGGCCAGCCTCGTGCCCCGGGTGCGCCAGGGTTCGCCGGACTGGTGGTGCTCCTCGCCGGCCCCGACATGGGCCAGGATGGTGGCGGCGTCGGTGAC
>CAZIJE010000061.1:0-21705 GCA_964539435.1 uncultured Desulfovibrio sp.
CCCCCCCCCCCCCCCCCCCCCCCCCCCCCCCCCCCCCCCCCCCCCCCCACTCTCCCTCTCACAAGGAGACTTCAATGTACCAAGGCAAGGCGCATAAGGTCGGGGCGCACATCGATACGGACGCGATCATTCCGGCCAAGTTCCTGGTGACCACGGACACGGCCGAGCTCGGGGCCAACTGCATGGAGGGCCTGGAGCCGGGTTGGATCAAGCGGGTCAAAAAAGGCGACATCATGGTCGCGGGCGAGAACTTCGGCTGCGGCTCGTCGCGCGAGCACGCGCCCCTGGCCCTGCTCGGGGCCGGCATCCCGGTGGTCATTGCCCACAGCTTCGCCCGCATCTTCTACCGCAACAGCTTCAACATGGGGCTGGTGCTGCTGGAGATCGGCGACGAGGTGGCCAAGATCAACGACGGCGACGAGCTTAAAGTCGACGCCGATTCCGGGATCATCGAAAACGTGACCACGGGCGCTAAGATTCAGTGCAAGCCCGTGCCGCCGTTCATGAAAAGCATCCTGGACAAGGGCGGCCTCATCCCCTACGTCCAGGACCGCCTGGCCGCCCGGGGATAAGCGCCGGGGGAGGGGAGAAAGACGCCTCCGGCGGCCGGGGGGGATCATCCCCCCCGGGCCCCCTGAAAGGGGGGTGAGGGGGCGACCCCCCATGCGGCGCTGGCGCCGCATCAACGTACACGCGACACCCTTACCCCTTCCGGGGGGTTCGGGGGGAATGATTCCCCCCGGCGGGGTCCGGGGCAGCGCCCCGGCCGCCGGAGGCCTAACATATTTGAGGAAAACAATGCGTTACAATATCTGTGTGATGCCGGGCGATGGGATCGGGCCGGAGATCGTGGCCGAGGCCAGGAAGGTCATGGAGGCGGCGGGCAGGAAGTTCGGACTGGAATTCGCCTTTACCGAGGCGCTGATCGGCGGCGCGGCCATCGACGCCACGGGTTCGCCGCTGCCCGAGGCGACCATTGCCGCCTGCAAGGCGGCCGACGCCGTGCTGTTGGGCGCGGTGGGCGGGCCGCAGTGGGACACCCTCGATCCGGCGATCCGGCCGGAAAAGGGGCTTTTGGGAATTCGCAAGGCCTTGGGGCTTTTCGCCAACCTGCGGCCGGCCAAGCTCTTTCCGGAACTGGCCGCGGCCTGCTGCCTGCGGCCGGACATCGTGGGCCAGGGCCTCGACGTCATGGTCGTGCGCGAGCTCACGGGCGGGGCCTATTTCGGCGAACCGCGCGGCATCGAGGAGCGGGGCGGGGAAAAGGTCGGGTTCAACACCATGGTTTATGCCGAGCATGAAGTCCGCCGCATCGCCAAGGTCGGGTTCGAGACGGCCCGCAAGCGCGGCAGGAAGCTCTGTTCCGTGGACAAGGCCAACGTGCTCGACGTCTCGCGCCTGTGGCGGGCCGTGGTCATGGAAGTGGCCAAGGACTACCCGGACGTGGAACTTTCGCACATGTACGTGGACAACGCGGCCATGCAGCTCGTGCGCGCCCCGTCCCAGTTCGACGTCATCGTGACCGAAAACCTCTTTGGCGACATCCTGTCCGACGAGGCGGCGGTCATCACCGGCTCCATCGGCATGCTGCCCTCGGCTTCGCTGGGCGACGGAATCCGGGCCTGTACGAGCCCATCCACGGCTCGGCCCCGGACATCGCCGGAAAGGACCTGGCCAATCCCCTGGCCACCATCCTGTCCGTGGCCATGCTGCTCAAGTATTCGTTCAAGGAAGCCCGGGCGGCCGAGGCCGCCGCTGCCATCGAAACGGCCTGCGCCAGGGTGCTGGCCGAAGGCTACCGCACCGGCGACATCATGGAGCCGGGCAAGAAGCAGGTCGGGTGCAAGGAAATGGGCGACCTGGTCATGGCCCGCCTCGGCTAGCGAAGACACCCGGTCTTTTCCCCGCCCATTTCGGGGAGGGATCGGGACAATCCTTCGATAGCCTGTCCGAGCGGAGTTTGTTAAACAGCCGCCTGAAACGGCCCTGGGGGTCCGGGGGGGATGATCCCCCCCGGCCGCCGGAGGCATCTTCTCTTCGTATCTTCTTATGGCAAAAGTCAGTCTGCAACAGCTTTCCAAGTCCTACGGCGGCCGCGACCTGTTCAAGGACTTCTCCCTGGAGATTCCGGGCGGCACGCGTCTGGCCGTGGTCGGCCAGAACGGCGCGGGCAAGTCCACGCTCCTCAAGCTCATTGCCGGCGTGTCCGAGCCGGACAGCGGCAGGGTGATTTTGTCGACCGGCGCGCGCCTGGGCTACGTGGCCCAGGAGATGGAGGCCGGGGATCTCGGCATGACGCTGCTTTCCTGGGTCATGGCCGCGCTGCCGTCCTGGAAGGAATTCTGGAGTCGCTACGACGCGGCCGTGGCCGCCGGCGACGCGGCCACGCTCACCGCCCTGGCCGCCGAGCAGACGAGCCTGGAGCACGCCCTGGGCTACAACCCCGAAGTCCGTGCCAAGACGATCCTCTCGGGCCTGGGTTTTTCCGAAGAGAACCAGCATGCGCCCATCGGCGACCTGTCCGGCGGCTGGCGCGAGCGGGCCAAGCTGGCCAGGGTGCTGACGGCCGGGGCCGACGTGCTGCTCCTTGACGAGCCGACCAACCACCTGGACCTGGAGGCCGTGGCCTGGTTGGAATCGTTTTTGTGCGCCTTTGCCGGGGTGCTGGTTTTCGTGGCCCACGACCGGATCTTTCTCGACCGCGTGGCCACCCACACCCTTTTTACGGGCGAGGGGAAGCCGGTCTGGCGGCCGGGCTCGTTCACCCAGTTTTTGGCCTGGCGCGAGGAGATGGACAAGCAGTGGGAGCGGCAGGCGGCGGCCATTGACAACAAGATCAAGCAGGTCAACGCCTTTGCCGACCGGTTCCGCTACAAGGCCACCAAGGCGAGGCAGGCCCAGAGCAAGCTCAAGAGCAAGGACAAGCTGGAAAAGGAGCTGTCGGCGCTGAAAAGCGAGCGGCCGGACGTGCGGACCAAGACCCTCAATTTCACCCTGCCCGAGCCGGAGAAGTCGGACAAGACCGTGGCCGCCGCCGCCGACCTGTCCTATGCCTATCCCGGCCGCAAGCCCATCTGGCCGCCGCTGACCTTCCAGCTCTTTCGCGGCCAGAAGGTGGCGCTGGTCGGGCACAACGGCGCGGGCAAGACCACGCTCCTGAAACTCGTGGTCGGGGCGCTTCGTCCCACGGCCGGCCGGGTGCTCCTCGGCACGGGCGTCAAGCTCGGCTACTTCAGCCAGCACCAGACCGAGATCCTCAACGCCGACGCCCTGGTCATGGCCGAGATGCGGCGCATGGCCGGGCCCAAGGCCACCCACCTGGAGGTCTGCTCGATCCTCGGGCTTTTCCTTCTGGGCGAGGAGTATTGGGAGCGGCGGGTGTCCGAGCTTTCCGGCGGCGAGAAGTCGCGGTTGGTCCTGGCCGGGCTCTTTTCGGCCCGGGCCAACTTCCTGGTCCTCGACGAACCGACCAACCACCTGGACCTGGAAAGCCGCGAGGCCCTGGTGCGGGCCCTGTCCGACTATTCGGGCACCATCCTCATGGTGGCCCACGACCGGTATCTCCTCGGCGAGGTGGCGGAAGAGGTCTGGGCCGTGGGCGAAGACGGCATCACGGTCCACGACGAGGGCTTTGCCGCCTACGAGGCCGCCCAGGCCGAGGCCAACGCCTGCCGCCTGGACGAGACCGAGGCCGCCGCGCCCAAGATTTCCCGCCAGGAGGACAAGGAGCGCAAGCGCCGGGTGGCGGAGCAGCGAAACGCGCTCTACCGGGACATCAAGCCCAAGCGCGAGGCGTTTGCGGCCCTGGAGGCCGAACTGGAGGCCCTGCTGGCCAAGCAGGCCGAGGTGGAAGCCACCATGGCCGATCCGGAAACCTATGCCCAGAAAGAGCTTTTTTCCACGCTGAGCAAGGAGTACGGCGCGCTGTCCCACGCCGCCGAGGACCTGCTCGCCCGCATGGCCGTGCTGGAGGAGGAAATCGCCGATCTGGAGGCCCGCCGGGCCGCTTTGGGGGAGGGGGCATGAACTGCGGACCCAAGATCGTGCACGTGGTGGCCGCGGTCATCTGGCGCGACGGACGCTACCTGGGCGTGCGCCGGCCCGAGGGCAAGCCCATGGCCGGAGCCTTCGAGTTTCCGGGCGGCAAGATCGAACCGGACGAGTCGCCCCGGGCGGCGCTGGTGCGCGAACTGGACGAGGAACTGGGCATCACGCCGACCGCAATTGCCTTTTTCCGGGAAAAAGCGCATGCCTACGAGCACATTTCGGTCCATCTGCATTTTTTCCACGTCCACGCCTTCACTGGAGAACCGACCGCCCTGGAAGGCCAGGACATGGAATGGCTGACGCCGCAGGAAGCCCTGGCGCGGCCGTTTCTGGAGGCGGACCGCGACGTTGTCGCCGCGCTTGCCGCCGCCGGCGCGGCCTGATTCCAGAGGAACCGAAATCCATTAAGAGTTTTTGGGGAAAGAGAGGGGTCTGGGGGGAGAAAACCCCTGTTTGCAAAAAGGGGTTTTCTCCCCCCAGGGGTTCAGCCAACCAAGGAGACCGCGTGCGCATCGGGGAGTTGATCGAATCGAAGCGGCCTTTCGTGTCGTTGGAGTTTTTTCCGCCCAAGGAGCGCGAGGCCTGGGACGGGTTTTTCCAGGTCGTGGAGCGGCTGGCGCCTGTCGCGCCGCTGTTCGTGTCCGTGACCTACGGGGCCGGGGGCAGCACCCACGCCTACACCCTGGAGATCGTCTCCAGGTTGAAAAAGGACTACGGCCTCGAACCCATGGCCCATCTGACCTGCGTCGGCGCGAGCAAGGAGAAGATCCGGGGCTTTCTGGACGGCCTGGCCTCGGCCGGGGTGGACAACGTCCTGGCCCTTCGCGGCGATCCGCCCAAGGGCCAGGAGCAGTTCGTGCCCGATTCCGAGGACTTCCAGCACGCTTCCGATCTGGTGGCCTTCATCCGCCGGGAGTATCCGGGCCTGTGCATCGGCGTGGCCGGCTATCCCGAGTGCCACCCCGAGGCCGTTTCGCCCGAGGCGGACCTGGATTTCCTGCGCCGCAAGGTCGCCCTGGGCGGCGACTTCGTGGTGACCCAGCTTTTTTTCGACAATGACTGCTATTTCGACTTCGTGGACAAGGTCCGGGCCGTCGGCATCGACAAGCCCGTGGTGCCGGGCGTGCTGCCGGTCATGAGCCTGGCCGGGGCCAAGCGCATGGTCTCCATGTGCGGCGCGAGCCTGCCTCCGGACTACCTGGCCGCGCTGGAGCAGGCCGACGCGGCCGGCGGCGCGGCGGCCGTGGCCGAGGTCGGGGTGGCCTACGCCAGGAAACAGGCCCAGGATCTGATCGACCGGGGCGCGCCCGGGGTGCACCTCTACACGCTCAACAAGGCCGAGGCCGTGCTGTCCATCGTCTCGGGCCTCACGATCTGACACGCCGCCTGTCCCACGCCGGGGCGTTGCCAGGCCCGCGAGGGATAGCTTAAATATTTCCAGGGGGTCCGGGGGGGATGATCCCCCCCGGCGGGTCCAGGGTGGAACCCTGGCGGGGTCCGGGGCAGCGCCCCGGCCGCCGGAGGCACTCTTTCTTCAACAGTATGGAGGACCGTATGGGCAAGGGCGAATGGGTTGTGGCCGTGGCCGGGGCCACGGGGGCTGTGGGACGGGAGATGCTCAAAACCCTCGAACAGCGGCAGTTTCCGGCCAAAACCATCAAGGCCCTGGCCTCCTCGCGCTCGGCCGGCACCACCGTGCCGTACGCCGACACCGAACTGACCGTGGAGGAGATGACCGAGAACTCCTTCGAGGGCGTGGACATCGCGCTCTTTTCCGCCGGCGGGGCCACCTCGAAAAAGTTCGCGCCCTTTGCCGTCAAGGCCGGCTGCGTGGTCATCGACAATTCCAGCGCCTGGCGCATGGACCCCGAGGTGCCGCTGGTGGTGCCCGAGGTCAATCCCCACGACGTGGACTGGCACCATGGCATCATCGCCAATCCCAACTGCTCGACCATCCAGATGGTGGTGGCGCTCAAGCCCCTGCACGACGCGGCCACGATCAAGCGCGTGGTGGTCTCCACCTACCAGGCCGTGTCCGGCACCGGCCAGAAGGCCATTGCCGAACTCGAAACCCAGTGCCGCCAGCTGTTCCACATGCAGGACCCGGACGTGAAGGTCTATCCGCACCAGATCGCGTTCAACTGCCTGCCCCAGATCGACGTCTTCTCCGACGGGGACTACACCTTCGAGGAGATCAAGATGATCAAGGAAACCAATAAGATCATGGGCGACGACTCGATCAGGGTGACGGCCACCACGGTCCGCGTGCCGGTCTTTTACGGCCACAGCGAGTCGGTCAACATCGAGACCGAGAAGAAGCTGACCGCCAAGGAGGCCCGGGCCATCCTGTCCCAGGCTCCGGGCGTCAAGGTGTATGACAATCCGGCGGAAAAGATCTATCCCATGCCGCTGCACGCCGCCGGCGAGGACGAGGTGTTCGTGGGCCGCATCCGCGAGGACAACACCATCGACAACGGCCTGCACCTCTGGATCGTGGCCGACAACATCCGCAAGGGCGCGGCCTTGAACGCCGTGCAGATCGCGGAGCTGCTCATCGAACGCGACAAGGTGCGGGTCGAGAAGTAGAAAAGATGCCTCCGGCGGCCAGGAGAGGCGCCGCCTCTCCTGGACCTCTCCGCCGGGGGGGATCATCCCCCCCGGACCCCCTGGTCTGCTCCAGGGGCACTGGTATAATAATCGAGGGGAAAGCATGTGCGCCATGTTTTCCCCTTTTGTATGAAGGAGCACGCATCATGCCCGAGATCGTGAATACCGACGTGTATCTGGAACGGCTGCTGGCCGCGCCCCGGCCCGGCACCGAGGGGGTCCTGGCCTTCTACGACCACCGCATCGGCGTCATCGGCACGGACCCGCGCCTGATGCTCATCCCCCTCGACGACCACCTGGTCCACCGGGGCGACGGCGTCTTTGAGACGCTCAAATACCTCGGCCGCCGCCTCTACCAGGTGGAGCCGCATTTCGAGCGCATGGAACGGTCCGCGTCGGCGATCCATCTCGCCCCGCCGTGTTCCTGGGAGGAGGTGGCGGAACTGACGCTGGCCGTGTGCCGGGCCGGCGGGGCCGACGACGGCATGGTCCGGGTCCTGGTCGGACGCGGCCCGGGCGGTTTCGGCATCGACCCGGCCGAATGCCCGGTCCCGAGCCTGACCATCGTGGCCTACGGCTTCCACCCCCGGCCGGCCGCGGTCTTCGCGCGCGGCGTCACCGCCTTCCGCACCTCCATCCCGGCCAAACAGAACTACCTGGCCAAGATCAAGTCCATCGACTACCTGCCCAACGTCCTCATGAAGCGCGAGGCCACCCAGCGCGGCGAAGACTACCCGGTCTGCTACGACGACAAGGGGTTTCTCGCCGAAGGGGCCACCGAGAACATCTGCATCATTGACGCCAAGGGCCGTCTCGTCGTGCCGGAGCTCAACAACGCCCTGACCGGCACCACGCTCCTGCGGGCCGTGGAGCTCCTCCGGGGCGAGGTCGAGGTCGTTTTTACCGGCATCCGCGAGGAGGACATCGCCCAGGCCCGGGAAATGCTCATCCTCGGCACCACCAACGACTGCCTGAGCATTGTCCGCTACAACGGCGCGGCCGTGGGCGACGGCGTTCCCGGCCCGGTTTCCCGGCGGCTCAAGGAACGGATCGTGGCCGACATTGCCGCCAACGGCACGCCTTTCTGACAGACGGTTGCAACCGTCCGTGGCCGAGGAAGAAGGGCCAGGGCGGCGGGGGCGGGTCGGGAGAACGAAACACAGGGCCCGATCCCGTTCCCTCACTCGATAAGGCCGTACCGCGACCGGATGGCCTGCTTGTCGGAGGCGTCGAAGTGCCACCATTCGATGGCCAGGGAACGGAATCCGGCCTGGCACATGACCTCGCGCAGCAGCCGGCGGTTGGCCACCTGCTCGGCCGTGAGCCTGCCTTGACGCAGGAAGCGGTCTTCCTGGCGGGGTTCGGCGAGGATGCCGAAATGGTCCACCGGCGTGCCCATGTCCAGCCGCTCGCCGGCCAGGTTGGCGATGGTGATGTCCACGGCCGCGCCCCGGTTGTGGTTGGAGCCGTGATGCGGATTGGCCACGTAGGGCCGCATGTCCGTGTCCTTGACGATGTCCCACATCCGGCGCTGCACGCGCCTGGGCCGCGTGCCGTCCACGACCAGAAGCGTCAGGTCCGGCCGCTTGGCGCGCAGCAACGCGTTGGCCTTGGCCAGCATGCTCGCCGGTTGCGGGCGCAGATAGCAGTGCTTGAGGCCTTCGTACACGTCCATGCCCATGAAGTTGTCGGGCCGGGCGTACTTGAGGTCCACCCGGATGGACGGGTCCAGGGACTGGACGTCGACCAGGCCGTTGGCGATCAATTCCTGTTCCAGGGCGCACGGTTGCGCTTCCTGGGCCGAGGCCGGGACCGCGGCGGCAAGGCCGGCCGCAAGGGCCAGCGCCGCCACGCGAAGCAAAAGATAACTCATGGTTTTTGTATGGGTTGAGGCGCTTTGCCTCACTCGCGTACCTGGCGCGCGAGCCAGGCAAGGCCGGCATTGAAGATGATGTCGTGGCCGCCCTGGAACACTTCGACAGAGACGTTTTCCGAGCTTCGGGCGAAGCGCAGCGGCTTTTTCGCCCGGTCGTAGAGTTGCTGATAATCACGCTTCTCGGTGGAGGGAAGACCCTCGACGCCGGGCGGCACGTCTCCGGTCCTGTCCATGGCGGCCAGGAGCTCGGGGGGGAGCCGGTCCTCGGGCGCGGCCAGCGCGTTGAAGGCCCGCAGGCTGTGGCTCGGGGGCACCGTGCCGTCCGTGATGCCATGGGCGAGGAGAAGCTTCGGCCACTGGCCCCGGGCATTCTCCAGAAAGCTGGCCGGGCTTCTGCGCCTGCACTCCTCGTATGCCGGGGCGCCCGGCTTGAGCGGACCGCCGCAGGACGCCTCGATGTCCCGGACATAGTGGGGGTCCGTACGCTTCACCTGGCCGTACCAGTCCACCAGATCGAAAATCGGCACCCAGGCCACGGCCGCTGTCCAGGCCCACGGGTAGGTGCCCACCGCCGCCAGGGTGGCCAGGCCACCGCCAGAAAAACCGGCGATGTAGATGCGCTTTGGGTCCACGCGGGCGTGCCGGCGGGCATAGTTCAGGGCGTCCCTGATGTCCTGGACGGCCACATTCGAGACCGTGGCCCAGGGCGTATTGTTGATGCCCCGGCAGTCGGGCAGGATGAGCACCCAGTCGTTGCGCCTGGCCCAGAGCGCGAAGGCGATGCTCAGCTTCTGGGTGTAGTTCACGCTCCAGCTGTGCAGTCCGACCAGGAGCGGTTTGTCCCGGTCCGTGCCGGAATCGTAGAACAGGGCGGGCTGCCTTGAACCGTCGGCCGTGGAGGTGATGGCTGCGTCCCGCATCCAGGGCGCGTCCTTTTTCCAGGAGAGGCGTTTGGGCACCTGGAAGTAGCTTTGGAATTCCTCGACAAGAATCGGCGAAGCATCCGGCGGCGGGCCCGTGTCCGGCGGGACCTTGTCCGCGGCCGTCCCAACCGCCAGCCAGAGGGCGAGGAGGACGGCGAGGACCACGGCCAGGGGCGGGATCGCGGCTACGACGCGGCGCACGGCTGCCGGCGGCCGCATGGTGTTCGCTCCTTCCCCTTGGAACCCGGCCCCGGTCCTGTCTATCGCCGTTCCATGGCGTCCAGGAGCCAGTGCGCGTTCGGGGTGGCGGTGTCGCGGACGAAGCGCCACCGTTCCAGGCGGTCGGTGTTGTGGGGCGCGTCCTGCTCGTGGATGAGGACCTGGTAGTCCACGTCCATGACGGTGCGGCCGGATTCCTGGCGCTCTCCGGCCAGGGTGGCTTCGACGAGCAGGATGTCGGGCGCGGGCGGCGGGGACAGGGGCAGGCTGTTTTTGAGCTGGGCCAGGAACAGGGGCGTGGTGAACGCGGCCAGGTCGTCGAAATCGCGTTTGGCCACGGCCTGGACGATGCGCCCGTAGGCCAGCTTGGCGCCGGCCAGGAATTCCTGGTCCGGCGTGGCGTCGGCCGGGAGAGGCCCGGCGGTGTCGGCGGGCGCGCCTTTTGGCGGCGGCGACTTCAGGGCGGCCCAGGTGGCCTGGGCGTTGGTGTACATGTTGGGCTTGCCGGGCGGGCTGTCCAGCGGCGGCGGCGCGTCGTCGTAGGGGGAGGCGTCGTCACGGGGCGCGGTCGGCGGCGGCGCGGTCGGCGGCGGCGCGGTCGGCTGCTGGCCGGTTTTTTTCGGCCGGCCGAGCAGCACGCGAAAGACCAGGAAAAGGACCAGGCCCAGAACCGCCAGGTCGATCAGGCGCGGACCGGTGAAGTCCTCGTTGCGAAAGACGCTGCCGAGCAGGCCGCCGGTCAGCAGGTCGGCCCTGGCCGGAACCGGGACCAGGGCCAGGAAGCAGCCGGCGGCGACGGCCGAGGCGCGTGAAGGGACGGGACGGACGGGCAAGGCGACGCCGTGGCGCGGGGTGGGGTGCGTGTCCATGCTGCCTGTGTGGCAAACCGGGACGGCCAAGTCAATGCGTCGCCTTTGACAAGGTGGAAAAAATGCTGACACCCGGCAGGTCCGCGTCCGGCCGGGAACCCCGCCTTGGAGCGGCCCGGGGTTGGCATGCCCTTTGCCAAGAGGTCTTTCCTGACCGTGACGGTCTGTATGCGCCTCATGACTTTTGTTGCGGTCTCACGTATTGCCGGGGGACGCGACAAGTGGATGACGACGGGACGCGAGCAGAGCCAAGGGGGGACCTGATGGGTGTGCGACGCAAATTGTATCTGTTGCTCGGGGTGTGCGTGCTGGGGTTTGTCTGCGCCTTTGTGGCGGACCGGATCGGCAGCCATTACGCGGGAAAGTACCGGACCCTGGAAGGCCTGGCTTCCGACGCCTATCTCGAGCTGCTGCAGGCCCGGCGCGAGGAGAAGAATTTCCTCATGCGCATGGACCCGGCCTATGTGGAGCCGGCGCTGCGGCATACGGACAAGGTGAACGAGGACATGGCCCGCCTGATGGGCCTGGACGACGCCATGGCCGGGGAGGCCAAAAGCGCCCTGAAGGAACTGGCCTCCTACCGCAAGGGCTTCGAGGAACTGGTGGCCATCGCCCGGATCAAGGGGTTCAACGAGAACGAAGGCCTGATGCGGGATTTTGTCTACGCCGCCCGTGACCTGGACGAGAAGTTCAAGCCCGTGACGGACAAGGATTTCCAGATCCTGCTGTTGACCATCCGCCGGCATGAGAAGAACTGGCAGCTGCGCGACGAGGACGCCTATGTGGAGAAGGTGGCCGAGGGGGTCAAGCGGCTGACGGCCATGGTCAATGCCAGCGAAGACTTGGCCCAGGACCGGAAAAAGGGCTTTGTCGCGGTCATCGACACCTACCAGCGCAGCTTCTCGGACTATGTCGCGGCCAGCGCCAAGGCCAAGAAGGTCACCGAGGCCATGGTGGCCGACGGTCGGGGACTGATGCCGCACTTCGAAAAGATCGAGGCCTTTTACGCCGCCCGGCGGGCCGACATGCAGGAGCGGGTGGAAATGGCCCTTTTGGCGGTCCAGGGCGTGCTCGGCTTGGTGGTCCTGGCGGTCATCCTCTGGATCATCCGGGGCATCACCGGTTCCCTGGCCGCTCTCGGGGCCTATTCGCGGCAGGTGGCCTCCGGGGATCTGGACGCGCGGCCCACGGGACGGTTCGAGGCCGAGTTCGCGGCCCTTCGCGACGACACCACGGCCATGGTGGCCAACATCAAGGAAAAGATGCGCGAGGTGGCGGACCGCCAGGCCGAGGCCACCCGCCAGGCCCAGGCCGCCGAGGAGGCCATGCGCGAGACCATGCTCAAGGAAGAGGAGCTGGCCGAGACGCTTTCGCGCATGCAGGCCGTGGCCGAGCAGGCCGGGGACATCTCCCGACGGCTGTCCCACGCCGCCCAGGACCTGTCGGCCCAGACCGAGCAGTCGGCCTCGGGCGTCACCCTGCAGCGTCGGCGGATAGATGAGACCGCCACGGCCGTCAGCCAGATGAACGCCACGATCATGGAAATCGCCGCCAATGCCGGCGCGGCCGCCGAGACGGCCCAGCAGACCCGCGACAACGCCACCACCGGGGCCGACGTGGTCCGGCAGGCCGGCGATTCCATGGCCAAGGTCAACGGCATCGCCTCCGCGCTCAAGGGCGACATGGCCAGCCTCGGCCAGGAGGCCCAGTCCATCGGCCAGGTGGTCGGCGTGATCAACGACATCGCGGACCAGACCAATCTGCTGGCCCTCAATGCCGCCATCGAGGCGGCCCGGGCCGGCGAGGCCGGCCGGGGGTTCGCCGTGGTGGCCGACGAGGTCAGGAAGCTCGCGGAAAAGACCATGGTGGCCACCAAGGAAGTGGAGTCCCGGATCCGGGCCATCCAGGACGCGGCCGGCCGCAACATCAAGAGCATGGACCAGGCCGTTTCGGCCGTGGCCGACGCCAACGCCCTGGCCGGACGGTCCGGGGAGGCGATCATGGCCATCGTGGGCCATGCCGACGCCACCAGCGGCCAGGTCCAGTCCATCGCCACCGCGGCCGAGGAGCAGTCCGCCGCCTCGGAACAGATCAGCCGGGCCATCGTGGAGATCAACAAGGTGGCCGAGGACAACGTGGCCGGGGTGGACGCCACCAGCCGGGCGGCCCACGACCTGACGCGCATGGCCGAGGAGCTCCAGGACCTGATCGGCCGCCTGCGCGGCGACAAGGGGTCCGGGCCCAAGGCCCTGGGCCCGGCCTGAGGCCTGGCCGGACGCGACAGGCAAGGGGCCGCTCGCCTTGCCTTGCCAGGGGGCCGGACGGAAACCGTTGCCACGGCCGGCCCCTGCCGGTAAGACCAGGGCGTCGTCAACGCCGCCGGCAACGCAAGGGTTCGCCTTCCGTTTCCCTGTTCCGTTGCCCCGGCCAACCCAGGACGTTGCCCTCGCATGATCGCCGCCGCCGCGCCGGGACGCGCCCGTTTTTCCCGCCTCGGGCTTCGGACCAGGGTCTACCTGCTCCTGGGAAGCCTCCTGCTGGTCAACATGATCGGCCCGGTCATCATGGTCTGGTACGCGTCCATGGCCCGGGACCTCTACACGTCCACGGCCGACAAGGACCTGGCCGCCCTGACCGCCGCCCACGAGCTCGAAAACGCCCTGCTCAACCAGAAGGGCTACGCCACCTACTATTACCTGAGCCGCGACGCCTCCTGGCTCGGCAAGCTCGACGAGAGCCGCCGGACCTTCGCCCTCTGGCTCGACCGGATCAGGCAGGACGTGGACGCGCCCGAGGCCCAGGCGCTGCTCGAGGCCGTCGCCTCGGCCTACAAGGAGTACGCAACGGCCAAGGACAACGTCCTCGACCTCTACCAGCAGGGACGCGAGGAGGCGGCCAAGGACCTGCACTGGGCCGTGCGCGAGGATTTCGACGGCCTGCGCGACCTGTGCGACCGGTTCAAGGAGTTCTATCGGACCCGCATGCGCCAGACCGGACAGGTCTATCTGGAGCGGACCGATCTGGTCATGGGCGTGGCCGTGATCGGGGTGGTGATAAACGCCACCCTGGGCTTTTTCCTGGCCTATGTCCTGGTCGGCCAGATCCTCGACCCGATCCGCCGGCTGGCCAGGGGCGACCGGGGGGGCGGGGCCCTGGCGGGCATGTCCGACGAGGTCAAGGCCATCGGCCAGAAGTTCCGCGACCTGGAAAAGGACGTGGACCAGGCCCACCTGGACCTGGAGCAGAGCCGGGGGCATCTCATGCAGTCGGAAAAGCTGGCCATGGCCGGGCGGCTGGCGGCCGGCGTGGCCCACACCATCCGAAACCCCCTGACCTCGGTCAAGATGCGGCTTTTCTCCCTGGAACGGGGGCTCAAGCTCGATCCGACCCAGAAGGAGGACTTCGAGGTCATTGCCGAGGAGATCGGGCACATCGACACCATTGTACGCAACTTTCTGGAGTTCGCCCGCCCCCCCAAGCTGACGGCCCAGCCGGTCAGCCTTTCGGCCGTGGTGGACACCACCCTCGTCCTCCTCAAACACCGCCTGGAGTCCTACAACGTGGCCGTGACCGTGGAGCGGGCCCGGCCCCTGCCGGAGATCAGCGCCGACCCGGACCAGCTCAAGGAGGCCCTGGTCAACCTGGTCCTCAACGCCTGCGAGGCCATGGTCGAGGGCGGATCGATCCGCATCCGCGAGGAAGTGGGCCTGCTCGATCCCCACGGCCACGTCCTGGCCGTGCGGGTCGCGGACACGGGCCCAGGCGTGCCGCCGGGGCTGGTCGACCGGATCTTCCAGCCGTTTTTCACCACCAAGGGCGAGGGGTCGGGCCTGGGGCTGCCCATTGTCAAACGGATCGTGGAGGAGCACGGCGGCTGGATCACGGTCCAGTCCCCGGAGGGCCTCGGCACCACCTTCACCATGGTCTTTCCGTACGCCGGGGAGCGGGGATGGCACAGGGCATGACCGGAACAGGCGGGGCGCGGCCCATGCGCCGGGGAGGCCGGCATGGCTGACGGGACGGCCCATGTCCTGATCGTGGACGACGACCACCAGCTGCGCCAGAGCTTCGAGCGGCTGCTCACGGCCGAGGGCTACGCCGTGCGGACCGCCTCCTCGGGCGAGGCCGGCATCGCGGCCGTGCGCGAATCCGTGCCGGACCTGGTGGTCATGGACGTGCGCATGCCCGGCATTTCCGGGCTTGAGGCCTATGCCGCCATGCGCGAGATCGAGCCGAGGCTCCCGGTCGTGATCATGACCGCCTTCGGCACCACGGACATCGCCATCGAGGCCACCAAGATGGGGGCCTACGACTACATCTTGAAGCCCTTCGACATCCCGGACATCCTCCGGCTCATCGACAAGGCCGTGGCCGCCGGACGGTCCATGCGCAGCCGGGTGGCCGTGGGCGAGGAGGGCGAGCAGGTCGCCGCGGCCGACGCCATCATCGGCCGCAGCCAGGCCATGCAGGACCTCTACAAGGCCATCGGCCGGGCCGCGCCCACCGATGCCACGGTCCTGATCCGGGGCGAATCCGGCACGGGCAAGGAACTGGTGGCCCGGGCCGTGTACCAGCACTCGCTGCGGGCCGACAAACCGTTTCTGGTCATCAACTGCGTGGCCATCCCGGAGACGCTGCTCGAATCCGAACTCTTCGGCTACGAAAAGGGGGCCTTCACCGGGGCCACGGGCCGCAAGGTGGGCAAGATCGAGCAGGCCAACCGGGGCACGGTCTTTCTCGACGAGATCGGCGACATGCCGCTGTCCATCCAGGCCAAGCTCCTGCGCCTGTTGCAGGAGCAAAACGTGGAGCGCCTGGGCGGCCGGCAGGTCATCCCGGTCGACGTCCGGATCATCGCGGCCACCAACCGGGACCTGGAAGAGGCCGTGCGGGCCGGCCAGTTCCGCGAGGACCTCTACTACCGCCTCAAGGTCGTGACCCTGGCCATGCCGCCGCTGCGGGAACGGCCGGGCGACATTCCGCTGCTGGTCCGCTACTTCCTCGGCCGCTATTCCCGGGAGATGGGCCAGGCCGATCCCGGCGTCTCGGACGAGGCCATGGCGCTTCTGACCGCCCAGTCCTGGCCGGGCAACGTCCGGGAACTGGGCAACACCGTGAAAAAGGCGCTCATCTTCAATCGGGGCGCGCCCCTTGGCCCCGACGAGGTCCAGAAGGCCTCGGGAGCGCCCTTGCGAAACGGGCACGCTCCCGAACCGCCCGCCGCGGACCCCCTGGCCGCCTATGTCCGCCGCGAACTGGCCTCGGGCCGCGAAGGCCTGTTCGAGGACCTGATGGACCGGTTCGGCCTGCGCGTCATCCGCGAGGCCCTGCAGGCCACGGGCGGCAACCGCACCCAGGCCGCCCGCCTGCTCGGCCTGTCGCGGCCCACGCTTCTGGCCAAGATCGAGAAGTACGGCCTGCGCATCGAATCCCGGGTCCGGGAATCCGACTCCTGATCACCCGCCGCCTTTACGAACCGTAAAGATAGCTGACATCCCCCGGCCGCCGACGGCCCGGCGGCGGTCTTTGTCGCTGCCGTGATGCCGTGTCGTTTCGAGGGGTTGCACCTGCTGCGGCTGCTCGGTCCTTTGGCACGGGAGTTGCGTTAGGGGCGGCAAAACCTTGTCAGGAGCGTGGTCGTGGAACGTGCGGGGGCAACGCTGGTGATCGCCGAGAGAAACGCCAACATCCGGGAGCTTCTGCGCCGGGAATTCGGCCGCGAGGGCTACGCCGTGCTGACGGCGGGCTCGGGGGCCGAGGTCCTTGCGCACCTGGCCGGCCCGGAGACGGTGGATCTGCTCGTGCTCGACGCCGAGATCGGCGATCCGGACGGCGGCTCCCTGGTTCCGCTGTTGACCAGCCGGTATCCGCGGCTGCCCGTGGTGCTGCACGGCTTCCCCGGCTTCGAGGCCGATTCCGGAACCGCCGGAACGGCCCGGGTGGACAAGGAGGCCGATTTCGAGCGGCTCAAACGCACGGTACGCCGGGTGCTCGGCGAGCCCCGGCCGCCGTCCGGACCGGGCGGGAACGGCTAGGAACTGGCGGGTTGGTGCATCGCGGGGTTGGGGATGTCGCGCGGCGCGACGCGCGAAAAGGCACTTCAAAACGGAGGAAGTGAAAATGGGGTTCGGCAGGCAAGTTTTTGAATTTCTGAAGGCGGCGTCCATCGCCCACGCCAAGTGGGACATGGAAGTCTCCACGTCCATTCTGAAAAACCGGAAAAAGCTCCTGTTTCTCATGATCCTGGCCCTGCCGATCCTGGCGGTGTCGTTCGTGGAGGCGGGCGATTTCATCGGCGGCAAGACCGCCTACGGGCCGGCGTTCTATTCCACCCAGATCTTTCTGGTCTCCATCGCCGTCGGCCTGGCCGCCGGACTCATCACCGGCTGCATCGGCGCGGGCGGCGGCTTCATCATCACCCCGGCGCTGATGGCCGCCGGCGTCAAGGGCATCCTGGCCGTGGGCACGGACCTGTTCCACATCTTCGCCAAGGCCATCATGGGCACGGCCGTGCACAAAAAGCTCGGCAACGTCTCGGTCAAGCTGGCCATCGCCTTCCTGGTCGGCTCCGGCGGCGGCACCTTCATCGGCGGCGCCATCAACAAGGGCCTGTACAACAAGGACCCGCTGCTGTCCGAATTCTTCATCAGCACCATCTACGCCGTGCTCCTCGGCTTCCTGGGCTTTTACGCCCTGTTCGACTTCATCAACGCCAGCCGCAAGAAAGACACGGGCGACTCCCACGGCGGCAGCCACGGCGGCCCGGCCGGCACCACCGGCATGGCGCTCAAGCTCCAGAACCTGAACATCGCCCCCATGATCACCTTTGACGAGGACTTCGTCCCCGGCGGCAAGCGGATCTCCGGCTGGATCGTGGCCGCCGGCGGCGTCATCGTCGGCATCCTGGCCGCGCTCATGGGCGTTGGCGGCGGGTTCATCACCTTCCCGATGTTCGTCTACGTCTTCGGCGTGTCCTCCATGACCACGGTCGGCACGGACATCCTCCAGATCATCTTCACCGCCGGTCTCGGCGCCATCGCCCAGTACGCCATCTACGGCTACGTGTTCTACACCCTGGCCATGGGCATGCTGCTCGGTTCGCTTCTGGGCATCCAGGTCGGCGCGCTGACCACCAAGGTGGTCAAGGGCATCCACATCCGCGGCTTCTACGCCATGTCCATCATCGCCGGCTTCATCAACCGGGCCGCCACCCTGCCCAAGAAGTTCGTGGAGCTCGAGTACATCAACCTGTCCAAGGAACTGGTGTCGGGCATCGAATTCGTCGGCAACATCGTGTTCTGGATCGTGGTGGCGCTGTTCGGCATCTGGGTCATCGGCAAGTTCATCGTGAATATCGGCGCCCTGCGCCAGGAGGGATAAGGGCAATGATCATCACCGACAAGAAACTGTTCACCAAGGGCTTCTTGCTCCTGGCGTCGTTCACCGTGGTCTTCCTGCTCATTTTCTCGCCCATCTTCCCGGGCGGGCACAATGGGCTGCAGTTCTCCGACGACCTTTTCAACAAGCTGTCCAAGGGGTCGTCCTACTTCATCCCGGATGTCGCCAAGTCGGCCAAGCCCTTTGCCGGCAAGCAGATCAGCGTGGACGTGAAGTTCAAGAGCCCGGAAGACGCCAAGATGGCCGAGACGCTTCTGGCCAAGGCCGGCGGCACGGTCGAGCCCAAGGGCGACATGGTGGCCGTCAGCGGCGACCTGGGCCAGATCCTCTCCAAGGTCCTGGAAGGGGCCGACGAGCTCTACAAGGACCAGGACGCCCAGCTCCAGGCCACCTACGGCATGGACGGCAAGAAGGCCATGAAGGGCTGGTGGACCACGCTCTCCGCCATGATCAAGCCCCTTCAGAAGGCCAAGATGATCGAGGAAGCCAACATCATCAACACGGTCAACCAGAAGGCCATCGAGCCGGCCTACAACTTCTACGGCATCCCGGCCGAGAGCATCCTGACCAAGATCCCGACCGTGGCCGGCCTGCTCATCTTCTACGTCGTCTACACCATGTGGTACGGCTATGCCATCTTCGACATGTTCGGCGGCATGGGCCTGTCCATGAGCAAGTCCAAGATCAAGAAGGAAGCGTAACCCCCGCCTTCCTCTCCGGCGACACCCCGGTCCGCTGCGGCGGGCCGGGGTGTTGTTGTCTGGAAGGCCTGTCAGGTGGCCGACGGCGGACGCCAGGCAACGAAAAGGCCCGCGCCGTGAGGACGCGGACCAGGTCGGAAGGCAAGCGGGGAGGGCGCGCCTCGCGCGGAGGCCCGGCCCGGACGGGCGTTGTCAGTCGATGACGCCGAGGTTTTTCAGCAGGTGCAGCAGCATGTGCTTGTCGATGGGCTTGGGCACGTAGGACGTGGCGCCGCCCTTGTAGTAGGCTTCCACCACGTTTTTCGGGTCGTCCAGGGCCGTGGTCATGACCACCTTGGCCTCCTGGGCCGGCAGGATGCCGCGTTCCTTCTCGATGCCCCGGATCTTTTTGAGCGCCGTCTGCCCGTCCATCTCCGGCATCATGATGTCCATGCAGATCAGGTCGTAGGGGTTGCCGTCATCCAGGGACTGGGTGAAGGCCTGGATGGCCTCCAGGCCGTTGACCGCGATGTCGACTTCGCCGAAGGGGCCGAGGATCTTCTGGAGGATCTTGCGACTGGTGAAATCGTCCTCAACAACCAACACGCGCATCGGCGCCTCCCTGAACGGTACGTCTCTCCGGACCGGCCCTGACAAGGTCGCTCCGGAGAGGGGTTGCGGCAAGGCCGCCAAACGCCCTACAAGGAGCCTCTTGTAGGCGCAAGGCGGGAAAAAAGCAATGTTCCTGGCCCGTGGACCCGCCTTGCAACCAAATAAAAACACGAGTAAGTGTCAGGGGATGCGTAAATAATGCCAATGGAGTG
Organism: uncultured Desulfovibrio sp.; assembly: GCA_964539435.1. GTDB lineage: Bacteria > Desulfobacterota > Desulfovibrionia > Desulfovibrionales > Desulfovibrionaceae > Solidesulfovibrio. The sequence goes on from CAZIJE010000061.1 coordinate 19,444, forward strand.
CGTATGGGTTTTTTGAGCGCCGTGACGTTTTGGGCATCCAGCGCCGTGGAGCCGAGCTGGCACAAGACGTGGCCGTTTGGACCAGGGATCGAGGAAGGTTTTATTTCCGTGGTGCTCAAGGGGCTTTTCATTGCCGCCATCCTCGGCGGCATGGCCTGGCTGCTGCGTTACTTGTTCGGTCCGGGCGGCCCGCTCCGTGACAAGGAATTCGAGGAGCCCGATCCGGAGCTCCCCAAGCCGAAGGACGCGAAGGACAAGCCCGACGGCCCGGAACGGCCGGACGCATGATCGACCGCCTGCTCGCCTGGTTCGACGCCTTTGCGGCCGGCTGCGCCATGGACGATCCGGCCGATGCCGCGCGCCTGGAACTCAAGCGCCGCCACTGCCTGCTGGTCATGGACGAGGCCCGAAGCCAAGCCGCGGAACTGGGGCTGCCGCCGCGCCTGGCGACACTCGCCACAATGGCCGGCCTGGCCCACGACACCGGCCGCTTCCCCCAGTACCGTCGCTACCGGACCTTCCGCGACGCCGGCAGCGCCAACCACGCCGTGCTCGGCAACATCGCCCTGGCCCGGGGCCACGCCCTGGACGGGCTCCCGGACCGGGACCGCCGCCTCGTGCGCCTGGCCGTCGTCTGCCACAACCGCCGGGCCATCCCGGCCGCCGTGGCCGACGGCCGCGACGCCGAGGCCCTGGCGTTGGTGCGCATCGTGCGCGACGCGGACAAGCTCGACATCGCCCGGATCATGCTCGAACACTTCAAGGCCCCGCCCCAGGCCAAGGACGACGTGGTCTGCCTCGGCCTGCCGGATGTCCCGGACCGCTACAGCCCGGTGTTTCTAACCGACATCGAGGCCGGCCGCATCGGCCGGTACGACGCCATGGCCACGGTCAACGACTTCGCCCTGCTCCTTTTGAGCTGGATCAACGACATGGCCTTCCCCCGGAGCCGGCGGCTCTTTTTCGAGCGGGGCCATGTCCGCGACCTCTTCGCCACCCTGCCCGACCTGCCGGCCATCCGGGCCTTCGAGTCCCGTTACCACGACCGCTTCGCCCCCCGCTCCGCCGGACCCTAACCCAAAGGCGCCGCCATGGACTTCTCGCCGATCCTCTTCGACACCGTGGTCATCGTCACCCGCAACGAGGAGAACGCCCGCCGCGACCGCCGCTCCCTGGCCGCCTTCCGGCCCCGACGGGTGGAGCAGTTCGCCTCGGGCGAAAAAGCCCTGGCCTTCCTCGCGGCCAACCGGGTGGACATGGTGCTCCTGGACAACCAACTCGACGACATGGAGGGCACGCAGTTTTTGCGCGCCACCCGCCGCGACCTGCGCCTCAAGGACGTGCCCGTGGTCCTGGTGACCAGCCAGAGCCAGCGCGACAAGGTCCTCGACGCCATCGCCGTGGGCTGCGCCGGCTACATCCTGCGCCCCTATTCCGAGGAGACCTTCACCAAGCACGTCCTGCGCGGCTGTCAGGTCGAACGGGTCACGGAGATCGAGCGCCAGCAGATCGAGGACGCCCGCGAAATGGTGGCCATGGGCAACTTCGACGACGCCATCGAGGCCTTCGAGGAGATCATCTCCGAACAGAACATGGCCCAGAAATACTACGACATGGGCTGCCGCTGCCTCATCCGCCAGAAATACGGCCAGGCCATCATCGCCTTCAAGAAGGCCATCAAGATCAACGACCTCTTCGCCGAGGCCTACAAGGGCCTGGCCGACGCCTACAAGGGCAAGGGCGAACTGGAAGACTTCAAGCGCTACCTCCAGAAGGCGGCCGAGATCCACGCCCAGTTCAACCGCATGGAAGAGACCAAGGAACTTTTCATCGAGATCCTCAAGTACGACCCCAACACCCCCAATCCCTTCAACTCCCTCGGAGTCAAGCTCCGCAAGAGCGGCGACCTGGCCGGCGCGCTCCACGCCTACCGCCAGGCCCTGTCCCTGACGCCCCAGGACGAGAACATCCACTTCAACATGTCCAAGGCCTACTACTTCATGGGCAACACCGAGAAGGCCCGGGAATGCGTGGAGAAAGCCCTGGACATCAGTCCCGGCTTCGAGGAGGGGCGACGGCTCTACCGCAAGCTGGCCGGCCGCGAATTTCCGCGCACCGCGCCCGCCGCTGCCGCCAACGCCGCCGTCGCCACCCGGCAGGAAGCGGAGTCCATGCGGGACGAATAGGGGAGCGGAGAGGGAGAGGTGGAATGCCTCCGGCGGCCGGGAGGGGCTAAGCCCCTCCCGGACCCTCCCTGGCTGG
>CAZIJE010000062.1:0-12707 GCA_964539435.1 uncultured Desulfovibrio sp.
GCACGCCGCCGATGCGCGCGCCGACCCGGACCAGCCCGCCGTCGGCCGGCCGGATGACGCCGGAGACGGCAAGGGCCTCGGCCCGGGCAGCCACCCGGACCACGGCGGCCTCCAGGACCACGGGCCGGCCGGGCGTGGGGCTGACGAGAAAGACCGCCACGAGGAGGAGCCCCAGCCCCGGGGGCAGGAAACGCCATCCGCCCCGTGCCGTGGCGTCCGGCCGGGCGGATTCCCGGGAGCGCCGGGGCACGGGGCCGGACAGGCCCGGACCGGCCGAAGGAAGGTGCGGCGGCATGGGCGCGGTCGCGGCCGGGCCGGCTACTTGAAGGCCTCGGCCACCGGGGTCGAGGACACGATTTCGACGTTGGAGCCGGGTTGGATGATGAACTCGAAGCCGCCCACGTGGTCGGCCGCGTCGCTCGAATAGTTGTAGGTGTAGCCGAAACCGGTCCAGGGATAGCCCTCGCTGCCGTCGGTCGGGAAGTAGATGGTCTGTTTGCGGTCCCCGAACCACTGGGCATAGGTCTTGGAGCCGATGTCGTAGCCGGTGTTGCCAAACGAGGCCAGGGCGGCGGTGAAATCGCGCAGCCCGTAGCCCGGGGTCCGGTCGGAGGCGGGATCGGGGTTGACGCTCGGCCGGACGATGTCGTCCTGGCTTGCCCACAGGGTGACCACGCGCGTGCCGTTGGTGTCCGGCGGCAGGCCCAGGTATTCGTTGAGCCGGGTGGTCAGGGACTCCCCGGCCGTGCCGTTTTTCGCGATATAGTCGGTCGTGGTCGGGACCACGGTCACCCAGGTCTCGCTGTTGGCGCGGGTCGTGTAGTCGCCGATCAGGTTGTCGTAGCCCTCGTAGCTGGTCACGAAGGAAACCAGGACCTGCTGCTTGCCGTCCGGACCGACGCGCCAGGTCTGGGCCGGGTCCGAGGGATCGAGGCTGGTCCATGTATCCGGGTCCGGCACCATGTCGATGGACGGCGCGGCCGTCGCGAAAAGGGACGCGTAGTAGTCGGCCCACACGCCCGGGCCGGCCGTGTTGGAGGCGGCGAAGCCGTTGGCGGCGGCCAGACAGAGCGCGCACAACGAAAGCCACGCGGCGCGCGCGGCAAGAAGGGCGGACTTGCGACCCATGGCGTCCTCCGGGGGTGGATGTTGCTCCTGATTGCATTGTATGCAACCACACTTCGAGTGTTCCCGCAAGGGGACGTCGCTCGGCGGGTAAACCGCCACAGGAGACGCACATGGAATGGGGACAGGTTTTTCCGATGGCAACGAGCGCCTTGCGCACGGGCTGGCTGACCGCGCTCTTCGGCGGCATGCTGGTCCTGTGGGTGGCGCTCTTCTTTTTCCTCTCCTTCACCGTCCAACGGGCCGCCCAGGCCGAGATCGCGCTGCGAAACGGCCGGCTCGTGGTCAAGGGCGGGCTTTACGGCCGGGAGATACCGCTGGCCGACGTGGAGACCGGGGCGGCCGCCCGCCTGGACCTCGGCGCGGAGAGCCCCAAAAGCCTCAAGTGGCGCACCAACGGCGTGGGCCTGCCCGGCCTGTCGGCCGGCTGGTACCGGCTGTCGGACGGGGAAAAGGCGCTGGTCTTCGTCACGGACAGGACCCGGGCTGTGTATGTGCCGACCCGGCAGGGGTTTGCGGTGGTGGTCAGCCCCGACGACCCGGCCAGATTTCTCGACGCCCTGCGCCGGGCCGGGCGCGACAACGCGCCCCCGGCAACGCCGCCCGCCCCTCCCGGCCCCGGGGATGCCGCCCCGGGAACGCCCGTGACCTAGGCTTCAAGCCACGGCGGCGGTCCGGTGTCCCGCTCCCCGCCGCCCGGCCAGCCGCCTGGTTGGGGAAAGCCCAAGCCCCAAACAAACGGCCGGAACCCGAAGGCTCCGGCCGCTGTCGTGGGGTTGAGGGTTCTGGAGGTGATGGGATGCGCTATGGCCTGCCCGGTCGGTCCCGGACCTGCTTGCTTTTTGGTTGGGAAGCCGTTGCCGCGCCCATTCGCCACTGGCCGCGGCAACGGCTTCTTCCCCTCCCGGCCGTCGCCGGAAGCGTTGGAACCTGTTCTAGTAAAATTGAAAACAAGAATCAAGATCAAAATAGCGGTTTTTTGCATCCCTTTCCGGCCGCTTGGCCGGGCCAGGAAAGCCGCGTACCCTGGACCCACGAGGTACGCCATGCACGATTCCCCCACCCTCCTGCCCATCACCGCGCCGGAGGCCATCGAAGCCAAGTCCCTGGCCATCATCGACGCCGAGGTCCCGGAGCCGCGCCCCTTTGACGGGCCGCGCTGGGACATCGTGCGGCGCCTGATCCACACCACCGCCGATTTCGAGCTCCTGGACCTGGTCCGGTTTTCGTCCGGGGCCGTGGCGGCCGGGCTTTCGGCCCTGGCCGCCGGCGCGACCGTGGTCACGGACACGGAAATGGCCCGGTGCGCCATTCCCACCCGCCGGCTGGCCCCGTTCGGGTGCGCGGTCCGCTGCCTGCTCAACGACCCGGCCGTGGCCGAGGCGGCCGCGGCCTCGGGCGGCACCCGGGCGGCGGCCGCCGTAGACGCGGCGCTTTCCACCCTGTCCGGGCCGCTGGTCTTTGCCGTCGGCAACGCGCCGACCGCCCTGATCCGGCTCCTCAAGCGCCTGGACGCCGGCGCGCCCGCCCCGGCCCTGGTCATCGGCATGCCGGTGGGATTCGTCAACGCGGCCGAGTCCAAGGCCCTGCTCATGACCCGGGCCGACGTGCCCTGGATCGCCATCTCCGGCCGCAAGGGCGGCTCGGCCCTGGCCGGGGCCACGGTCAACGCCCTGGCCATTTTGCTGGCGGAGAGAGCGGGAAGGGGAGCGCCTCCGGCGGCCGGGGGGGATCATGGTCGCACGGCCCCCCGGACCCCCTGAGCGTTGCATGCTTACAGGATGGGCGAGAGCAGGCGGCTGAGCATCACGCCGGTCTTGAACACGAAGGACCGGTCCTCGTAGTCGTCGGCCGACAGCACCCGGCACCGCTCGAAATCGTCCAGGAGCATGGCCTCGACCCGGCCGATGAAGTCCGGGTCGGCCACGGCGATGGTGATCTCGAAATTGAGCCGGAAGGACCGGTTGTCGCAGTTGGCCGTGCCCACCGAGGCCATGGTGTCGTCGACCAGGATGACCTTCTGGTGCAGGAACCCGTCCACGTAGCGGTAGAACTTGACCCCCAGGGTCTCCAGGTCCGTCAGGTAGGAGAACGAGGCCAGGTAGACCAGCTTGTGGTCGGGATACAGCGGCAGCATGATCCGCACGTCCACCCCGCGAAGCGCGGCCAGCTGCAGGGCCGAGGTGATCTCCTGGTCGGGCACGAAATAGGGGCTGACGATCCAGATCCGGTGCTTGGCCGCGGTGATGGCCTGGAGAAAAAAGAGGTCGCAGGAGTCGATGTCGTCGGCCGGACCGGTCGGCAGCACCAGCACGGGCATGTTGCCGGCCTTGGCGTGGCGCATCTCCCAGTCGAGGTCCAGGGTCTGCCGGGTGGCCCAGTACCAGTCCTCGGCAAAAGTCAGCTGCACGAGCGGCACGGCCGGCCCCTGGCACCGGACGTGGGTGTCGCGCCAGTGGCCCAGGCGCGGGCTCTTGCCCAGGTATTCGTCGCCCACGTTGTGTCCGCCGACAAAGGCCGTGCGGCCGTCCACCACCACGATCTTGCGGTGGTTGCGGAAATTGAGCTGCAGCCGGTTGCGCCAGCCGAGCGTGGTGTTGAAGGCCGACACATGGACCCCGGCCTGGCGCAGGGCGTCGAGGTAGGCGGTTTCCAGTTCGTGGCAGCCGATTTCGTCATACAGCAGGTACACGGCCACGCCGGCCCTTGCCTTGGCAATGAGCCTGGCCTTGAGCTCCCGGCCGATGCCGTCGTTGCGGATGATGAAGAACTGGACCAGCACATAGGACGCGGCCTTGTCGATGGCCGCGAAAATGGCGTCAAAGGTGGCCTGGCCGTCGATCAGAAGGCTGACGTCGTTGCCCGTGGTGAAGGGCAGCTCGGCCAGCCGCTCAAGGACCGGAAAAAGCCCGGACACCCCCGGGGCGTGGGGATCGGGAAAGGCCCGGAACTGGTCGAGCTCCGGGGCCAGCTCGTCCACCACCCGGTCCCCTTCCCGGCGGGAGGCCACGTAGCCGAGGAACCGGTTGCGGCCGAGAATCCAGTAGAGCGGCACGGCCACGTAGGGAAAGGTGATCATGCCCATGACCCAGGCCATGGCTCCCTGGGGCGACCGGGCCGTAAAAAGGGCCCGGGCGGCGGTCACGACGCCCACCGTGTGGAAGATGCCGAGCAGAATCAGCAGGAACATAACGCTCCTTCGCGGCCGGTGGCCAAGGGTTGGGACCCTGCCCCGCCCGGCTTGACCGGTCCTGGGATTGCTTTATACCCACAGCTGCATCCCCGCAAGAAACCTGAGGGAATCCTCGTCCCTAAAAACCGTCAGGAGGCACCGCCCATGCCCGAACAGGCCCTGGATCTGGCTCTGGACGCCCCTGTCAAGGCCACGGACGGCCTCCTTGGCCACGTCGCCCACGTCATCGTCGATCCCGCAACCGGCACGGCCACGCACCTGGTGGTCCGGGAGGCAGCCCTGCCCAACGCCCTGCGGCTCGTTCCCAAAAAATACCTGGCCAAGCCCGGACCGGACGGCGTGCGGCTGACCATCCCCAGGGAGCGGGCGGCCAAGCTTCGGGAATACATCCAGACGGACTACTATACGCCGTCGTTTTTCCTGGGACTGGCCAAGGCGGAGCAGGCCAACCTGCCGCTGGCCCCGTCGGGGTGGACCGTGGAGCATCCGGCCACGCCGGAAGGGTATGTCGCCCTGGCCGGACACGAGCCCGTTCTCGCCACGGACGGCGCGGTCGGGCGGGTGGACGGGGTGCTGGCCGACCGGCACACCGGCCGCGTCACCCATCTGCTCCTGCGCCAGGGCCACCTGTGGAGCGCGCGCGAGATCCAGGTCCCGGCCGGCATGGTCGCCGCCTATGCGGACGGCCAAGTGCGGCTTGCCGTGGACAAGGCCACCGTGGGCGCCCTGCCCGACGTGCACGAAGGCTAGCTGCCGCACCCCCCTTTCCCATCCGGGCTAGTGTCACGTCCGCGAAACACGCGCAGGCGTGTTCCATGGACAACATGTTTTGGAAACTATATTTTCTGAAAAAATACTATCGTATTTTTCCAGGGACGTCACACTGGCCGGCCGACCGCCGGCAGGCCCGGACCTCGCACTCCCCTTCGGTCCCGCTTCAGGCTTTACGACCCGCCCTTCTTTCCCTACACCATGGAGTATTCAGGACTCCGGCCGGTCCGATGGGCTCCAACAGTCCCTCGCCCCGCCGGAGCCGGCACCCTGCATCCAGGAGGAGCGCGTCATGCCCAACTGGCTCACCGCCCTGTCCACGGTCTCCCTTGTCGTCAGCTTCCTTTCGGCCGGCGTCGTCATCGCCGACCTGCTGGCCGGCAACGTCCAGCGCCTGCGGTTCATGAATTTCATCTGGGCCGTCATCGCCCTCTATGCCGGTCCGGTGGGCCTGGCCGCCTATTTCGCCCTGGGCCGGGACACCACCCGCCAGGGCCTGGAGGAGGCGGTCGCCCACGGCCGGACGGGGCAGGCCGGGCAGAGGCCGGCCTGGCACGAGGCCATCGTCGCGGCCAACGAAACCGGCGCGGCCTGTTTCCTGGGCAGCCTGTTCGCCACGGCCGCCCTCCTGATCGTCCTGTTCATGCCCCTGCTCACGCCCCACCACTTCCTCCCCTGGATGCTCGACTACGTCCTGGCCATCGCCTGCGGCCTGGGCATCCAGTACCGGCTCTACGCGTCGCAAAACGACGCGCCTTCCCGGACCGGGCTCGGGACCGCCCTGCGGGTCGAACCCCTGTCCGTGACCGCCTGGCAGATCGGCCTTTTCGGCTGGATGGTCTTCGTGGTCTGCGTCTTTTTTCCCGAGGGCATCGTCCGGGCCACGCCGGTCTTCTGGTTCCTGTTCCAGCTCGGCATGGCCGTGGGCTTCGTCTTCGCCTATCCGATCAACCTGTCCCTGGTCCGCTCGGGCCTGAAGACGCGGCTCTAGACGCCACCCGCCTCGGGGCGTTCCGGGCGCACCCGGCCAGAACCGAAAGGCGGCCCGGGCCTCCTGTCGGACGCGCGGCTGCCCGGCCGCCAAAAGCGGCGGCCGGGCCTGGGAGCAAGGCGGCAAGCGGGAAAGGGGGGCGGCCTCAGGAAGAGGGGCCGTTTTCTGCTTCGGGCGCTTCGGGTTCGAGGTCCAGGACCTCTTCCCCGCCGATGTAGGGCATGAGGATGGGGTTTTCCACGGCCTTGAGCAGGTTGGCGATGGCCTGCTTCATGCGGTTGATGTTTTCCACGATCAGGTTGACGTACTGCATCTTTTTTTCGACTTCGATCCGCTCCACCGTCAGGCCGAACAGGTGGCGCATGGCCGCCGGGGCCAGGGGCGGCCAGGGGCCCGGCACGAGCTGCATGGCCTCGTGGATGAGGGCGGTGGCGATCTCGTCCTCGTTGTCGAGAAAGTCCTCGCAGTCCTCCAGGATCAGCTCGGCCCCGTTTTTCATGATGGCCAGGACGTTGTTGCCCACGTGGGCCATGCCCCCGGCCGCCTTGGCCAGGGCGTCGCGGCCGAGCTCCAGCCGCCGGCCCACGGTCATGGACACGATCCGGGCGCAGTCGGCCAGGAAGTCGGTTTCGTAGCGGTCGAAAAAGTTGGCCTTTTTGGAATAGAGCATGATCAGGCCAAAGGCGTTGCCCCGGGCCTCGCGCAAAAAAAACGACAGCCTGCAGCGAAACCCTTCCAGATAGGGCACGCAGTCGATGGACTCGCCGCCCCGCTCCGGGCCCTGCAGGTTGTTGGACACCACGAACAGGGCGTTGGGGTCGGCCACCGAACGCATGACAGGGTGGTAGGGCAGGGTCTCTTCCATGAACCGGACGAAAATGGGCGTGGCCCGGCCGGTGTGGGTGTTGGCCGCGATGTTGACCCACTGGCCCTGGTCGTCGCGCAGCCGGCAGACGTACAGGTCGGCCTTGAGCTCCTTGAGCATGATCTCGGCGCTCTGCTCCAGGATCTCGTCGGCCGCCTGGAAGTCCTGGCCGGCGTTTATCAGCTCGTAGAGGATCTCGAGCATCAGCTTGGCCTTGTCGTTGGCCTTCTTGAGCATGCCGAACCGGTATTCGAGCTGCACGAACCCGGGATTGGCCCGGCGCAGGTTCTCGATCTTGTGCGCCTTGACGATGTCGAGCTCCCGGCGCACCGAGGTCAGCACGGTCAGCATGGACTCCCAGTCCGACACCGGCGTGTCCGGGTGCGACAGGGTCGGAACCATGGGCAGGACGTCGAGGGAGATCTTGATGGAGAGCAGGAGGTCGGTGATGGCCGCCCGCACCGCCGGCGGGGCCGAGCCGATCAGGTTTTGCAGGCGCTCCCTGGGCGCGAACCCGGTCAGCAGCAGCGGCGTGGCCAGGGGGCAGGCGTCGGATTTGAAGGTCATGTCGCGTCCTTGGGCATTGCGGCGCAGCCCGCGCCTTGACGCCTTTTAACGCGTCCGGCGCGTGGTGTCACCAGGAGCCAGGGTGACGGTGTCAAACCGCATGGCCTCGAGGTCCGCGATCAGCGCCTTGCCGGCCAGGGCCGGCGGGCGGCCGGCCAGGATCCGCACGACCTCGGCCGCCTGGAGCGCGGCCACGGCCATGACGGCCGGGGACGGGCAGCCCAGGGCGTCCTCGGCGGACCGGCCCTTGGCCGCGCCGCCGAAAAGGTCCAGCGGCGACGGGTCCCCGGGCAGGACCGTGGCCACGATGCCGGTGTAGCCGGCCACGGCCCCGGTCACCAGCGGAATGCCCCGCTGCCGCGCGGCCGCGACCAAGGCCGGCCGGTCGGCCAGGCCGCCCAGGGCGTCCACGGCCAGGTCCGCGCCGTCCAGGAGCGCGGCCATGCCGGCTGCGTCCAGAAACTCGGCCACGGCCGAGAACTCCACCGACGGATTGACGGCCTTGGCCCGGGCTGCGGCCACGGCCGCCTTGGGCATGCCCACGGCCGCCGCCTCGGACAGGAGCTGGCGGTTGAGGTTGGTTTCGTCGAAGACGTCGCCGTCGGCCGCCGCAATGACGCCGACCCCGGCCCGGACCAGGTTCTCCAAAAGTCCGCCGCCAAGGCCGCCGAGGCCGACCTGGCCGACCTTGGAGCCGAGGAGCCGGGCCTGCTCGGCCATGGAAAAGGCATGCAGGCTGCGGGCATAGCGCAGGGGGCAGATGCCGGCCTCCAGGGCCGCGATCTCCACGTGTCGGGGAGGGAGTTCCAAGGCGGCGGCCAGGTCGGCCACGGCCCGCATGGGCAAAAAAAGGCCTTCACGGCCGTCGGGAAAGGTTCCCGGGCAGGCGGCCGCGGCCACGGCCTCGTGGAGCGACTGTCCGGTCATGGCGTTTAGCCTCCGGTGATGGGGGGAACAAAGGAGACCACGTCGCCCGGAGCCAGGCGGGCCTCCGGTTCGGCCGGCCGGCCCTGGACCAGGACCGTGCCCACGGCCTCGAGGTCAAGGCCCAGGGCCAGGGCCGCGTCCGCGACCGTGGCTCCGTCCGGCAGGGCGAGGGTCCCGCCGGGCGGGGCGAACCGGGCCAGGGTGGCCAGGGCCCGAACGGTGACGGTCGTGCTCACGCCTCGCCTTCGGGCGCCTCGATCCACCCGGCCAGGGCGTCGATGATCTTTTTCGCCTGGTCCCGGCTGGAGATGGCGAACTTGGACTGGACCCGGTAGGTGTCTCCGGACTTCTTGTAGCGCCGGATGGCGTAGCGGTCCGGGCCGTAGGCGTCCTTTTTCGGGTCCCACTGGACGAACCGGAACAGGATCGTGGTCCAGGCGCCGCGCGTCAGGATCACCTTGTCCAGCTCCTTGGTCAGGAGCACGCCGTCTTCCTCGTAGTTGACGGTCAAATCGTCGATGGTCTCAGCCACAATGCACCTCGGTCATTTGGTTTCGGTCTGGCCTTGGCGCTGGGAATCGCGCTCGCGGCGGCGTTCGTGGAGCCTGGCCTCGCGTCGGGCCGCGGCTTCGCGGTTGCGGCGTCGGTCGTCCTCGTTTTCCAGGATCAGCGGCGGCACGGCATGGGGCCGGCGGTCGGCGTCCAGGGCCACGTAAGTCAGGTAGGCCGACCCGGCGTGGCGGGTTTCGCCGGTGATGGGGTTTTCGCACTCCACCCGCACGCCCACTTCCATGGACGTGGCCCCGACCAGGTTGACGCTGGCCAGAAAGGTCACGACCTCGCCGATGTAGGCCGGCTTGAGGAAGTCCATGCGGTCGATGGAGGCCGTGACCACGGCCGAGCGGGCGTGGCGGATGGCCACGATGCCCCCGGCGGTGTCGATGTATTTGAGGATCACGCCGCCGTGGACGTTGCCGGCCGGATTGGCGTCGGACGGGAGCATGCGCTGGGGCATGACCACGCGGCTGGCCGAAACGGGCTTGGGATCGAGGGAGCGCGGTTCCTGGGGCGTCATTTGATGTTGTACCCCTTTTCCTTCATGCATTCGTCGATGATGGCCTGCTGCTGGTCCGTGGCCTCCCCGGGGGATTTGACCAGGGCCGTGGACACGTAGGCCCGGGACTCGCACGCCTGGTAATCGGCGTCGACCGCGGCCTGGGGCACGTTGTCGGAACGGGGGCCCGGGCTGAACATGGTGCAGCCGCCGGCGAGGACGGTCAGGCTCAGGCCGGAAGCGACGGCGAGACGTCGGAGCATGGGGAAGCCTCCTTGGGCGACGGGGTGGCGGCCGCTCGGCCGCAGGAAATCCTTAGCGTTCCTTGGGCCGGCCGGTCAATGCGGCGGCGTTGCCCCGGAACCGGACGCGGCGTATACGGAAGAGGGACTTGGGCGGGCCAACCTTTATTTCCCCAAGAAACAGTTTCACAAGCATACTATCTTGACGCCGCCCCGATCCGCGCGGTAGGCCGCCTCTTCGCCGCAAGGCCAACCTGTCGCTCTCCGGTGTCCGCATGTCCAGCCCTGTCAAGCCGCGTCTCTTCACCTTCGAGTTCACGACCCTTTGCCTGCTGATTTTCCTGTCCTACTGCAACATTTCGGTCTTCTACAGCCTCTACGTCTATCTGGACGCGCTCCGCATCCCCCAGTCCTGGCGGGGGCTTTTGATCGGGGCCTCGTCGCTTGCCACCATGGCCGCCTACCTCTTCGCCAGCCCCTTCCTGACCACGCGAAACGCGCCCCGCACGGCGGCGCTGGGCATCCTTGTCCTCCTCGGCTGCGGCGCGGCCTACCTGGCCGCAACCGCGCCCCTGGCCCTGCTCGCCGTGCGCCTGGCCAACGGCCTGGGCGTGGCCCTGGTCTCGGCCGCGGCCATGACCCTCCTCGTGTCCGTCATCCCGCCGGCCCGCAGCGGCCAGGCCTTTGGCATGTATTCCGTGGCCATGCTCCTGCCCTATTCCATTGTGCCGCCGGTCTTTGACTGGCTGTCCCCGGCCCGCCTGTCCTATCCCCAGGGCTACGCCGCCACGGCCCTGGCCCTGGCCCCGGCCCTGGCCGTGGTCTGCGTCCTCGGCCGCCGGGTCCGGCAACGGGAGCATGCCGCCCGGACGGACCGGCCGCGCCTGCGGGACATGGCCCGAAACGCGGCCAGGCGGCCGGTCTCCCAGCTCCTGGCCGTCAATGCCATGTATTACCTCAGCTTCGCGGCGCTCTTTTTCCTGGCCAAGAGCCTGTTCGAGTCCCGGGGCCTGTCCCTGGTGGGCCTTTTCTTCTCCATCCAGACGTCCTGCATGCTGTTCCTGCGGGTCTTCGCCAACCGGATCTTCGACATCGTGCCGAAAATAAGGCTCATCCGGTTCTGCTACGCGGTCACGGGCGGCACGTTTCTGCTGCTCTACTTTTTTCCGGGCCAGGCCATGGCCTTTGCGGCCGCCGGCCTGCTCGGGCTCGGCATGGGCGTGGGCTCGCCGTCGCTCAACGCCTTCATGTACGAGCTGTCCGACCCGGCCTACCGGAGCCTCAACGCCAACCTGATGATGCTGTCGCTCCAGGGCGGGAACTGCTGCGGCCCGATCCTCGGCGGCGCGGCCGTGGCGGCCTGGGGCTACGACGGATTCCTGCTGGTCGGGGCCGGGGCCTGCCTGGCCGGGCTGGCCATGGCCGTGGGCCTGGGGAAAGGGCGGAGAGAACGGGGAGAGAAAGACGCCTCCGGCGGCCGGGGGGGATGATCCCCCCCGGACCCCCGCAACGGGGCAAGGCCGGAGTGGCGCTCAGGGCCGGACGGTGTCGCCGAGCAGGCGAGCGACCACGTTGCGCAGCGGAGTTTCGCCCCGGTGGTGTTCGGTCCAGCCGCCCTCGAAATCGATCCACCCGGAATTGAAGCCCTCGAGCATCTCCATGTACGGCCCGGCATTGGCCATGCCCTGGGACCGGAGCCTCTCCTCCCAGTTCTCGCGCGGGACCGGCGCGACCGTGACCGGCCGGCCCAGGGCCTCGGCCAGGACGTCGGCCACGTCGTTTGGCGAATAGCGGCGGGGCCCCTCGACCTCGATGATCCGGGTCTCCTTGAGGTCCTCGATCAAGGCCAGGGCCGCCACCCGGCCGATGTCGGCCGTGGCCGCCATGGGGACCCGGCGGTCCGGCGGCGACAGGAAGGCCGCGATCTCGCCCTTTTCCCGGGCCGGGGCGATGTCCCAGGCCGTGTTTTCCATGAACAAGGCCGGTCGCACAAAGGCCGTGGGGATCTCCACGCCGCACAGGGCCTCTTCCAGCATGTGGAGCTGGGTGATGAGCCCGAGCCCGGTGCCGTGGTGGGCCCCGATGGAGGACAGGGCCACGACCTTGCCCGGCCGGGACGTTTCCAGGGCATCGACCAGGGCCATGAGAAAGCCCCGCGTCTCCGGGAATCCCTCGCCCGGGGAGGCCTGGGGCGGGAGCATGGCGAAGACGCCCTCGGCCCCGGCAAAGGCCCGGGCCAGGGCCTCGGCGTCGTTGTAGTCGGCCACGGCCACGGACGCGCCCCGCCGCGCAAGCTCCTCGGCCTTGGCCGCGTTCCTGACCACCACCCGGACCTCCCGGCGATGGCCGAGGAGCGTGTCGGCCACCGCGCTTCCCACCTGCCCCGTGGCGCCCATGACGACGTCCATGCCCATACCTCCTTGCGGCTGGTCCCCTCCGGGGCGGCCGATCCAGCGCCGGCGCGGCGGGAACGGTTGCGGCCCAGGTCGGCCCGCGACGCGGGACGCAAGGGCCCAAGTCTGATCGTCCTCCTGTTTCGGGTGGCAAATGTCAAGGGCCCGCCGGGGCGCAGCACCGGTCGATCAGGGATTTACCGCCCGGAAACGGCGCGGTACAACCGAAAAAACGGGAGGACCCCATGCACGGATGGTACGACTACTGGAGCTTCAGCGGCGGCCTGGGCTCGCTGCTCGTGACGCTGCTGATCCTGGCGGTGATCTTTCTGGTCTGCCGCGAGATCGTGTGCTGGTACTGGAAGATCAACCGAAACATCGAACTGCTGGAGCGGCAGGTCGTGCTGCTGGAGCGGATCGAGGCCAAGCTGTCCATGGCCGCCCCGGCCGCCGCCCCCCTCGTCACCCCTGGCGGCAACCGCCCGGCCTAGCGCCCTCTCCACCCCACCCTGTCGGGGGGCCCGGGGGGGATGATCCCCCCCGGCAGCCGGAGGCATCTTCCCCTTCCTTCCCGCTATT
>CAZIJE010000062.1:12717-20570 GCA_964539435.1 uncultured Desulfovibrio sp.
GGGGGGGGGCGGGGCCGGCTCCACGCCCCCCCCCACCCCCCCCACCCCCCGGCCGGCGCCCCACGCGCCCCACACTCAACCCCCCCACCCCCCCCCCCCCCCCCCCCCCCCCCCCGGGGGGGGGGGGGGGGGGGGGGCCCCCCCCCCCCCCCCCCGCCGGAGGCATCTTCCCCTTCCTTCCCGCTATTTCGCCCCCACCAGTCCCATGACCGCGGCGAAGCTTTCCTCCAGGGTCTGGCTCTCGGCCACGTCCTGGCGCAGGTAGGCGTTGATGGGGCCGATCATGTCGATGGCCCGGTCGATTTCCGGGTTGGCCCCCCGGGCGTAGGCCCCGATGTTGACCATGTCCTCGACCCGGCGGTAGGTGGCCAGGAGCCGGATCAGGTCCCGGCCGGCGGCCAGGGCGTCTTTGGGCGTCACGTCGGACCGGAGGCGGCTGATGGATTTGAGCACGTCGATGGCCGGGAAATGCCCCTGGTCGGCCAGGTCCCGGGTCAGGACGATGTGGCCGTCGAGGATGGACCGCACGGCGTCGGCAATGGGCTCGTTGAAGTCGTCGCCGTCGACCAGCACGGTATAGATGCCGGTGATGCTGCCGTTCCCGTTCCTGCCGGCCCGCTCCAGGAGCTTGGGCAGCTGGGCGAAGACCGAGGGCGTGTAGCCGCGCGTGGTCGGCGGCTCGCCCGCGGCCAGGCCGACTTCGCGTCCGGCCATGGCGAAGCGGGTGACCGAGTCCATCATCAGGATCACGTCGCTGCCCTGGTCCCGGAAAAATTCCGCCATGGCCGTGGCCGCGTAGGCCGCGCGCATGCGGATCAAGGGACTCTGGTCGGAGGTGGCCACCACCACCACGGACCGGGCCATGCCCTCGGGGCCGAGGTCCTTTTCGATGAATTCCCGCAGCTCCCTGCCCCGCTCGCCGACCAGGCCGATGACGTTGACGTCGGCCTTGGTGTTGCGGGCGATCATGCCCATGAGCGTCGATTTGCCGACGCCGGACCCGGCCATGATGCCGACCCGCTGGCCCTTGCCGAGGGTCAACAGGCCGTTTATGGCCCGCACGCCCACGTCCATGGGCTCGCTGATGCGCGGCCGGTCCATGGGCATGGGCGCGGGGGCGAAAATGGGGTTGAACCGGGCCGGAGAGAGCGGCTCGCCGCCGTCGATGGGGTTGCCGAAGGCGTCGATGACCCGGCCGAGGTAGCGCCGGCCGACAGGGAAGAGCGGCGGCGCGCTGGTGTTGCGAATGAGCGTGCCGGGCGCGATGCCGCGCAGGTCGCCGTAGGGCATGAACAGGCAGGCCCCGTCGCGGAACCCGACCACCTCGGCCGGCACCTCGCGGGCCTCGCCGCCGTCGTCGGACAGCAGGTGGCAGACCGAGCCGACCGGCGCGCGGATGCCCCGGCCCTCGGCGATCAGGCCCACGACCTTGGAGACCTTGCCGAACGTCCGGGCCGGCCGCATCTGCTCCAGGAAGGCCTTGGCCCCGGCCGCGTCAAGCAGCGGCATCCGGCTCTCCGGCCGTGGCCAGGTGGGCGAAAATCGTCTCCACTTCGGCGAAGCGGCTGGCAATGGAGTTGTCCACCAGTCCGTCGCAGCACTCCAGGGTCAGGCTGCCCGGGATCATGGCGCCGTCGGCCTTGACCAGGACCTGGGACAGGGCCGGCCGCTCCGGAGCCGCCCGGGCGATCAGCTCGCGCAGGAGCGGCTCGTCGTCCGGATGGACGGTCAGGGTCAGCGTGTCCCTGGCCTCCATGAGCTCCAGGGATTCGGTCAGCAGGTTGCCGAGGATCTCCTCCCGGCGGGCGTCGATGGCGGCCGAGGTGGTCCGCTCCACGGCCAGGCGCAGCAGGTCGACAAAATCCCGACGGTGGCTTTCCCACAGCCGGGCCTTCTCCCGGCCCAGGGCGTCGAGCATGGAGCCCAGGGAAGCGGACATCTGGGCCAGGTCGTTTTGGATCTGCTCCCCGGCCGCGGCCACGCCGGCGGCGTACCCGTCCTGCTCGGCCTTGGCCTTGATCCGCTCGGCCTCGGCCATGGCCTCGGCGATGATGGCCGACGCCTTGGCCTTGGCCTTGGCCCGGACCCGCTCCCAGAACTGGGCCTCGACCTCTTCGAAGTGAAAGGGCGAACGCCGCGACTCCAGCTCCGAGACCGTGGTCTCGGCCTCGGCCGGGGTGCCCGGCCCGAGGATGACCCGGCCGGTCAGGACGCCGGATATGCCGTTGTCAGATAAAGACATCCCCGCCTCCGCGGCCGATGGCGATCTTGCCCTCGGCTTCCAGACGCCGCACGGTCTTGACCACATTCTGCTGGGCGGCCTCCACCTCTGCCAGGCGGATCGGGCCCATGATCTCCAGGTCTTCCTGGATCATGGTGGCGGCGCGCTCGGACAGGTTCTTGAAGAACTTGTCGCGCAGCTCCTCGGACGCGCCCTTGAGGGCCTGGGTCAGCTCCTCGTTGGAGACTTCCTTCAGGAGCTCGCGGATGGCCCGGTCGTCCAGAGCCTTGATGTCCTCGAACACGAACATGAGGTTGCGGATGTCTTCGGCCGTCTGGGCGGACTCCTCCTCGATCTCGGACAGGACTTCCTCTTCCGTGGCCCGGTCCACGGCGTTAAGGATTTCGGCCACGGCCGTGATGCCGCCGACCTTCTTGCCTTCCTTGCCGCCCATGGCGATGAGCTGGTTCTGCAGGACCTTGTCCACCTCGAGCAGCATGTCCTCGGCCACGGCCTCCAGGCGCGACAGGCGCATGAGGACCTCGGCCCGCACCCCGGACGGCAGGTTCTGGAGGAGTTCGGCCGCCTGGTCGGAGTGGAGGTGGCCGAGGATGAGCGCCAGGGTCTGGGGGTGCTCGTTCCTGAGGATCTGGGCCAGGATGCGCGGCGAGACGTTGCCGAGCTCCTGGAAGGGCGTGGGGCCGGTGTCGAGCTCCAGGGTGTCCATGATGTACTTGGCGGTGTCCGAGTCCAGGGTCTTGGACAGCATCCGCCGGACCTGCTCGGGGCCGCCCGTGACCATGTCCTTGCCGATCTGCAGGGTCTCGTTGAACTCCCGGACCACGTCCTCGACCTGTTCCTTGGGCACGGTCTCCATGTCCATCATGGCCTTGGAGATCCGGGCGATCTCCCGCCGGTCCAGGCGCTTGAACACCTCGCCGGTGAACTTTTCGCCAAGCGCCAGGCACAGCACGGCGGTCTTCTGGGGTCCGGTCATGGCGGGCATCTGGGGTTAGGCCTCCTGCTTGAGCCAGGACTTGAGCAGCGTCATGGACTGCTCCATGTTTTCCTCGAAGAGCTGGAGCGCCAGGTTCTTGGCCAGCTCGAACTGCTTGCCGCCTTCCAGCATGGCCACTTCCTCGCCCTCCTCGGGTTCGGCCAGGGCCAGCCGGGCCTCGCCTTCGGGCAGCCGCTCCAGGGTCTCGATCTCTTCTTCCGTGACCCGGGGCCGGATCAGGGCCAGGACCACCGGCCGCACCACCAGGATGAGGAAGAGGAAGAGCAGCAGGCCGTTGAGGAACGGCTTGCCCAGCCGCTGGGCGTATTCCAGCATGGTCTGCATCAGGCTCGGCTCGCCCGAGCCGTCGGGCACGCCGAACTCGAAGCTCGACACCTGGATCTCGTCGCCGCGCGCCGTATCCAGGCCGGCGGCCCGGGCCACCACCTGCTTGATCCGCTCCAGCTCCTCGGCCTTTCTGGGCACGAAGGTGAAGGTGTTCTTGCCTTCCGCCTTTTCGTAGGTGCCGTCCACGATAACCGCGATGGACTGGCGCTTCAAGTCGCCGACCGGCGTGACGACGTTTTGCTCTTCCTTGTTGATCTCGTAGTTGGTGGTGCTGTTTTGCCGGTTGGACTTCTGGGTGGACTCGGTGCCGGAGTAGCCTTCGCCCCGGAAATTGGAGTTGGGCACGGCCGTGCCGCCGCCGCGCGGGGTGGTGGTCACGCCCGAGGCGTCCACGGCCGCCGAGCCCGAGGTCGATTCCTCGTTTTTCTGCTCGCTCCTGACCACGGTGACGTTGGGGTCGTAGAGTTCCTTGCGGATGGTGCGCTGGCTGAAATCCAGGTCCGCGTTGACCTTGACCAGGGCCCGGCCCGGACCGACGATGGGGGTCAGGAGCTGCTCGATCCGGTTTTCGAGGCTGGATTCGAAGGTGTTCTTGAATTCGAACTGGGTGGTGGACATGCCGTCCATGCCGCCGTCGCCCCGGGGCTGGTACAGGGACTGGCCCGTGGTGTCGGTGATGGTGATGTGCTCGGGCGTCAGGCCCTCGACGGACATGGACACCAGGTTGACGATGCCCTGGAGCTGCTTGGCGTCAAGTTTTTGGCCGCGCTTGAGGGTCAGGACCACCGAGGCCGAGGCCTTTTTCTGCTCCTCGATAAAAAGGCTTTTCTGAGGCAGGACCAGGTGGACCCGGGCCTTGTCCACCTGGGGAAATTCCGAGATCGTGCGCGACAGTTCGCCCTGCAGGGCGCGGGTGTAGTTGATGCGCTGGACGAAATCCGTCTGCCCCACCTTGAGCTGGTCGAACAGTTCGAATCCCACGCCCTGGCCGTGCATCACGCCCTCGCCGGCCACCTTCAGGCGCTGCTCGTAGACCGCCTCGGCCGGGACCAGGACCGTGGTGCCGTTCTCGCGCAGTTCGTACGGGGTCTTGGAGGCCTTGAGAAGCTCCACCACCCGGGCCGCGTCTTCCGGGGCCATGTTGGTGTACAGGACCCGCATTTCCGACTGGTTGAGGATGTAG
Organism: uncultured Desulfovibrio sp.; assembly: GCA_964539435.1. Classification (GTDB taxonomy): domain Bacteria; phylum Desulfobacterota; class Desulfovibrionia; order Desulfovibrionales; family Desulfovibrionaceae; genus Solidesulfovibrio. Next base: position 17,467 of record CAZIJE010000062.1, read on the forward strand.
ACCATGACCAGGAAGGCCACGGCCATGGAAAAGGCCAGGCCGCCGAGGAGGATCCGCTGGGCCGCGGTGCGGTTGGACCAGTACTGGATGAGCCGTTCGAAGTTCTGCTTGAGGAAGGGGGGCATGGCGTTTCTCCTGGCGGGCGTCGTTGGGTCCTGCTACCGGTCCTAGAACTGCATCTTCACGAGTTCTTTATAGGCTTCGAGCACCTTGCCGCGCACGGCCGTGGTCATCTGCATGGCCAGTCCGGCCTTTTGCATGGTGATCATCAGCTCGTGCACGTTCTGGGTCTCGCCCGAGGCGAACGACTGCACCATGTCGGCCTTGGTGCTCTGCAAGTCGTTGACCTGCTTGAGCGAGTCGGAAAGCACGTTGCCGAACCCCTGGGCCGGCGCGGCCGGCTTGGCCAGGGAGCGGGAGACCTTGGCGTCGATGGCCCCGGTCTGGGCCATGGCGTTCTGGTAGGCGGAAAGGGCAAGGGGGGAAATGGCCATGGTGAACCTCCGTTACCGCGCGATGTCCAGGGCTTTGGTGAACATGTTCTTGACCGTGCCGATGGACGAGCTCGAGGCCTCGTAGCTGCGCATGGCCGTGATCATGTTGGCCATCTCCTCGACCACGTTGATGTCCGGGTAGGCCACGTAGCCGTCGGCGTTGGCGTCCGGGTGGCCCGGTTCGTACTGCATCCGGAAGGGCCGGTTGTCGTTGACCAGGCCCGTGACCTTGACCCCGGCCAGTTCGCGGTCCTGGGCCGTCTGCATGGCCTTGGAAAAGGGCGCGTCCACGGGCGTGGATTCCAGCATCACGGACTTGCGGACATAGGGCCCGCCGCCGTTGACCGTGCGCGTGGTCTTGATGTTGGCCAGGTTCATGGAAATGGTGTTCATGAGCGTCCGCTGGGCGGACATGCCCGACGAGCCGATATCGAGGGCGGTGAAGAGGTCCATGCTACTTGCCTCCGTCCGTGATGATCCGTTGCAGCCCTTCGAAGTCCTTTTTGGCGATGTCGGCCAGGGCGTTGTACATCAGGGTGTTTTTGGCCATGATCGACATCTCCTTGTCCATGTCCACGCTGTCCAGGCCGGACACCACCCGGGGCTTCCAGCCCATCTCCATGCTTCCCTCGAAGCCCCCCGCCGAGAAGACCGCCGGCAGGTGGCCCCCGCCGGTGCGGGTCATCTTGCCCTTGGCGCCGGTATTGAGGGCGGCCTGGAGCTCCTGCTCGAACTCCAGCCGCCGGGCCTTGAAGGCCGGGACATCCATGTTGGCCAAGTTGGACATGACGACATTCTGACGCTCCAGACGGAGGTCCATGACCTTGCCGACGAGGGCGATGTTGTCTGAAAATATTGATTTCATGTCGTTTTTCCTTGCTTTGCCCGTATCCTGGCCGGGCGTTGCCGGCCGTTGTCGCAAGACCATTGGGCAAAAACCGTTCCACGAGGACCGGGCACAGCCGCTGCCCGGGAATATTTTTCCCGAAACTTCGTTTCACTTTCTAACAAAGCCATGAGCGAAACCCCGCATTGCCCGCACCCCTTCGGGATGGTTGCCGATCCGGCCGCGACAAATCCGCTGGCACGCGGCTTGCTTGGGCCCCTGTGCCCGGCAGGACGCGCCGCCGGAGCCGGCCCCCGGCCGCCAGGACGCGAAAACACACGGCGCAACCCGAACGCGCCACACCGGCGACGCCCGCCACACCATTCGGGCGTCGGGAACGGAGGGGATGTCATGAGTGGGCAGCTGGATTACGAAATCAACAAGGAACTCGGCGAATGCTATCTTTTCATGGGCGACCTGGACAAGGCCGAGGAGTATTACGCCAAGGCCATGAGCAATAACGGCGTCCACGCCGACCCGTACCTGGGCTTGGCCACCATCGCCGTGCAGCGCGGCGAGCTCGACCAGGCCATGACCCTGTACCGCAAGGCCTCCGCCATCGAGGCCGACGACCGGGCCCTGTCCGGCATGGCCTTGATCGAGATGGAGCGCGGCGACACGGCCGAGGCCTTCACCCACTTCAAGGGCGCCCTGGCCAAGAACCCGGAGAACCTGGTGGCGCTGTTCGGCCTGGTCCGCCTGGCCCACGCCGAGGAGCGGCTCGAGGAAATCCTGGCCTATCTCAAGGACTACCTGGCCGTGGATCCCGGCAAGCACGAAGTCCGCTTCACCCTGGCCGGCTGCCTGGTCAGCCTCGGCCGCCACGCCGAGGCCGGGTGCGAACTGGACACCATCCTGGTCCAGGACCCCCGCCACGACGCGGCCCGGGAACTGGCCGAAGAACTCAAGCGCATCGCCGCCTAGGCGGCTGTCCCGATTTTCCCCCCTCCGCGCCGTCCGGCCGCGACCGAACACGGTCCGGCCGGACGTCCGGCCTGTCCCCGCCTTGCCATAACGAGGCGACTGTGGCACCCCGCTTGGAAAAAACGCGAGGTGTTGCCATGGATTTCCTGCCCATCAAGCGGGCGCTTGTAAGCGTCACGGACAAGTCCGGCCTGCCCGAACTGGCCCGGTTCCTTGTCGCCGCCGGCGTCGAACTCGTCTCCACCGGCGGCACCCGAAAGCTCCTGGCCGAATCCGGCCTGCCCGTGACCTCCGTCAGCGACGTGACAGGCTTCCCCGAAATCCTGGGCGGCCGCGTCAAAACCCTGCACCCCTTCGTCCACGGCGGCATCCTGGCCGACAAGGACAACCCCGAGCACCTCTCCACCCTCGGGTCCCACGGCATCAAGCCCTTCGACATGGTGGTGGTCAACCTCTACGCCTTCGGCAAGGCCCTGGAGAAAAAACTGCCCCTGCCCGAGATGGTCGAACAGATCGACATCGGCGGCCCCACCCTGCTGCGGGCCTCGGCCAAGAACTTCTCCAGCATCCTGGTCGTGCCCGACCCGGCCTTCTACCCCGAAGTCATGGACGCCCTGGCCCAAAACGACATGCAAGCCCCCCTGCCCCTGCGCCAGAAAACCGCCGCCGCCACCTTCCGGCAGACCAGCGCGTACGACGACGCCATCGCCACGTATCTGGCGAATGCGTAGTATTTGGAAGAAGATGCCTCCGGCGGCCGGGAGGGGGTCACCCCCTCCCGGACCCTCCCGTCCTGTGGG
>CAZIJE010000063.1:0-20516 GCA_964539435.1 uncultured Desulfovibrio sp.
CACCCCCGCTCGGGGGGTCCGGGGGGCGTGACGCCCCCCGGCCGCCGGAGGCATCCTCGCCTCTACCGAAACGCCCGCGCCACAAAAGTCCAAGCCGAATTCACCACGCTGGCCAGCCCCTTGCGGCGTCCCATTTCCATGAGAATCGACAGGCTCTGGCCGGGCTCGCTCAAGTACTTGAGGAGTTTTTTCCGGGCCACGCGGCGGGAGAAGATGCCGTACCACCGGTCGATCTCCTCGGCCGGCAGGCCGGGGTAGCCGACCACGCAGGAGCCCATGCCGTCGAAACAGGTCAGGTCCCTGGCCTTGAGGTAGCCGTGCTCGCTGGCCCAGGCGTACATGGGCGTGCCGGGATAGGGCACGGCCTTGGAGACCTGGGCGGTGTCGGCTTCGAGTTCTTCCATGAAGGCGAGCGACTTTTTGATGGTCGCCTCGGTTTCGCCGGGCAGGCCGAGGCAAAAGGTGGCGTGGGTGCGAATGCCGAGCTCCCGGCACCATCTGACCACCTGCCGGCACTTCTCCAGGTCCAGGGGCTTGCCGATGGCCTTGAGGATGGCCGGATCGGCCGATTCCACGCCGAACTTCATGCCGATGCAACCGGCGTCGGCCATGGCGGCCAGGGTCTCGCGGTCCACGAACATGGCGTCGCCCATGACCGTCCAGGGCACGCGCAGGCCACGGCCCTTGATTTCCCGGCAGATGCCGAGGACGTGGGATTTTTTCACCACAAAGCTCTGGTCGTCGAAATAGAACTGCCGCGCGCCGAACCGTTTGACGCAGTCCTCCATCTCGTCCACCACCCGCTTCGGGTCTCGGGTCCGGTAGCGGGGCGAGGCGTACATGATGTGGCGTTCCTGGCAGTAGACGCAGCCGCAGGGACAGCCGCGCGACGAGATGATGTTGATGCAGGGTGAATAGAGGGTGAAGTCGGGATAGATGGTGGCCGGGAAGTCCTCGCGGTCCGGAAAGGGCAGGCTGTCGAGGTCGGCAAGAAGCTCCCGGCGCGGGCTGGCCACCACCTCGCCGTCCTTGCGGCGGCTGACCAGGCCGGGGATGTCCGTGAAGTCGTCGCGGCCTTCCAGCAGGGCCGCGACCACGTCCTTGACCGTGGCCTCGTATTCTCCCAGGGCCGCGAAATCCAGGCAGGGATTCTCGGCCAGGAGCGCGGCGGCGGCCACGGTGGCGTGGTTGCCGGCCACCAGGATGCGGCAGCCGGTCTCGCGCTTGACCGTGGCCAGAAAGGCCAGGTCGTCGGCCAGGGTCAGGGCGGCCAGTTCGGTGACCAGCAGGTCCGGTTGGCGCTGCTTGACCGCCACCAGCATCTCGGCGTCGGTCAGGTCCATGACCACGCCGTCGAGGCCGGAGCAGGACGCGGCCGTGTCCCGCTTGCACAGGGCCAGGGCGTAGGCCATCCAGAAGGGAAAGGGATAGTAGTCGACGGATTTGGAATAGCCGATGGTCATGGGCCAGCGGGAGCCGGCCTTGATGAAATGACGCACCGCGCCGTCGGGGTCGACCTTGACCCCGGCCAGATTGGCGAAAAGGACGTTCATGGGGCGAAAGCTCTCCTTTGGCGGCCGTGAAGCCGCTTGGGGAGTAGCATTTGCGCTCCCAAAGATAAACCCTAGCCGAAACGCCTACCGCAGTTCCCGCACCCGGACCTCCATGGGCTCGCCCCGAAGCAGTTCCACCAGCTTCGCCGGATCGGTTTCGCCGTAGTGGTAGGGATAGAGGATCTTCGGCTTGACCATCCGGGCCGCGTCGGCCGTCATTTCGGGCGTCATGGTGTAGGGCAGGTTCATGGGCAGAAAGGCGATGTCGATGTTTTGCAGGGCCGCCATCTCCGGGATGTTCTCGGTGTCCCCGGCCACGTAGACCCGCTTGTCGCCGAAGGTCAGGACATAGCCGTTGCCCCGGCCCTTGGGGTGAAAGGGCACGCCCGGGGAGCGCATGTGCTGGAGGTTGTAGGCCGGGACCGCCTCGATGGGGATGCCGGCCACGACGGTCCGCTGGCCGTTCTCCAGGACCGTGCCCCGGCCGAGCTTTTCAAGGCCCGCCCCGGTCAGGACGATGGGGGTGTCCGGCCCGGCCACCTTGGCCAGGGCGTCCGGGTCGATGTGGTCGTTGTGTTCGTGGGTCAGGAGCACCAGGTCGGCCGGCGGCATGGCGCCGTAGTCCCCGACCTTGCCGTAGGGGTCCACGTAGACGACCTTGCCGTTCCAGTCGAAACGCAGGGACCCGTGGCCGATGAACGTCAGCCGCAGCGGTCCGGACGCGGTGGCGATCTCGTCCGATTCCGGAGCCGGCCCGGCCGCCACGGCCGGGCCGGCCAGGCCGAGAACCACGGCCGCCAGGCCCAGGATACATTCGAGCAGCATAAACGCCTCCTGTGGTTTGCCGGCCAGTCTAGCAGCTTTGCCGGACAAGGCACAAGCCGGGAAGACAAATGCTGCGGCGGCTCAGACCCGGCGGTGGGCCACCCGGTAGCGGGTGGCCGGACCACGGCCGTTTTTCTCCAGGATGCCCCGGTTGACCAGGTCCTGGAGGTCGTGCTGGGCCGTGCGCTGGGGCACGCCGCCGCCTCCGGCCTCCTGGTAGTCCTGGCGGGAGAACGACTCCCGGTCCAGAAGCGCCCGCAGGGCCTTGCGCTGGCGCACGGACAGCGGCGATTCGAGCACGGCCGGTTCCGGCGCGGCCTCCGCAGGCGTCGACGCGGACGCATGTTGCTGGTTGTCCAGGCCCTCTTCCTCGAACCGGATGTCCTCGGCCAGGATCACTTCGCGCTCGGCCAGGGCCACGGCCCGGATGATGCAGTTCTTGAGCTCCCGGACGTTGCCCGGCCAGGGGTGGGCCTGGAGCCGGTCCAGGGCTCCCCGGGACAGGAACAACTCGCCCTTGCCCATGCGCCGGGCCGCCAGGCGCAGGAAATAGCCGGCCAGGATGCCGATGTCCTCGCGCCGCTCCCGCAGAGCCGGAGTGGACACGGCCAGGACCTGAAGGCGGTAGTAGAGGTCCTCGCGGAAATCGCCTGTGGCCACCAGTTCCTTGAGGTTGACGTTGGTGGCGGCGACAACCCGGACATTGAACGCGGTTTCTTCGTCGCTGCCCAGGGGGCTGATGCGCCGCACGGACAGGGCCCGCAACAGGGCCTGCTGGACCCTGGCCGAGGCGTTGCCGATCTCGTCCAGGAGCAGCGTGCCGCCGTCGGCGGCCAGAAAGGCGCCCTTGCGGTCGCTCTTGGCTTCGGAGAACGCGCCCTTCACATGGCCGAACAGGGCGTCCATGAGCAGGTTCTCGTCGAGGGCCCCGCAGTTGATAGAGATAAAGGGCATGGCCGCCCGCCGGCTCAGGCGGTGGATGGCTTCGGCCGTCAGCTCCTTGCCCGTGCCGGTTTCGCCGATGATCAGCACGTCCGCGTCCGTGGCCGCTATCTTGCGGATCCGCTCGATCAGCCGAACCATGGCCGGGCTCTCGCCGACCAGGTCTTCCAGAAGCTCTCCCTCCAATCCCTGGCGCGATTTTGGCGCAATATTTGGCACCTTTTCTTTCGCGCGAACCGAGCGGAGACGCTCATCCCTCACTTTTATTTCCATTTCCTTGGACAACAGGGCGGCGATCAGGCTGTTGATGGCCCGCTTGAGGGTGGAGGACTCCAGATCGCTGTCCGGCAGTTCGATTTCGTGCAACCGCCCTTCCTGGCGCATTTCCCGGACCGCCTCGGTCAGGCGGTAGAGCGGCCTGGTGATGACCCGGCTCATGAAAAAAATCAGCAGGGCCAGCGTCACGATGGCCCCGACCGTGGTCATGAACAGGATGTTGATCTGTCCGAACTCCGCGGCGCGGGGGAGCAGGCTGCGGTCGATGTAGATCACGCCGCCCACCACCTCGGCTTCGCTGTCCCGGGAGGCCCGGAACCGGACCGGCGCATAGCCGATGAAATCCTCGCTGGTGGCGATCTTGGGCGGTCCGAAGTCGGGTTCGCCCCGCTCCATGCCGGACTGGCCCTGCTGGAGGGCCGTGACCATGCGCCAGAAGGTTTCGTGGCGCGGTCCTGGACGGAAGGCTTCGTCGCGGCCCGGCTTGCCGTGGTCGCCGGTCAGGCCGCTTTTGACCCCCTCCACCGACAACTGGCGCAAGGGGTCCTCCACGTTTTCCGACTGAAAGAGCATCCAGCCGCGCTCGTCCACGAAAATGCTCTGCCGGTTTTCCGTGGTCCGGCTGAATCCCATGAGCGGCGATTGGGCGGAGTTGTACAGGGACAGGATGTTGCGGGCCGCGCGGGCGTCGAGGGACAGGACCAGGTAGCCGGCGATGCCTCCGGCCGGGTCGGCCACGGGCGTGGTCAGACGCAGGAGGGAAAGGTCGCGCCGCCTGGGGCCGCCGGCAAAGCCGGTGGGCGGATAATAGACGTCGGTCAGTTCCGAGAGGCTCACCTGCCCGGGCTCCAGGGAAACGGCCTTGCGCGACACCACCAGAGGGCCGTTTCGGGACTGGCGCATCACGTCCAGGGACGCCTCCTCCACCACGCTGTCGGCCCTGAGGAACACATACTGGTTTTCTCCCCCGTTCCCCACGTAGGCCGCCTCGGCATAGAGCAGCCCCCTGGCCACGGCCGAGGCCTCCATGAAGTTGCGCAACCGCTCCCGGGTCATGGGCCGGTGGGCCAGGGCCACGATGTCCTCGCGGCAGCTCTCCAGCAGGTTTTCCAGCTCGTGGGCCTGGGCCAGGGTCAGGACGATGGAACTGCGGCTGATGGCCAGGTCGATATAGTGGTTGGAAAAAATATTCAGGATCAGGCCGGTCACAGCCAGAATGGCGATAACCGTAGGGATCAGGAAGACGAGCAGCTTCTTGCGGATGCTCCACTGAGCCAGCTGCTCGAGATAGGCGTCGTTGGCGCTGACGCGGGTGGAGCGGCGAAAAAGGCTCAACATAAGGGCATCTCCTCACGGCATGCACGCTGCGGGATTGGCGCGAAAGCCACTCTATGGCGCTATTTATGCGCAAGAAACCGAGCTGTATGTCAAGCGCTTTTTTTCACTAAAATTTATTTGTCTGGAATTTATAACAATAATCGCGCCGGCACACCCCTTGCTTTACAGTGCGCGTTGCCGCGACGCCAGCGGCCACGAAAATCCTGAGGAGGTGGTGCAATGCGGATTCTTGTTGCTCTGGACCAATCGGACTTTGCGGCTACGGTGCTCGACAAGGCCATCGCGCTGGCCAAGCAGCAGGGTGCTTCCATGACCATTATGACCGTGGCCGAAGACTTCATGGATATCGGCGACTACATGGACACGACGACCGTGACGGACAAGCTTTTCAACGCCGCCAAGACCGCCGCCGAGGGATACGTGGCCAAGGGCAAGGCGGCCGGGGTGGAAACCTCCATCATTGTCGAACAGGGCGTCTCTCCGGCCGACCTGATCATCAGCCAGGCCGAAAACGGCAAGTTCGACATGATCGTCATGGGACATCAGGGCAAAAAGGGATTGTCGCGCTTCCTGATCGGCAGCGTCGCCTCCCGGGTCGTGGCCCACGCGCCCTGCTCGGTACTCGTCATCCGTTAACCAGAAGGGGAAGGATCATGCGAAGGAAATTCACGGCTCTTTTGGCGGGACTGACCACGTTTCTGCTCATGGCCCCGGCCATGGCCTTTGCCGCCGGCGGCGGCGGCGCGCCCATCGTCATGGTGGCCGACACCCGCAAGCTCTCCGGCATCATGGCCTGGTGGGCGAATCTCTACAACGAGTCCCACCTGTACTTCACCATCATGACCGTCATCCTGATCCCGCTCATCGGCGTGATCTTCGGCGTTCTGGCCGACATCGTGATGCACTTCATCGGCATCGACCTCAAGTCCCGCGAACTGGCGGAACATTAAACCGAACGCCCAAGCGCAAAGGAGCACGACATGGACTGGCTTTATATCCTCATGCCCATCGCGGGCGTTAAAATCTTCTGGCCCGGCCTTATCATCCTCGGTATCGGCGTCGGCGTCATCGGCGGCTTCTTCGGCATGGGCGGCGCCTGGATGGTCACCCCGGGCCTGAACATCCTGGGCTTCCCCATGGCCTTTGCCATCGGCACCGACATCGCGCACATGGCCGGCAAATCGCTTATTTCCACCATGCGGCACGGCAAGTTCGGCAACGTCGACTACAAGCTCGGCCTGATCATGCTCTTCGGCACGGTCGTGGGCTTCGAAGTCGGCGCCCAGATGATCATGTGGCTGGAACGGATCGGCAAGGTCGACATGGTCGTCCGCTGGATCTATCTGGCGCTCCTGGCCTTCATCACCTGGATGGTCTTCACGGACATCGCCAAGCGCAAGGCCAAGGACCGGGCCGCCATCGCCGCCGGCAAGGAAGTGGACAAGCTGGCCACGGGCCTCGAGTGGCACAAGGCCCTGCACAAGATCAAGATCCCGCCCATGGTCAACCTGAACGTGGCCGGCATCTACTGCTCCGCCTGGCTGCCCATCGGCGTCAGCTTCTTCACCGGCTGGCTGGCCGGCATCCTGGGCATCGGCGGCGGACTCATCCGCATGCCCGCCCTGATCTACCTCGTCGGCTGCCCGACCCACGTCGCCGTCGGCACCGACCTCTTCGAAGTGGCCATCTCCGGCCTCTACGGCGCGGCCTCCTACACCTACAAGGGCCGCACCGAGCTCGTGGCCGCCATCATCATGCTGATCGGCGCGGCCATGGGCGCCCAGGTCGGCGCCGTGGCCACCAAGTACATCAAGGGCTACGGCATCCGCGTGGCCTTCGGCCTGGCCGTCATCGGCTGCGCCATCTCGGTCTTCCTGAAGCTCCTGCCCGTGTACGTGCCGTCCATCAACCAGATCTGCGACATCATCGCCACGTACCTGATCCTCGGCCTGGTGTCCGCGCTGGCCCTCTACATCACGGTGAAGATGGTCCAGGGCGCGAAGCAGGAAATCGCCAGCAAGAAGGCCAAGGCCTAGCCCAGGCGCAATAGCCAACGCGAAGGAGAACGCCATGCGTACCATGCTCAAGAAAATGCTGCTGGCCGCCCTGCCCGTCGTCTTCCTGGCCGGCTGCGTGGATTACGGCAAAGTCGACCAGGGCCGCACCGTGGCCGTGGACAAGGACAAGAAGACCGTCACCTTCATCCGCGACAAGGCTAACGACTGGCAGAAGCCCGACTACACCTATCTGCCGGCCCTGACCTACACCTTCCCGACGCAGCCCGAGGAAATGGGCGAGATCCCCAAGGCCGGCCTGCGCATGAAGCTCGACGCCGAAAAGGGTCAGGTCGTGCTCTACGATCCCAAAAAGCAGAACTTCGAGACCATCAGCGTCCAGATCGTGGACAAGCAGGACGGCATCGACTCCAAGCACCCGCTGGTCTACGACACCGCCGCGGACAAGGCCAAGCAGTTCCCGGCCGTGGACAAGGACAAGAAGATCGTCACCATCTACTCCGGCCGCCAAAAGCTGCTCGTGTCCTTCATCCCGCCGGACGAGTACATGAGCCTGCCGGCCGCCGCCTGGGATTCCGGCGACGAAGTCCGCGTCTACTACAAGGAAGACGGCAAGGCCCTGCGCCTGATGAACGTCACCAAGACCAACATCTTCAAGAAGTAACCCCCACCCCGCCCAGCCGTCCCGGTCCGCTCGCGCGGGCCGGGGCGGCCTTTCCCAAGGAGACCGCCATGGCCCTTTTCGACCGCTCCTCCAGCCCCGGCCCCGAACTGAACAGCCGCCAGCGTCTGGCCGTCATCCTCATGGACGTGGCCGTGCTTGCCGAAGTGACGCTTTCCATCTATATGGCGTCGAAGAATCCCGACGAGTACGCCCTGGTTTTCATGAAGGTGTTTTTCTCCATGTGCATCCCCACCGTCGCCGCCGGCATCTACGCCATCCGCCGCTTCCGGCCGCGTCCCGCCGAAACCCCGGAAAAGGCCGTTGCATGACGGAACCGCAGCTGTTGCGCGTGCGGGGCGGGCTCGGCTGGCTGGCCACCTGCTTTTGCCTGATCGCCGGCCTGGCCCTGGCTGACAGCTTCGTCAGCAGCATGCGCACCGGCCCCAACGCCTACAGCCTGCTGCCCGGCGGCACGGAAAACCTCTCCGGCCCGCTTCCGCCCGAGGCCCCGGACGCCTCGGCCATGCGCGTCGCCATCGACCACCCCGGCCTGTCCGTGGAAATGACCACCCAGGCCCAGGGATTCTGGCTCGGCAACCGGATGTGGCTGGCCCTGGTCAAGGCCGCGCCGGACGCCGCCCCGGGCACGGCCTCCATCGCCATCCGGAGCCCCGAAGGCGACGCCGCCGCCCCGGCCCAGCTGTTCACCATCCAAATTTTCCCCGACCAGGCCGCCCTGGAAGCCGCTTCCCACTCCTACGCCATCCGGACCTTCGGCATCCCGCCCCTGACCGTGGCGGCCGGCGCCCTCGTCGCCGCCGTCCTGGTCGGCCTGTGCGTCTACCTGACCTCCCGGGGACTGGACGCCATCTGGAAACGCGAAGGCAAGGCCGTGGTCTACATGACCAAAAAGACCCCGGACGGCCTGCTCATCTCGTTCGGGCTCGGCACGGACCACGGGCTGTCGCCCGGGACCACGGTGGCCGTGCACGACGAATCCGGCCTGCCCGTGGCCACGGCCTCGGTGGTGCGGTGTTCTGGCGTGGAATCCGCCGCCCTGGTGGTGGGCGAGGGCAACGTGAAGCTCGGCAACATCGTCAGCCGGACGGCCGCCTCGGATACCGGCAAGCCCCAACACGCCGCCGGAAGCTAACTCCCGCTCCCCCTTTCGGGGGGTCCGGGGGGGATGATCCCCCCCGGCCGCCGAAGGCCTCTTTCTCTCTTCCGCTTCCCTCTTATCCCAGATTCTTCGCCACGAACTCCCAGTTCACCAGCTTGTCGAGCACGGCCTGGGCGTATTCCGGCCGCTTGTTCTGGTAGTCCAGGTAGTAGGCGTGCTCCCAGACGTCGATGGTCCACAGGGGCTTCATGCCCTCCTGCATGGGGTTGGCCGCGTTGCCGGTCTTGACCACCTTGAGCTTGCCGTCGGGCTCGGCCACGAGCCAGGCCCAGCCGCTGGCGAACTGGGTGACGGCCGCTTCGTGCAGGGCCTTTTTGCAGCCGTCGAGGCTGCCGAAGGAGGCGTCGATGGCCTTGGCCAGCTTGCCGGAGGGGGCCGGGCTCCCGGCCCGCAGGCCGTTCCAGTAGAACACGTGGTTCCAGGCCTGGGCGGTGTTGTTGAACAGCTCGCTCATCTTCGGGTCCTTCCCGGCCTCCAGGAAGACCTTTTCCAGGGGCTGGCCGGCCCAGGGCGACTCGGCGACCAGCTTGTTGGCCTTGTCGAAATAGGCCTTCTCGTGCTTGCCGTAGTGGAAGCTGACCGTGCGGGCGGAAATGACCGGCTCCAGGGCGTTTTCGGGATACGGCAGCGGGGGCATGGCAAAGGCCTCGGCCCGGGCGCTGCCGGGCAGGACCATGCCGCCGGCCAGAAACATGAGTCCGGCGGCGGTCAGACGCAGCATTTCGCGGCGGGAAAGGGACGTGGCGTGGGGTGTCGGCATGACGCTCCTCCTTGGCACGGTGCGCCCGGTCGGGGCGGCGCGGCCTGGATTGGGACGGGCCGGCCGCGGCCGGCCCGTCTGTGGTTAGCGTCAGTCTTGCCAGAAGTCGGCGGAAAGGGGAACGGAAAACCGCTTTCTCACCCCTTCTTGTCCGGTCCGGGGCCGGACTCGGAACCTGAGGGCGTTTTTTCAGGAACCGAAGACCGGTCTCCGTCCGGGGCCCGGGGTTCGGACGGACGGGACAGGTCCGGCGGTCCGCCCGGCGGCAGGCTGTCCCTGTCCGGCCGGCGCGGCGGCCAGGGCCGATCGTGGCCCGGCGGAGGCCCCATGCCGGGCGGGGGCGGGAAGTCGTCGAAGTCCGGCGGCGGGCCCATGCCGGGCGGAGGCGGGAATCCCTCCAGGTCCGGCGGCGGGGGCGGCGGACCATGCGGTCCGCCCGGAGGCGGAAAGCCGCCCATGCCCGGCGGCGGGGGCGGCGGCCCGAACCGCTCCATGGCCTTGCGCCGCTTTTCCAGCCGCTCCATCACGGCCGTGAACTTCTCCGCCTGCTCGGGCGTCAGCAGGGCCTTGATGTCCCGGATGCTCTTGTCGATGGCCTCGCGGACCTTGGGCTCCTGTTCCTGGCGGATCTCGTGCATCCGCTCGGCCGTCTGCAGGACGATGGGACGCAGTTTTTCCCGCTGTTCCGGGGACAGTTCCAGATCATCCGACAGGCGGCGCAGGATCATGTCCGAAAAATGCCGGGGGTCGCCGTGGAGCAGGGCCAGCCGGCCCCGCTCGGCCAGAAACCGCGACCCGAAAAGCCCGACCACCACGCCCGAGGCGAAAAGCACGAGCCCGGCCAGGATCTTGGTTGCCTTGGGGTTCATCACCGCACCTACACCCCGAGCAACGAGACCAGGACCTGGCCGTTGGGGTCATAAAAAAGCGCCCGTCCGATCTCCTCCTCAAGCCCCGTGCCAAAGGCCAGGGCGAAAAGGACCGTGGCCGCGGCCAGAACGCCCGCGCCGGCGGCCATGCGCCACAGGATGCCGTTGGCCGGGCGCTCGGCCGGGGAGGCCTTGATCGCCGCCAGCACCGAGGCGGACAGCCCCGGATCGGGCGCGGCCTGTTCGCGCCGGGCGTGGGCCGCCCGCAGCACCGCCTCCAGCCGTTCCACGCGTCTTGTTCCGTTTCCGTCCATGGAGTCCTCCTTACGCGCCAATGACGCCGCCCAAGATTTCCCGAAGCTTCTTCCTGGCCCGAAACGCCCGGACCTTGACGTTGGGGACGCTCAGGCCCAGCATCTCGGCGGCCTCGGCCACCGGCCGCTCCTCCAGGTGCGTGAGCGTCACCACCATCCGGTCCGTGGGCGACAGCCGATCCATGGCCCAGGCCAGCAGTTCGTTGGCTTCGCGGCGCGAGGCCGTCTCTTCGGCGGCCTCGCTGGTTTCCAGGGCCGCCGCCTCTTCGGCGAAGGCCCGGCATTCGTCGGAAAGCTCGCTTTCCGGCCGCTCCCGGCGTCGGTACTCGGCCCGCCAGAAGTCATGGCAGGTCCGCACCGCCACCTTGGCCAGCCAGTGGCCGAAGGGACTGTCCCCGCGGTAGCCGTCCAGGGACCGGTAGGCGCGGACAAAGGCCTCGTGCGTCAGCTCGGCCACCCGTTCCCGGGGCGGGGGGGCCGGGGCCCAAACCCCCCCCCCCCCCCCGGGAGATGGGGAGTGGCGAGGGGGGGGGGGCCCCGCCCCCCCCCGGGCCCCCCCCCCCCCCCCCCGCCCCGGGCGCGGGCCCCCCCCACCCCCCCCCCCCCCCCGCCCCTGGTACTTGGTCATGAGCCTGGCGTAGGCGTCCACGTCGCCCTCCCGGACCGCCTTGAGGACCCGGGCGTCCTCCATGTCCACCACCGCTTCGGCCATAACGCCCCGGGGTCTAGTTGCCCGAGCCGGCGTGGGCGTCAATCCAGTCATTGACCAGCTCACGGCCGGCATCGAAACGCTCCTTGGGGTTGGGGCCGCGGCCGGGTTCGGCTTCCTGCCACTGCTTGCGTTGCTCCGGCGTCAGCACGGCCAGGGCCTGGGCCTCCACCTTGCCCCGGATCACGGCCAGCTCCTCGCCGGCCACGGCCACCTTGCGGCTGGCCTGGCGCACGAGCTGTTCGTTCCCCGGATCGTTGCGCATGACGTCGTGCATGGAGGCAAAGGCTTCGCGCATGGACGCCAGGGCCGTCTCGAAGGCCGGGCGGTTCTTCTGGAGAACCACGGCCACGTCGTGCTTCTGGGCATCGGTCAGCTTCAGGGACAGGAGCCGGCCGATCAGGCCCATGGCCCCCGGACCGCCGGGGCCGCCCGGGCCGGGGCCGGCCGCCACGGCATAGGCGGAACCGGCGAGGATGGACAGGGTCAGGATGCCATAGAGCAGTTTCTTCATGGGGATGACCTCCCGCTGGATTGGACGGCCTGGGCCGCCCGTTTCGCGGTTGGTCGGGAGCGGCGGACGGGAGGTTACAAACGCGGGGCGGACCAGGGTCCGCCCCGCGCCGCCGCGGCTCAGGCCACGGTCACGTCCTGGCACAGGTACACGTCCTGGATGGCGGTTAAGAGCTTGACGCCCTCGGCCATGGGACGCTGGAAGGCCTTGCGGCCGGAGATGAGCCCCATGCCGCCGGCCCGCTTGTTGATGACGGCGGTCTTGACGGCTTCCGGGAAGTCCGCCGCGCCCGACGCGCCGCCGGAATTGATCAGCCCGATGCGGCCCATGTAGCAGTTGGCCACTTGGTAGCGGGTCAGGTCGATGGGGTGGTCGGTGGTCAGTTCGGAATAGACCCGCTTGTCGGTCTTGCCGAAGCCGATGGCCGTGTAGCCGCCGTTGTTGGTGGCCTGCTTCTGCTTGACCACGTCCGCGCCGATGGTGGCGGCCAGGTGGTTGGCCTGGCCGGTCAGGTCGGCGGCGGTGTGGTAATCGACCTTGTCCTTCACGAAGGCGGGATTGCGCAGGTAGGCCCACAGCACGCAGGCCATGCCGAGTTCGTGGGCCCGGGCGAAGGCCTCGGACACTTCCTGGATCTGGCGGCGGGACTCGGGCGCGCCGAAATAGACCGTGGCCCCCACGGCCACCGCGCCCATGTCGAAGGCCTGGTCCACGGAGGCGAACATGGTCTGGTCGTGGATGGCCGGCAGGGAGAGGAGCTCGTTGTGGTTGATCTTGAGCATGAACGGGATCTTGTGGGCGTATTTGCGGGCGACCGAGCCGAGGACGCCAAGGGTCGAGGCCACGGCGTTGCACCCGGCCTCGATGGCCAGCTTGACGATGTTTTCCGGGTCGAAATAGGCCGGATTGGGCGCGAACGAGGCTCCGGCCGCGTGCTCGATCCCCTGGTCCACGGGCAGAATGGACATGTAGCCCGTGCCGCCGAGCCGGCCGTGGCCGAGCAGGGTCGCCAGGGAGCGGACCACCGGCGCGGGCCGGTCGGTGTGCACGAAGATGTCGTCGATGTAGTTCGGTCCGGGCAGGTGGAGCTGCTCCCTGGGAATGGTCTTGCAGACATGGGAGAGCAGCGACTCGGCCTCGGCGCCGAGGTATTCGGTAATCCTGTCGATCATGGTGGCGGCCTCCTTTGGCTGACTCGATACGGAGCATAAAGCGGACAGAGGTTCGGCCACAACAAAAAAACGCCGCAGAAGGCTGCGGGCCGTCTCAAAAAGCAGCTGCGTCCGCGATGTTGGGTCCGAGCCCCCTGGTTGGGGCCGGTGGTTGCGGCCAGGCCGAGGCGGCGGGTTGCGACGCCGGGAAAACCGGCTATAGGGGAGAATGCGCCGCAGCCGCGCGGCAGGTGCGGCGCGGCCGGCCCACAGGAGGTCCCCATGCCGTCCAGCCATACCCCCCGTTTCGAGTCCCTGCCCCCCTGGAAGGCCTACCGGTTGCTCGAGTCCGGGCCGGTGGTGCTTGTGACCACCGCCCAAAACGGCCGGTTCAATGTCATGACCATGGGCTTTCACATGGTGGTGCGCCACGATCCGCCGCTTTTGGGCGCGGTCATCGGGCCGTGGGACCACAGCCAGGCCGCCTTGAAAGCCACCAGGGAATGCGTCCTCGCCATCCCCACCATGGATCTGGCCGAAACCGTGGTGGCCATCGGCAACAGCTCGGGCCGGGACACGGACAAGTTCGCTGCCCACGGCCTGACCGCCATGCCGTCCGAGCGTGTGGCCGCGCCGCGCATCGCCGAGTGCCTGGCCAACATCGAGTGCCGGGTGGCCGACGACAGTCTGGCCGACGCCTACGACCTGTTCCTCCTGGAGCCGGTGGCCATCGGCATCGACCGGACGCGCCGGGAGCGGCGCACCTTGCACCACAACGGCGACGGCACCTTCACGGCGGACGGCGAAGTCCTCGACCTGCGCGAAAAAATGGTCCGCTGGAAGCAGTTCCAGGACTGACCCCCGGGGTCGGGGGAATCATTCCCCCCGGCGGAGTCCCGGTTCTTCCCCGCGTCGCCACCACTTGGCGAGCGTCACGCCGGCCAGGTTCTGCTCCAGGCTGAACAGCGCGGCCGGCAGGGCCGCGGCCGGGGTGAACCAGGTCTTGGCCAGGGCCACGCCGAGGCCGGAATTCTGCATGCCCACTTCCACGGCAATGGCGATGCGGTCGGCCCGGCCGGCCCCGAAGGCCCTGGCCCCGGCGTAGCCCAGGACGAAGCCGCAGCCGTTGTGCAGGACGACCACCAGGATGGCCAGTCCCGGAAAGGCCAGGACCGTGTCGCGGTTGAGCCCCACCACGCAGGCGATGACCAGGGCGATGACCACCATGGAGATCGAGGGAAAGACGGCCAGCACCGGCTCCAGGCGGCGGCGCAGCAGCCGGCGCAGGATCAGGCCGTCGACGACCGGAAAGACCACGATCCAGAAGACCGAGCCGACCATGCCCCAGAAGTCCACGGCCACCCGCTGGCCGCACAGCAGGGCCACGATGGCCGGGGTGGCCAGCGGGGCGAGGAGCGTGGTAGCCAGGGTCAGGGTCACGGACAGGGCCAGGTTGCCGCCGGCCAGGTAGGTGATGACGTTGGAAGCGGTGCCGCCGGGACAGGCTCCCACCAGGATGACGCCCAACGCCATTTCGGGCGGCAGGCCGAAGCCCTGGGTCAGCAGCCAGGCGACGCCCGGCATGATGGTGTATTGCAGGACCGCGCCGAGCCCGACCAGCCGCCATTTGGGAACAAGGGCCGCGAAGTCCTCGAAGGTCAGCGCCAGGCCCATGCCGAACATGATGACCCCAAGGGCCGGCGAGATGTAGGGCGCAAGCCAGGTGAAAAGGCCTGGCGCGGCCAGGGCCAGGGCGGAAAAGCCCAGGGCCATGGGCAAAAACCCCCCTTCGACGGCGCGGGCGATGCGGGTCAGCATCCCCGGGACGTAGCCCCGGCCGGGAGGCTGGTCAAGAAGTATACCTCAAATAATTTCGCTTAGATCGTGGGGAAACCGAAACGCCGTCCTGAACGCTCCAGGGCTTCTCCCGGAGCAGCCAGCGATGGCTTCTCAAAATGTTTGCGTCTTCCCGGGCCTGCTCTTTTCGCTGGATTTACCCCTCGGAATTACCATGCAGGCAATTTCTATCTTCAAAAAATATAAAATGAATTCAGCTTATTATAAATTTCAGCGGTAATTATTTACCCCAAAAGAGCCGACTTTACCTCTCTTCGGCTGCGATGAAGTACCATCGCGCGCCTTTGGTCCTGCCAACTACCCGGGCCTGACCGCGTCGCTTCAATTCCTCCAGGTAACTGGAGAGCATCCGAGGGGCGACGTGGGGGAGCACGGGTTGCAAGTCAGCCAAGACACACCCTTTCACGCCGCAGGATCGAAGATGGTTGCGCACGAACTGCAAATTGGCTTCTTTGCCCAGGCCGCGTTTTCTCGTGTGGACCCCGGCCTCGCCTCTCATTTCGTAGTACCGTCTGGCAAAAATCAGCTTGCGCCCAACCCGTTCCAATATCCCCTGTTCGACAAGGTGTTTTGCTCGGCCCCGAAAATCCCTGGGAACCTCCTTGTCCTGGCTCACGAAATGGAGCACGGCGAAATCCAAGGCGCTAAACGTCCGATAGCGTTCTTCCCCGACCTCTTCCAAAAATCGAAGAAGGGCTGGATCATGGATGGTCCCATGAAGGCGAACGTACACATGGTGGTTGTCGGTCCGGGAGTAGTCGGGCGGCATCTTGCCGTCGAGAATGGCCATCCGCCACATGCGATCCACGCCTTGTCCGGACCGTTCAATCAGGTCGGCCTTTTCCAGGGCCTCGGCAATCCGACGGTTCCGCCACGCCCTTTTAAACAGTATGTTTTCGATGGTGACACCGGGCAGTAGCCCGCCTGGACTTTCAATCTCAATCAATCCGGGAAATTGGCGGATGAAAATCGATTCCCGGTAGCGGTAATCC
Organism: uncultured Desulfovibrio sp.; assembly: GCA_964539435.1. GTDB lineage: Bacteria > Desulfobacterota > Desulfovibrionia > Desulfovibrionales > Desulfovibrionaceae > Solidesulfovibrio. Next base: position 15,960 of record CAZIJE010000063.1, read on the forward strand.
CGGTGGCAAACGCTGTTGAGCAAGGCTTCCCTGATGACCTCCTCCCGAAAAGAAGGAATATCCCGCCGGACCAATCCCATCTGGTAAGGGTGCCCTTCATTACGCAGATTCACCAATTCCCAAAGGCGATCAATGTACAAGAAAAGGCCTTCCCGAAAGGATTCCCGGACAGAGGGGTCGATATCCCCCTCAGCATGCCGATACTCAAAGATGATTTCTGCATCCGCCATATGGCGGCCAAGACTTTTGGTTGTCCCAAACAGGATGAGCGCCGCTCTGGTCACGCCGCCGTCCACCAAAAGCTCGGCATCTTCCAAAAGTTGGTGGGGAGGCAAATCCAAAAGATGCGGTCGATTCGCTTGCCGTACCCAGAGGTGACGAAACGTGTGGATAGCTTCCGCCGACAAATCGCCTAGGGTAGCCCCCGGACAGATTTCGGCGGAAAAATCGGAAACAGTTTCCTCGAAAATGGTCTGGAGCCGGTCAATAGTCATGGGGACAAGGCTGCTGCCCCGGCGCATGAGATATTGCCCGCCGTATTCCAAAGGAGTCCCTAACGGTCGGCCCGGAATGGAAAAGATGAGCGTGCGGTGGCCTTCGCTTGTGTCTTCGGTTATCCCGACGTTGAGGCGTGTGGCGTGGTATATGGCATTCCGGGTATCGTCGAGATCGCCGAAGGCCTTGGTTCCCACGACCTTTCGGGGCATGGCGTCCGTTGCTCCGAGCACCAATGCCCCGCCCCCTTCATTGGCCAAGGCAACGCAATATTTAAATAATTCTTTCTTATCAAAGGCGTTTTTAGCTTCCTTGAATTCGACAGTGGCCCCTTCGGCTGCCTTCAACAGTTGTTCAAGCTTCTCTGACATCGAAGGCCCTTGTCCGGGTGCAACCGATAACGCGGCTGCTCCCGCCCAAAATAATAGCCATTATTGAGGAGGGCTCCTCTTTCGCCGCCCTGTGACACAGATTCTCTTCTATGATCAAAGCAAATTCACTTTTTCTCCCAGGGAAGCCCCGGTTTCAACGCATGTCGAAGGCGACCTTGACGCTGCCGCTTGTCCGCTTGTCAAAGGCCGTGGCAAAGGCTTTTTGCCAGTCGGCCAAGGGGAAGAGGTGGGTGAGGAGGCCGTGGGTCGGATAGCAGCCCGAGGCCAGGAGCTCCAGGGCCAGGGCGTAGGTCCGCACCCGGCGGCCGGGACGGCGCGGGTCCGGACCGGAGCCGCAGCCCGACGAGCCGGACACGGTCAGTTCCCGGAACCAGAGGCTCGAAATGTCCACCTTGGACAGGTTCGCGCCCGCCCCGACCATGACGTACGCGCCGCCGGCGGCCAGGGCGACCAGGCCGTCCTGGAAGGTCCGGGAATTGCCCACGCAGTCGAAGACCAGGTCCACGCCGCCCTCGATGTTGCCGCCGCCGAGGCTCGTGGGCACGAACCGGCCGCCGATCGCCGCGGCCAGCTCCTTCCTGTTCCGGGCGGCCACGATGCCGTCGGCCCCGCCGGCCGTGGCCAGGGCGGCCTGGGTCCGGTGGCGGGCCGTGACCAGGATCCGGGCCGGGCTGCCGAGGGCCCGCAGGCACCGGACCACGTGCTGGCCCAGGATGCCGGCCCCGAGGACCAGGACCGTGGCGTCGGGGCACGGAAAATGTTCGAGCACGGGCTGGAGGGCCGAGGCCAGGGAGTCGGTCAGGACCGCGTCCTCCTCGGACAGCCCGTCCGGGATGGCCAGGATGCGCGAGGGGTGGGCGGCCGTGCGCTCGGCCATGCCGCCGCCGGCCCCCCGGGTGAAGCCGAGAAACGAGCCCGGCGGCAGGTCGCCGTCCAGGAACCGCTCGCACCGGTTGGACCGGCCCTCCCGGCAGGACCGGCACGGCGGCAGGCCCCGGACCTCGCAGGGCAGCCCCGGCTCCACCACCACCCTGGTCCCGGCGGCCAGCCCGAGGCTCGGGACATCCTCGGCCAGGGCGGCCACCAGTTCGTGGCCCAGGATGAAGGGCAGGCTGGCGTAGGGTTCGAGCAGCGGCGACTCCTGGCCCTTGAGGAGCCCCAGGTCCGAGCCACAGATGCCGCACAGGCGCGGCAGGAGCGGCGCCCAGCCCCGGGGAGGCGCGAACGCAACGTCCTCCAGGGCCAGCGGGGCAAGGGAAGGGAAAAACCGCCGCGGCGCCAGGCGCGAGACCGCGGCGCAGGCCAGGTACCTGGGGACGCTGCGGTGGTAGACGAGTGCCTTCATGGTTAATTATCCTCGTTTGCCCGCCCGGGAATAGCTTGAAATGATGGCGGAATCACGTATACAGGATGCGACCGCTCCCGGCGCAAGCCAACGTGCAACATCAGGGCCTTATACCACAAGCGGCCCGTCCTCAAGGGACCGTCTAAGGAGACGCACATGCTGATAAAGGATTGGATGAGCAAGTCCCCGATCACGGCCAAGCCCTCCACCTCCATCATGAAGGCCGCCAAGCTCATGAAGGAAAACGGCTTTCACCGCCTGCCCGTGGTCGACGACGACGGCCGGCTGGCCGGCATCGTGTCCGACCGGGACATCAAGGAAGCCTCTCCTTCCAAGGCCACCACGCTTGACATGCACGAGCTGTACTACCTGCTCTCCGAGATCAAGGTGGCCGACATCATGACCAAGCAGGTCATCTTCATCGGCCCGGACGACACCGTGGAAAAAGCGGCCGTGCTCATGCTGCGCAACAACGTCAGCGGCCTGCCCGTGGTCGACGGCGACAGCAAGGTCGTCGGCGTCATCACGGACAGCGACATCTTCAAGGTCCTGGTCAACATCACCGGCGTCCTCAAGGGCGGCCTGCAATTCGCCCTGAGCCTGCCCAACGAATCCGGCAGCCTCAAAAGCGTGCTCGACGACCTCAAGTCCCACGACGTGCGCATCATCAGCATCCTGACGTCCTACGACGACGAGCGGCCCGAACGCCGCACGGTCTACATCCGGGTCCACCCCATCGACGAGGCCCAGGCCCGGTCCGTCATCGAGCGCCTGAAGGCCAACCACGACCTGCTGTACTGGGCCCAGGACAACTTTTAGCCCCCGTTCCCGGCCGCGCGGCCACCGCCCGGCCGGGGCGAGCCCCTTTCCCGCGGTCCGTTCCGGGCCGCGGGAAAACGTTTTTTCTCCCCACCCCGCGCCTGTTGACGCCGGCCGGATCATGACTAGATAGGGGCTTGCCGCCGGACGCGCTTGCGCCGGACGCGAAAAGGAGCCAAGCATGCTTGAAGAACGCTACTGCCCGCACTGCGGATTGAAGCTCGAGTCCTGGATCGGTCCGCCGGAGTCCGGCTGGGGCGAAATCCTCGTCTGCAACAACAACGAATGCACGTTCTACCGGGGTTCGCAGACCACCATCGTCCACAAGGACGAGGACAGCAACCTCGGCTGCCGCTACGCCGTGGACCCGGACAACGGCTACACCGCCTTCAACCTGCTGTCCTGGTACAAGTAACCGGACGCATGGCGACGCGCGCAACGCGCCGGCCCGGGGCCGGCGCGTTTTTTTTTGCGCCGCCGCCCTTTCTCCCGTCGGATCAACCGGTTCCCGGACGTTCCCCCCAAACTCGCCGCTTTAGTCCTTGCCTGCCCCGCCGGCTTTTCGCTATCTAGCCCAAGCAGGCCCGACCGGCCCGGCCGGTCTCCGGTCCCCGGACCCTGGCCGGCAACGGATTACAGCCACCCATGAGCCGCATCACCATCACCAACCGCCAGGGCGTCCTCTGGGCCCACGTGAGCGCCGTGCTCGGCGGTCCCACGGCCCTGGAACTCGAAGCCGCCATCCTCGAGGCCGCCACCGTCGGCCGCTACGCCGTCACCGTCCTCGACCTGGCCCAGGCGCCGGCCGTGGACAGCTCCGGCGTCGGCGCGCTGGTGCGGCTCCAGACCGCCCTGGCCACCAAGGGCCGGCGGCTGATCCTCGCCAATCCCGTGCCGGGCGTGGCCAACGAACTGCGCCTGCGCGACCTCTACGGCTTCTTCCAGGTCTCCCGGGACATCCACCCGGACATGGACCCCCAGGAACTGCTCCTGGCCCGCGACGCCTGATCCCGCTCCCTGCGCTCCCCCGTTGACCCCCGGACCGGAATCGGTCAGACACTAGGGCAAGGTCTCTTGTGCCGCCTGCCGCCCGGCAGGCTCCCTTGCACCATGGGAAAAGGAGCTGCATATGGCCGATCCCCAATCCATCGCCCAGGCCGTCAACACCCTCTACCCCGAAGTCAGCCGGCACGGCATCGACATCTCCGTGACCGACGACCCGGCCACCGGCGACTGGCTCGTCACCATGCGCCACGACGAACACACCCTCTCCACCCACCTGGCCAAGAAACACGCCGAGGAATGCCTCGAAGGCATCCAGTGCGCCACGCTCGGCGTCCAGATCGGACGGTTCATCGAAGCCTACTGCCTGGGACGCGGCGATTGCCCGGTGTAGCCGGTATAGCTGGGGGAATGCCTCCGGCGGCTGGGAGGGGCTAAGCCCCTCCCAGACCCTCCCTGCCTGGGGTGCCGTGTCGGGCCGGCTGCAAAACCAGCCGGCCCGAC
>CAZIJE010000064.1:0-20426 GCA_964539435.1 uncultured Desulfovibrio sp.
CCCCCGGTGGGGGGGCGCCTCCCCCCCACCCCCTCCCGCTCCCCCCCCCACCCCCGCCCCGGCGGGGGGGGGGGGGGGGGCCCCCCCCCCCCCCCCCCGCCGGAGGCATTCCCCTATGCAGTTAGCCGTCTTTTCCATGGGCGGGACCATCGACAAGGTTTATTTCGACGACCTGTCGGACTACACCGTGGGCGAGCCCCAGGTCGGGCCGATTTTGGCCGGGGCCAATCTGGACATTGCATTTGACGTCACCGAGGTGGCGCGCAAGGACAGCCTGTACGTGACCGACGAGGAGCGGCGGGAGCTTCGCGACAGGATCGCGGCCGATCCCAGGCGGCTTGTGCTGGTCACCCACGGCACGGACACCATGACCGAGACCGCCAAGGTCCTGGCCGGCCTGCCGGACAAGGTCATCGTCCTGACCGGGGCCATGAGTCCGGCCCGGTTCGCGGCCTCGGACGCGACGTTTAACATCGGCTGCGCCGTGGGCGCGGTCCAGTCCCTGCCGCCCGGGGTCTACATCGCCATGAACGGCCGCGTGTTTCCGGCCGGGACCGTGCGCAAAAACCGCGACAAGAGCCGCTTCGAACCCCTGGCCTGATCCCCTGTCCCCACACATTCCGCAACATCCGTAATGTCTGCAAAGGACGACGCGTCATGATCGAACTCGACGACGTCCGGGCCGCCGCCGCGCGGCTGGCCCCGAGGCTTCGGCCCACCCCCTTCCTGCACTCCCGGGTCCTGTCCGAACTGACAGGGGCCCATGTGATGGTCAAATTCGAGAACCACCAGTTCACGGCCTCGTTCAAGGAACGCGGCGCGCTCAACAAGCTTTTGACCCTGGCCCCGGACCAGCGGGAACGGGGCGTGTCGGCCATGTCCGCCGGCAACCACGCCCAGGGCGTGGCCTACCACGCCAGGGAGCTCGGCATTCCGGCCACCATCGTCATGCCGGCGGCCACGCCCTCGGTGAAGGTGGAGCACACCAAGGCCCACGGGGCCACGGTGATCCTGGCCGGTGAAACCCTGGCCGAGGCCAACGCCGAGGCCGAGCGCGTGACCCGGGAAAGGGGCCTGACCTTCGTCCACCCCTTCGACGATGCCGAGGTCATGGCCGGCCAGGGCACGGTGGCCCTGGAGATGCTCGAAGCCTGCCCGGACCTCGACGTCATTGTCGCGCCCATCGGCGGCGGCGGCCTGATTTCCGGGGTGGCCACGGCGGCCAAGGGCGTGCGGCCGGGCATCGAGGTCATCGGCGTCCAGGCGGCCTGCTACCCGTCCATGCTGTGCGAACTGCGCGGCGAGCCCCTGCAGGGCGAGGGCAACACCATCGCCGAGGGCATCGCGGTCAAGTACCCGGGCCGGCTGACCAGCGAGGTGGTCCGGGCCCGGGTGGACGACGTCGTCCTGGTCGAGGAGGCCCAGCTCGAGGAGGCCGTGGCCCTGTACCTGTTCGTGGAAAAGACCGTGGCCGAAGGGGCCGGAGCCGCGCCCCTGGCCGCCCTGCTCGCCCGGCCGGGCAAGTTCAAGAACCGCAGGGTCGGCCTGATCCTTTCAGGCGGCAACATCGATCCCCGCCTGCTGGCCCAGGTCATCACCCGCCAGCTCATCCGCGAGGGCCGCATCGTGACCCTGCGCATCACCCTGGGCGACCGGCCGGGCGGCCTGGCCAAGGTCACGGCCGTGCTGCGCGACCTCGGGGCCAACATCATGGAGATCCAGCACCACCGGACGCTCCTGGCCCTGCCGGCCAAGGAGGCCAGCATCGAGATCTCCTTCGAGGCCAGGGACCGGGAGCACGGCCGGTCCGTGGTCGACGCCCTGCGCGCGGCCGGCTTCACCCCGGTGGTCGTGTAGCCGGGAAGGGAGACGAAAGACGCCTCCGGCGGCCGGGGGGGATCATCCCCCCCGGACCCCCTGGGCTGGCGACAGGTGTTCAAGCTTCACGAATACCCTGTTCGAGGAAATTCGTTTGTGGTTGCGGCGTGAAAGCGCCTATGCTGGGTCCCGGACACGGCGTGATCGCAGACGCATTGCAAACCATCGAACAGGAGGCCCGGCATGAACGAAATCCTGTCCCAGCTCACCCGCGACCGGAAAAAGGCCCACAAGCGGCTCCTGGACCTGCGCTCCCCGACCTACGCCGCCTTCCTGGACATGGAAAAAGCCGCCTATGCCGACGGCGCTCTGCCCAAGATGCACAAGGAACTCATTGCCGTCGGCATCTCCGTGGTCATCGACTGCCGCTCGTGCATGCAGTGGCACATCGAACAGGCGGCCGCCGCCGGCGCGAGCCTGCGGCAGGTCTTGGAGGCCGTGGAAGTCGGCATCGAGATGGGCGGCGGCCCGGCCACGGTCTCGGCCCGGTTCGCCCTGGACGTCATGGCCGACGTCTACGGCGAGGAGGCCTTCCGCGAGGCGGGCCGCTAGACCGCAAGTCCCGGACAGCGCGCCAACAGGGCCATGGCCCGGCCCTGGAAAAACGAAGGCCGTTCCCGCAAGGGGACGGCCTTTGGCGCGTTTGCGCCCATGCCCGTTCGGTTTTTGCTTGCGGCCAGGGAAGCTAGGTTTGGTCGGCCAGGGCCAGCCTGACGCCGAGCAGGACGAACAGCGCCCCGGCCCCCCGGGTGCAAAGCGCGCCCAGATGGCCGCTGCGGTCGAATCCGGCCGCCAGCCGCGCCGTGGACCAGGCCAGGGCCAGGTTGCAGGCCGTGCCCGTCAGGTTGAGGATCAGGCCAAGGCAGGCGAAGGCCCAGGCCTTGTCCGGCGCGGCCTGGTCGATGAACTGGGGCAGGAAGGCCAGGAAGAAAAGCGCCACCTTCGGGTTCAGCGCGTTGGTGAAAAACCCCTGCACGAAAACGCTCCGGAAAGCCGGCCGCGGCGACCCGGCGACGCGCGCCTCGGCGGGCCTCGTCTGACGCGCGGCGAGCATGCGCAGGCCCGTGTACACGAGGTAGGCCGCGCCCACGAGCTTGAGGGCGGCAAACGCCGTGGCCGAAGCGGCCAGCACGGCGGACAGCCCGACCGCGGCGGCCAGGATGTGCACGAAACAGCCCGCGCTGATCCCGAGCGCCGCCACCGCGCCCGTCCGCGCGCCGTGGCCGGCGCTGCGGTGCGCCACGTACAGGACGTCCGGCCCGGGGGCCAGATTGAAGACAATGCCCGAAAGGATGAAGACCCACAGGTCATGGATGCCGAACATGGAGACTCCCTTGCGGCCGCGACGCGACCCTGCGCCGGCACAGTATGGAAGCCCGGGGTGCGCCTGTCAACGCGCCCATGGCCGGCCCCGGGGGAGCTTCCGAACGCAGTTCAATGCATCCCCTCGCCTTTGGCCAGGCGCAGGTGGTGCTCCTGGTGGTGGGCGCCGCTCGCCATCACCCCGAAAAAGCCCAGGCCCCGGATACGGGCGGCTTCGCCGGGGTCGGCGCTTTCGACCGTGAGCCGCATCCCCACTCCGGCCTCTTCCGCCGCAACCCGCCAGCCACGGTAGCCGTCGAGCATGGACGCGTGGGCGGCGACCATGCGCCGCACCGCCTCCCCGGTCCGCCCCTCGCCCGTGACCAGGGCCTCGAAGCCGCCTGGGAGCGGCTTCTCGTCCACCGAGGCCCGAAGGGTCAGGGCGTCCATGTCCACAAGGTGCTCCCGCAGGGCGCGCAGGTCCACCGCGTTCCAGTCCGTGGCCGGATCGGCCTCGAGCAGGGCGACCGCCTCCTGCAGCGCGCCAAAGGCCGCCTGTCCGGACTCTCGCGGCAACGGCGACGCCTGGCCCGGCGGCGCGGCGGCGACAGGGGGGACGTGGTGGCGGTCGTGCTGGGCGTGCAGCGGCGTCCACAGGAGCGCGGCCAGCAGGCCGAGCAGGGCGACACCCTGGACGTGGCGTGGGTTCATGGCGTTTCCTCCAGGAATGCGGGCTGCGGCGAGGGAGGGACATGGCCAAGGCCTCCCCCGTCCCGGCCTGTTTGCACCACGATACCACACCTGCTTCCGACAGGCGCGGGAAAGGGCAAGGAAAATGACGGTCGGATCGAAACCGCCGCCAAGGCCGCCTGGCGGTGCCGGCGTCAGACGAAAAGGACCCGGCCCCCACACCGGGAAGCGGATTTGCCAGGCGTGGCGGAGGGAGGTAAGCACTGGTCCATCGCCCTCCCTGGGCCGCTCAGGAGTCGTCCATGCCGCGCCCGTTTCGCACCAAGCTCAGCCTGCGCCAGAAGATCGTCTGCATCCTGGCCGTCTATGTCCTCGGCATCGGAGCCATGGCCGTGGTCTCCTACAAGGACCTGAGCACCATGGAGGACAAGCTGGAATTCATGCGCCTGGGCCACGTGATCGCCAACACCATCCTGGAGGTCCGGCGGTACGAGAAGAACTATCTCCTCTACGGCCTGCCCGAGGACCTGGCCGAGGACCGGCGGTATCTGGACGCCTCGTTCAAGACCCTGGCCGTGCTGACGGCCGAGGCCCGGGACCTGCGGGTGTCCCCCCAGCTCGACGCCATGGGAACGCTGTTGCGCGAATACCGGCAGGGACTGGACGCCCTGGCCGCCTCCGGCGCGGGACCGGTCGAGGCCGAGGGACAGGCGGCCCTGCGGCTGCGGGAAATCGGCAAGGCCCTGGCCGACGCGGCCGACGCGGTGGTGGAGTTCGAGCGCGGCCGCATCCATGACCTGCTGCGGCTGCTCGGGGTGCAGCTCATGGCGGCCGTGGCCGTGGCCGCGGCCCTCGGCGTGGCCCTGCCGCTTCTGATGTTCCGCAACATCTTCAAGCCCCTCGGCATCATCCGTTCCGCCACCCGGGACATCGCCGAGGGACGGTACAACGAGATTCCGGTGGTCAACACCAGCGACGAGATCGAACAGGTCATGGCGGCCATCAACCGCATGGTGGCCGAGATCGAACAGCGCCAGGACCAGCTGGTGCAGTCCAGGAAACTGTCCTCCATCGGCACCTTGACCGCCGGCGTGGCCCACCAGCTCAACAATCCGCTCAACAACATCTCCACGTCCTGCGAGATCGCCCTGGAAGAACTCGAAACCGCCGACCCGGCCTTTTTGCGCAAGCTCCTTGGCAACGTGCGCCAGGAGACCTTGCGCGCCCGGGACATTGTGCAGGGGCTGCTGGAATTTTCCCGGGCCAGGGAGTTTTCCCTGCGCCCCGTGCCCTTGGCCGAGCTTGCCAACCGCACCCTGCGCCTCGTCTCCAGCCAGGCCCCTTCCGGGGTGCGGCTCTCCGCGGACGTGCCCGAGGACCTGACGCTTCTGGCCGATGCGTCGCGGCTGCAGGAAGCGTTGCTGAACCTGCTGTTAAACGCCATCCAGGCCGTCGGCCGGCACGGCGAGGTCCGGCTGTCCGCCCGGCAGGACGCCGCGGCCGGCGAGGCCGTCATCACGGTCTCCGACACCGGCCCCGGCATCCCGGACGACATCAAGGGCCGCATTTTCGACCCCTTCTACACGACCAAGGAGGAGGGCAAGGGCACCGGCCTTGGCCTGTCCATCGTCTACGGCATCGTGGAAAAGCACGCCGGCGCCGTCACCGTGGAGAGCGTCGTCGGCCAGGGGGCGTCTTTCGTGCTGCGCCTGCCCCTGACCGACCGGTCACCGCAAAAAGGCAAGGGACCCGCATGAACCGCGCCCGCATCCTGGTGGCCGAGGACGAACCCATCGCCAGGGAGAACCTGGTCCACATCCTGGCCAAGGCCGGTTACAGGCCCGTGGGCGTCTCCGACGGCCGCGAGGCCCTGGCCGCCCTGTCCCAGGACGCCTTCGACCTGCTCCTCACCGACCTCCGCATGCCGGGCATGGACGGCATGGAGCTGCTGGCCTCGGCCAGACGCCGCTTTCCGGAGGTGGAGGTCATCGTGATCACCGGCCACGCCGCCGTGGAGTCGGCCGTGGCGGCCATGCGCCTGGGGGCGTTCACGTATGTGGCCAAGCCGGTGCGCGTGGACGAGGTGTTGGCCCAGACGGCCAAGGCCCTGGAGAAATCGGCCATGCGCCGGGAACTGGCCGGCCTGCGCCGCCAGGCCGATCCGACCGCCGGCCTGGCGCGCCTGATCGGCCAGAGCGCGGCCATGCAGGCCCTGCGCGAGTCCATTGTCCAGGTGGCGCGGCTGGAATGCAACGTCCTCGTTACCGGGGAGACCGGGACCGGCAAGGAGCTCGTGGCCCGCACCATCCACGACCTGAGCGCCCGGAACGCGGGCCGGTTCATGGCCGTCAACTGCGGCGCGTTTTCCGAGGAGCTGATCAGCAACGAGCTGTTCGGCCACGAGCGCGAGGCCTTCACCGGAGCCGCAGCCCGGCGCAAGGGCCTGATCGAGGCCGCCGCCGGCGGCACGCTTTTCCTCGACGAGATCGGCGAGCTGCCGCTGTCCATGCAGGTCAAGCTCCTGCGCGTGCTCCAGGAGCGGGTTTTCCTGCGCGTGGGCGGCACCGAGGAGGCCCCCATGGACGCCCGGGTCCTGTCGGCCACCAACAAGGACCTGAAAAAGGAGGCCGAGGTCGGGGCCTTTCGCCAGGACCTCTTCTACCGCCTCGACGTGGTCACCCTGCACGTGCCGCCCCTGGCCATGCGCCGGGAGGACATCCCCGGCCTGGCCCGGCACTTCCTGGCCCGGCACGCGGCCGCCGCCGGCCGGAGCGTGGCGCTTTCGCCCGAGGTCCTGGACCGGCTCCTCCTCTACGAATACCCGGGCAATGTCCGGGAGCTCGAAAACATCGTCCAGAAGGCCCTGGCCGTGTGCGACGGCGACGTCATCGAGGCGAGACACCTGCTGGCCGACCTGCGCGACGACCGCGTCCGCCCCACCCGGAGCGCGCGCCAGGCCTGGCCCACCCTGGAGGAACACGAGAAGCGCTACGTCCGGGACGTGCTGGAGGAGGTCGCGGGCAACAAGTCCAAGGCCGCCCGGATCCTCGGCATCGACCGGGTGTCGCTGTGGCGCAAGCTCAAGCGCTACGGCCTGGATTAGGCAGGCGACCCTCCTGGCCCCCGCTCCCCCGCCGCCGCTCCGCGCAGCACGGCCTCGGCCGCCTGGCCGGCGTCGGCGGCCAAGACCACGGACAGGCCCTCGACCACGTCCCCGGCCAGGGCCGCGACTTCGGCGCTGTTGGCCCGGGGCAGGACAACCGTGGCGATGCCGGCGCGCCTGGCGGCTAGGCACTTCTCCCGGATGCCGGCCACGGGCAGGAGCCGCCCGGACAGGGTCATTTCGCCGCTGACCGCCGTGTCGCACCGGGCCGGACGGCCGGCCAGCAGGGACAGCAGGGCGCAGAAGATGGTGATCCCGGCCGAGGGGCCGTCCTTGGCCACGGCAGCGGTCGGGAAGTGGACGTGGATGTCGGTCTTCTCGAAAAAACCGGGGTCCACGCCGAACCGGCCGGCCTGGCTGCGGATGTGGCTCAAGGCCGCCTGGGCCGACTCCCGCAGCACGTCCCCCAGGGACCCGGTCAGGAGCAGCTGGCCCGAACCGGGCATGCGCGCGGTCTCGACAAACACGATCTCCCCGCCATGCTCGCCGACCACCAGCCCCGTGACCACGCCGATCCGGTCCCCGGCCTCGGCCGCCTCCCGGGCATGGCGGCGGGGACCGAGCAGGGCCGGCACATCGGCGGCGTCCACCGTGACCGGGACCTTGCCGCCGTCCGCGACCGTCAGCCGCGCCAGCCGCCGGCAGGCCGCGCCCACCATGCGCGACAGCCCGCGCAGGCCCGATTCCCGGGTGTAATCCTCGATGATCCGGGCCAGGGCCGCGTCCGTGAACGTGACGGTCTCGGCGGACAGCCCGTTGTCGCGCAGGTGGCGCGGCGCCAGGAACGCCTTGGCGATGCCGCGCTTTTCCCGGTCCGTGTAGCCGGGAAACTCCAGGACTTCCAGACGGTCGGTCAAGGGCCCGGGCAGGCGGGACACGTCGTTGGCCGTGGCGATGAACATGATCCGCGACAGGTCGAACGGGATTTCCAGGTAGTTGTCCGAGAACCGGGCGTTTTGCTCGGGGTCCAGGATTTCGAGCAGGGCCGCGGCGGCGTCGCCGCGACCGTCCGTTCCGATCTTGTCGATCTCGTCGAGCATGAAGCCCGGGTGGGCCACGCCCACCCGGGCCAGCTCCTTGAGGATCCGGCCCGGCATGGACCCGACGTAGGTGCGCCGGTGGCCGCGCAGCTCCGCCTCGTCCCGCAGCCCGGCCAGGGACAGGCGTACGAACTCCCGGCCCAGGGCCTCGGCCACGGCCAGCCCCACCGACGTCTTTCCCACCCCGGGCGGCCCGGCGAAGCACAACACCGGCCCCCGGCCGGGCGAGGCGGACTGGCGGGCGTCGAGCACCTCGCGCACGGTCCGTTTGAGTTCCTCCAGGTTGACCGGCTTGCCCAGGTAGTGGGCCGCTCCGGCCCGCAGGGCCTCCACCGCCGTGACCACGGTGGCGAACCCCGTGACCATGATCACGGCCGCGTCCGGAGCCGACCGGTGCAACCGCCGCAGCAGCTCCATGCCGTCCAGGCGCTCCATCTTGAGGTCCGTCACCACCACGTCGGCCGCAAAGCCTGCGGCCAGCGCGTCCAGGGCCTCCAGGCCGTCGCCGGCCACCCGCACCTCGTAGCCCTCCTTGCCGAGCACGTGGGCCATGTTGGTCCGGGCGATCTCCTCGTCGTCGACCACCAGCAGCCGGGGCCGGGCCGCGCCGCGCAGGGCCCGGGCGGCCAGGAACTCCAGGATCCGCTCCTTGACCGCCGCCAGGCCGTGGTGCCGTGCGTCCAGGACCTCCCCGGCCCTGGCCAGGTCGAGGTTGTCGCGGGTGCAGGCGGTCCAGGGCAGCTGCAGCAGAAATTCCAGATACCCGATGCCCACGGCGTATTCGGCCACGGACGGATCGGTCTTTTCCAGCCGGGCCAGTTCGCGCCGGGCCGCCTCCAGGGCCTGGGCCGGAAGCCGGGCCTCTTCCACGGCCCGGCCGAGGGTCTCCAGCACCCCTCCCTCGCCGACGGGCTCGGCCGGGGCGGCCGGCGCGGTGGGGTGGGACCTGTTGCGGAAGAACATGGCGCACTCCTTCTCACGGACGGATGGCCGCCAGCCTAGCCCCAAACGCCCGGGCCGGGCAATGCGGCCCTCCCCTGCCCGACCCGTGCACGTTGCAGACTGTTACACCCCGCACCAGGTGTTGCGTTTTGCAGCGGTGCACGGCGGCTTCCGAAATGCCGCCCAGGCTCTCCCTTTTTCCCGAAGCCCGCCGCCCATGTTGCAGCCTGCAACATGGGCGCGTCTGCCACCGCAAATGCGCTTCCATGATTTGTTACTCTAATTCATATAGTTATAAAATTTTTCCCCTGGCACGCATCTTGTTTTTGTCTCCGCAGCCCGGGGCGCCACGCCCCTGGCCAGGAGACAGGATGCCCGCGCCGACCACCCCCACGCCCGCCCATGCCCAGGCTGACCGTCCCCACCAGGTGCTGGTGGTGATCGGCCGCAACGGGGCCCATGCCGCCCTGGCCGAGTACGCCCTGGGCGTGGCCGAGCGGCTGGGGCTCGGGGTTGTGGCGGCCTATGTGGATCCCCTGTCCCGGTACGGCGACCGGCGCTCCCGTCGCGAACGGTTCGCCGCCGGCGTGGCCGGCGACGCGGCCGCGTTCGGGGAAAAGGCGCAACAGCGGGAAATCGCCTTCGAACACCTGACGGCCTCGGGCAAGGCGTCCGAGGCCGTGCTGGCCATTGCCCACAGCGGCCGGCGCATCGACTTCGTGGTCCTCGACCCGGCCATCGGGTTCGAGGAGGTGGCCGCCCGGTCGCCGGTCCCGGTTTTCGGCCTGGAAGTGGCCGCCGGGGGCCGGGGACATCGCCGTGGCCGCCAGATGCCCCAACAACGAACCCCAGGGAGGATGTCCATGTCCGAGAGAACGCGCAGGCGCAACGTGCTCCGCACGGTGGCCTTCGGAGCCGGGGCCGCGGCCTTGTACGCGGCGGTCTTCACCCATGCCGACTTCATCGCCGACCTGTCGGCCAAGGGCGGGGCCTATGCCGTCGTGCCGGTGCTGACGGTCTTTCTCTTCTCCTGGGTCCACGGCAGCTTCACCGGCGCCTTCTGGTCGGCCCTCGGCATCGAGGCCTCCAAGGGGACCGCCGCCCGGAAGCCGGCCGCGGCCGGCGCGACCGCGCGCAAGGACGGCCGCGCGACCGCCCGGGTCAACGCCTAGCGTCGCGGCGACGCCGCGCCGGCTTGCGCCAGGCGTCAACGGCCGCAACACATTTCCCGGCAGGCCTCCGTCCCTGCTTTGAGGACGCGACGCGGGACGGACGGATGCTTCAGGTGACGGCGCGGGCGCGGCCCGGCCGGAATACGGATGCCGGAACAGATCGGGAGGACAGGACATGCACGGTGCTGGAGAAATGATCTCGTTTATCGACCTCAATGCCTATTCCATTGTGTTTCTCTTCCTTGTCGGCTTCATCGGCGGCTTGGTGAGCGGCTTTATCGGTTCCGGCGGGGCCTTTGTGCTCACGCCCGGCATGATGAGCCTCGGCGTTCCCGGCCCGGTGGCCGTGGCCAGCAACATGTGCCACAAGTTTCCCAAGGCCCTGGTCGGCTCCATCAAGCGCTACCGCTACGGCCAGGTGGACATCAAGCTCGGCGTGATCATGGGCCTTTTCGCCGAGATTGGCGTCCAGGCCGGCATCAAGGTCCAGCAGGCCATCCTGGAGAAGTGGGGCGAGGCCGGCTCCAACCTCTATGTCAGCGTGGCCTTTGTGGTGGTCCTTTTGACCGTCGGCAGCTTCGTCATGCGAGACGCCCTGCGCCTGTCCCGCTCCGGCGGCGAGGGCAAGCCCAACAAGCTGGCCCAGCGCCTCCAGACCATCGAACTGTGGCCCATGCTCACCTTCAAGCGGGCCGGGGTGCGCATTTCCCTCTGGTTTCTCATCCCCGTCGCCCTGGCCACGGGCATGCTGGCCGCCACCATTGCCGTGGGCGGCTTCATCGGCGTGCCCGGGCTGATGTACGTCATCGGCGTCACGAGCATCATCGCCTCGGCCACGGAACTGGTCATCGCCTTTGTCATGGGCCTCGGCGGCACCCTGATCTGGGCCTACTACGGCATGGTCGACATCCGGCTCACCCTGATCATCCTCGGCGGCTCGCTGTTCGGCGTGCAGCTCGGGGCCATCGGCACCACCTATGTCAAGGAATACATGATCAAGATGGTCATGGCCGTGATCATGCTCATTGTGGCGCTCAGCCGTTTCCTGGCCATGCCCAAGTACCTGGACAAGCTGTCCCTGACCAGCTTCGGCGACGCCACCGTGTCCCTGCTCTCCCAGGCCAGCTTCGGCGTGATGGTCGTGGCCCTGCTGGTCGGCGCGGGCATCATCCTGGCCTCCATGTTCAAGGCCCGGCGGCTGGAGGAGCGGGCCTAGCCCGCTGCGGCGGCCTTCCCGCTCCCGACCGGAGGACACCATGCGGGCCTATCGTCCCAAGACCATTGTCGTCGGCCTCGACGGTTCCTCGGCCTCCCAAGGGGCCTTCGAACAGGCCATGGTGCTGGCCGCCTCCCTGCGCGGCCGGCTGGTGGCGGTGGCCGTGGCCCCGGCCCTGGTCGGCGTGGAGCGGATCGGCCACGAACGGGAGCGGCTGGAGCTGCGGCGTCCCTTTGAGCAGGCTTTGGCCGAGGCCGGCGAGGCCGCGGCCAGGGCCGGGCTGCCGCTCAAAAAGGTGGCCGAGGCCGGGGAGGCGTTCGAGCGCCTGGTCGATGTGGCCGAAGGCGAGGACGCCAGCCTGATCGTGCTCGGCGACGCCCGTCGGACCTACATGGAACGGGTGCTGCTCGGCCGCAACGTGGCCAAGGTCATCGGCTACAGCCCCTGCGACGTGCTGGTGGTCCCGGAGGGGACGGCCCTCCGGTTCGACAAGGTGGTCACGGCCGTGGACGGCTCCCGGCAAAGCCTGGCCGCCGCCGGACGGGCCATCGGGCTCTGCGCCGCCTATGCCGGCAGCCTGGACGTCCTCTCCGTGGTGGACGTTCCGGTGGACAGGCACCTGATCTACGGCATTTTCGAGGACATCAAGCGCCGGGCCCTGGTGGCCATGAGCACCGTGGCCAAGGCGGCCAAGGTCCGGGGCGTGGACGCCAGGGTGACCCTGCTCGAGGGGTCGCCCTACCGGGCCATTGCGGGATTCCCGGCCGAAATCGGGGCCGGCTGCCTGGTGCTCGGGGCCAGCGGCAAAAGCGGCATGCGCCGCCTGCTGCTCGGCAGCGTGGCCGAACGGGTGCTGGCCCTGGCCTCCTGCCCGGTCCTGGTGGTCAAGCCCCAGGCCGGGGACCAGGACGCCATCCAGGACCCGGACGACCTGCCGGCGGCGCGGCCCGACTCGAGCGGATAATCAGCATGCAAAGGAGGATGGTATGGAATGGCGATTGGCCTTTGTCACGTTCCTGTTAGCCTTTTGCGCCGTGGTCCTGGCTGATCGCCTCCATGGGTTCGCCGCCCGCCGGGCCGTGCCGGGCGGTCCGGCCCGTCTTCGCCCCGCCGGCTTCCCGGCCGCCGCGACCGTGGCGGTCTGCGCGTCCCACGACTGGTATGTGCATTTTTACAGGAGCGGGCTGACCGGCGACGCCGGAACCACGCCGGCCCGGACGCGGACGCCGGCAATGCCGGCCGGACGCCGGGTCCGTGCCGACGCGCGGCCGCGCCTGCGGGCCTAGGGTCACGTCCGCGAAACACGCGCAGGCGTGTCCCATGGGCAACCTACTTGAGAATCTATGTTTTTTTGAAAAAAAAACGATCGTATTTTTTCAGGGACGTCACGCGAGCCGGGGCAGCCGCCCCGGAAAGGACGTCGGCGGCCCATCCCGGGCGCTTGCGCCCACAACCCTTTCCCTCGGAGGGACTATGCTGCCCCATCGGAATCCGTCCGTGCGCGCCCTGCCCCAGGAAGTTGCCGAGCGCGACCTCCACGCCGCCCTGATCGCGCGGTTCGGGGAAAAGGCCGTGGAACTCTGGCGCGGCGCCCGGCATCGCCAGAGCCTGCTCGCGCCCACCTCCATCGGCGCGGCCCGGGACGGCGAAGGAAACAGCATCGCCATTGCCATCGGCATCAACGGGGAAACCATTGTGGACGCGGATTTCGACGCCGAGGGCTGCCTCTCCAGCGAGATCGCCGCGGCCACGGCGGCGTTTTGCGTCCAGGGCAAATCCCTGGACGAGGCCGCCGCCCTGGACGACCTGGCCATCCTGGCGACCGTGGGCCCGTTCCCCAAGGAAGACCGCCGCTTCACCGCGCTGGCCGCCCTGGCCGTGCGCAAGGCCGTGGCGCGGTGGCTCAAAAAGACGGATTTGGGCCACAAGAACTGATTCTTTGACGGCCCCTACAATATATCCAAAACGTTGCACATCCGTGGCAGCATGATCGTTCGCACCGGCTCGCCTTGATCACCCGGGCCGGTGACTGACGCGACACGTATTTTGACCCATGTCTCCGGCCCCATCAGGAACAGGACAGGATATTCGATGCGGTCGCTGTCCGCGGACGTGCTGGTGGCAACCAGCGTTCGAAAGAGAAGATCCTGAAGGCGCTCCTGGGCGGATTGGCCCTCGCCCTCCAACCCTGCCGGCGGCACCACATACCGATTATAAAGATAGTCGGAGACGACTGTCGTACCCAGGATGCCGACTTGCTTCGCCTGGGTGGTGACATCGATCAAGATGCCGTCTTTGATGGCCTGGGCGCGGGTATAGGTGAATTGATCCATCCGATAGTTCATAAGGCAGTTTCTCTGCTGATTTGATTCGTTTTAACCAAAACAGCCGGGGCAAGACACCACGTGACCGGCAGGAAAAACAGGCCTTTTATTGCACTTCCTGAATCAGATTGCGAAGCGATTGCGCCTGCGAGGCGAGGGCGACGACGGTTTGTGAAGCTTCTTCTGAGACGCAACACGCGCCAGTCCCAAGGC
Organism: uncultured Desulfovibrio sp.; assembly: GCA_964539435.1. Lineage (GTDB taxonomy): Bacteria > Desulfobacterota > Desulfovibrionia > Desulfovibrionales > Desulfovibrionaceae > Solidesulfovibrio. The sequence continues at coordinate 13,941 of CAZIJE010000064.1, forward strand.
TTGAAGGATACGGACCGAAACAGCGGCAGCTATAACCGCGGCAACGCGCCACCGGTGTGGCCAACCCGCAATATCTTCTAGAATTTATCCTACAATAGCAGATAGTTCCCGCGCCGGGACCTGCTTTCCAATATCTGTTTTCCCGAATCGAAATCTTGTAACTAGAAGCCGCTATTCTCGTCGATCCATTTCTTTGGCATCATTGATTCGTGCGGATTTCTTGGCAATTTCTGGCAGAAGCAGCTACTGGTATTTTTTATAGGGCGCTCCCAGGAGCGACCTTTCCGCGCTGACCCGACACGGGATCAACGTTCGCGGTCGGTTTGAATCTCTTCTTAGTAACTATTTGCCTCGGGTTTCAATAGGTTCCAAACAGACCATCAACAATTCCCATGCTATGTTCTACTGATCTACGCCGTGTGGCGTACCTTCAGGACGCCGCGTATTGTCTGCAATCAAGAGCGCCCACCGGCCCGATTCGCTGCCTGCGTCCCCCTATCCCGGCAAAACGGTTCCCTGAAACGAACAGGTATCCCCTCCAATGCCCCAACGACCATTGGCCCATTCAAAGAGCACCGACAGGAAAGCCTGCTGAAGAAATTCTGTAACGACCGGAATCGCCCGCGATCCACGCGAAATTTGTGCTCAAATTCTTTGAACTTCTGCCAACGAAATGAAGTTGACTACTCTTCCAGGAGAATGGTCGCGACATACGGCACAGGGGCAAAAGGGCAGGGGCCGGGCCTGCGGACACATCCCATCCGCCAACGCCGCCAACAGGCATGGCCATCTGAAAAACGAAAAAGGGGCCAGGACCATCGGTCCTAACCCCTTGAAATCTGGAGCCAGCGAGGAGACTCGAACTCCTGACCTGCTGATTACGAATCAGCTGCTCTACCAACTGAGCTACGCTGGCGTGGTCGGTCTGGATACACCCGGACCCTGGTTCCGTCAAGCCCCGGCCGGCGGGGCTATGCGCCGGAGCGGCGGGGATCGTAGCGGTTGACGATGGGCAGCCGCCAGTCCTTGCCAAAGGCCCGGGGCGTGATCTTGGGACCGGGCGGGCTCTGGCGGCGCTTGTATTCGTTCCGGTCCACCAGCCGCGTCACCCGGTCGATGACGGCCGGGTCCATGCCCTTGGCCGCCATGGCCGACGGCGACAGCCCGAGCTCCACATAGGCCCGAAGGACCGGGTCCAGGACATCGTATTCGGGCAGGGAGTCCGAATCCTTCTGGTTGGGCCGCAGTTCGGCGGTCGGCGGCTTGACCAGCACCCGTTTCGGAATCAGGTCCCGGCCGGCCTGGGCGTTGCGCCACCGCGACAGGGCGTAGACCAGGGTCTTGGGCACGTCTTTTATCACGGCGTAGCCGCCGGCCGTGTCGCCGTAGAGCGTGGAATAGCCGACCCCGACCTCGGACTTGTTGCCCGTGGTCAGGACCAGCCGGCCGAACTTGTTGGACAGGGCCATAAGAAGCGTGCCCCGGATGCGGGGCTGGAGGTTTTCCTCGGCCACGTCAAAGGGCCGGTCACCGAACAGCGGCCCCAGGGCGTCGAGAAAGGCCTTGAACACTCCCTCGATGGCCACCACGTGGAAATCGACGCCCAGGGCCTCGGCCAGGGCCTGTGCGTCCTCCAGGCTGTCGTCGGACGAAAAACGGGTGGGCATGGCCACGCCCAGGACGTTTTCCGGCCCCAGGGCGTCGGCCGCGATCACGGCCGTAAGCGACGAGTCGATGCCCCCGGACAGGCCGATGGCCACGCTCGAAAACCCGGACTTGCGCACATAGTCACGGGTGGCCAAAACCAGGGCCCGGTAGACCTCTTCCACCTCCGGCAGCAGCGGCCCAACCGGCGTCGGGGCCAGGGGGGCGCGCCCGGACGGGCCGAGGGGCGAGAGGACCACCCGGGAGGGAAGGGACTGGAGCTCGGGCTGCCACTTGCGGCAGCGCGGGTCCAAAAGCCGCATCCGGGTCGGGGCCTCCCGGTCCAGTTCGCAGACGACCATGTCCTCCTCGAACTGCCGGCCCCGGGCGATCAGCCCGCCGTCCGGCCCGAAGACCAGGCTGTGGCCGTCGAAGACCAGTTCGTCCTGGCCGCCGACCATGTTGGCGTAGGCCACGAACGCGCCGTTGTCCGCCGCCCGGGTGGCCAGCATCCGCTCGCGCCCCAGGCCCTTGCCGCCGTGGTAGGGCGAGGCCGAAATATTGACCAAAAGCCGCGCCCCGCCGCCGTGGGCCTGCTCGGACGGCGGCCCGCCCGGGTACCAGATGTCCTCGCAGACGCTGACCCCGAACAGGAACCCGTCCCGGTCGTAGACCGCGCTCCCCCGGCCGGTGGCGAAATAGCGGTTCTCGTCGAACACGCCGTAGTTGGGCAGGTACCGCTTGGCCGTGAGCCCGGCCAGGGTCCCGTGGTGGGCCACCACGGCCGCGTTGGTCAGGTCGCCGTCGAGCCAGGGGCAGCCGAAGATCACGGTCAGGCCCTGGCTCGCGCCCACGACCGCGTTGGCCCCGGCCATGCAGGCGGCCAGGAAATCCGGCTTGAGGAGCAGGTCCTCGGGCGGGTAGCCGGACACGGCCATTTCCGGAAACACGGCCATGTCCGCCCCGGCCTTCCGGGCCGCTTCCAGGTGGGCCAGGATCTTGGCGGTGTTGCCGCCCACGTCCCCGACCGTGGGATTGATCTGGCAAAGGGCCAGTCGAAACGCGGCCATATCCGCCTCCTTGTCCGTACCGCTTCCAGGCTCGCCGCATACCTAGCCCGTCTCGGCCCGGCCGGCAACCGCCAAGGCTTTCCCTTCCTGGCGAGCCCGCCGCCAGGCCGCCGCGCCCTCCCCCTGGGCGGCGGGGAAAAACCGCCCTCACTATTGACAATGATTTTCAGTATCATTATGGTCGCCGCCATGGTCCAGACGGCCGGAACCGGTTTCGGACCCTTGGCGCGCGGTATCCGGCCGATCCATGGAGGGAAATCCCATGAAGTCGCAGTTTTCGATCGCGTCGCGGGGCATGGCCGCCGGCTGGGCCAGGAGTTTTTTCGGTCCGGACCGCCGGAGTCCCGGGAAAAGCGTCGTGCGGGAGGCATCCGCGTTTGGCGAGGCCAAGGCCGTGGAGGACCGGGAAGCCGGGGAGAAGAAATGAGCCGTCCGTCCGGGAGGCCGGAGCTGACGGCTGCCGCGGGTCCAGGGCGCGGGGCCGGGCCGCTTCCTCCGCCGGTCAGGCCCGGGGCAGCTCCACGGTGAAGGCCGTGCCCGACGGCGAGGTCGTGAACCGGATGTCGCCGTGGTGGTCCTCCACGATCCGCTGGCACACGGCCAGCCCCAGGCCCGTGCCCGACTCCTTGGTCGTGCAGAAGGGATAGAACATCCGGTCGCGCACGGCCTCGGGAATGCCGCCGCCGGTGTCGGCCACGGTCACCAGGGCCCGGCCGTCGTCCGCCGCCGTGGTCACGGTCAGCCGGCCGCCGGACTCCATGGCCTCGGCCGCGTTCTTCACGAGATTGAGCAGGACCTGCTTGATCCGGGCCGCGTCGTGGGGGATCGGGGGCAGGTTCGCGTCCAGGCGTCGCTCCACCGCGATTCCCCTGGCTTCCAGGGCGTCGGCCATGAGCGCCAGGGATTCGGTCACCGTGGCGTTGAGGTCCCGGGGCTCGATCTGGGGCGGCTGGGGCCGGGTGAAGTCCCGGACCTCGTTTAACAGCGTCTCCAGCCGCTTGGCCTCCGCCTCGATGATGCCGAGCTTTTCCGCGTCCGCCTCGCCTTCGGGCAGGTGCCGCCGCACCTGGTTGGCAAAGCCGCCCATGAGCATGAGGGGATTTTTGATCTCGTGGGACAGCCGGGCCGCGGCCTCGCCGATGGCCGCGAACCGCTCGGCCCGGATCAGCTTCTCCTGGGCGCCGAGCAGTTCCCGGGCCGTCTTGTCCACCTCGGTCTGGAGTGTGGTGGACCAGCGCAGGGCGAAGTGCATGGTCGTGACGAAGCCGACAAAGACCACCAGCTCGAAAAGCCCCACGATCAGCCACTCCCGGACCATCAGCCGGCCGATGAGCCCCTGCACCTCCTCCTGGGGGGCGGCCAGAGCCACGGCCCAGCGGTTTACCGGGGTCTCGGGGTGCAGGATCACCGGGCAGAAGGCCACGAACTTCTTGATCTCGCCGAGCCGGCCCCGGTGCCAGCCGGACACGTACCAGTCCATGCCCCGCTGCCCGGCCATGATGCGGCTTTTGATCAGCCAGGTCAGCCGCGACCAGTCGATGTTCGGGTCGCGCTCCCGGCGCACGGTCAGCGATTCCCGGCCAATGAACTCCTCCTCGTAGTGGTCGAGGAAGACGCCCTGGTCGTCGATCACCCAGGCGTAGCCCGTCTGGCCGGACCGGACGTTGTGGGCGTAGCGGGCGGCCACGGCCATGGCGTCCACGAGCAGGACCAGCCCGCCCCGGCGTCCCCCCTCGTCGGCCAGGGGCATGGTCATGGCCACCAGCCGGCGGCCGGCCAGGGGCCCGCGCTCCTCGACGAACGTCCGGCTCATGTCGATCCGGCCCAGGCGGGAGGTGCCGGCCAGAACCTCTTCGCAGGCCCTGGGACAAAAATCCGCGCCTTCCAGGGCCGCGCCCGAGGCGTCGAAAAAGACCGGCCGGTCCCCGCCCGGCCGCAGCACCCCCAGGGCCGCCACGTTCCAGTCGGCGAAGATGTTGTAGAAGGCCGGAATGGCCAGCCACGGCCGGCCCCCCTCTCCGACTTCCTCGCGCCACAGGAGCGACAGGCCCTCCAGGCAGGTCCGCAGAAACGAGAAGTGCCGCGTGATGTCGTCCGCGATCTTCTGGGCCAGCAGGAGCTGCTGGTTGTTGAACTGGTCCGTGACCACGTCCTCGATGTCGGTCTTGGCCCGGTACCCCATGCCCGCGATGGCCAGGGTCAGGACCACGAACACCAGGCAGGCGATGATGGCGTGCTTGCGGGTCATCGGACTCCTCCAACATTTTAAAACTAGCCGATTTTTCCCACCCCCGCAATCGGTTACGCTTCACGGCCCCCGGGCCGGCCCAGCCCGGCGCGCCCCCGGCCTTGCGCCAATCCCCGGCCTCGCGCATAAGGCCGCCATGGACATACGAGAAGACATGGAACTGGAATTGACCGTGGACCGGCTGGCCCTCGGCGGCAAAGGCGTGGCCCGCAAGGACGGGCTGGTGGTGTTCGTGGACCGGGGCCTGCCCGGCGCCACCGTCCGGGTGAAGGTCGAACGGGTCCGCAAGGGCTTTGCCGAGGCCGTGGCCCTGGAAACCCTCGTCCCGTCGCCCGCAGTCGCCGTGCCCGAGTGCCCGCACTTCGGCGTCTGCGGCGGTTGCGACTGGCAGGACCTCGACTACGAGGCCCAGCTCTTCTGGAAGCGCGAGCAGGTGGCCGAAACCCTGGCCCGCCTCGGCGGCCTGCCCGACGTGGACGTGGCCCCGACCGTCCCCTCGCCCAAGCCCTACGAATACCGCAACAAGATGGAGTTCGCCTTTGCCGGCAAGCTCCACCTGGGGCTCCACGAGCGCCGCCGGCCGGGCCGGGTGCTCGATATCGGCGTCTGCCGGCTCATGCCCGCCTGGGCCGCCGAGGTCGTGGCTTTTGTGCGCGACCGCTGCGCCGCCACGGGACTGCCCACCTTCGACGCCCGCACCGGCAAGGGCGTCTGGCGGCACCTGGTCCTGCGCCAGTCCGCGGCCACGGGCGCGCGGCTTGCGCACCTCATCACCGGACCGGCCCGGGGCGCGGGCGACGCCGTCCACCAGCTCGGCGAAGCCCTGCTCGCCGCCTTCCCGGACGTGGCCGGTTTCGTCCACTCCGTGCGCCGCGCCCCGGCGGCCATCGCCCAGGGCGAGCGCCAGGTCTTTGTCCTCGGCAAGGACCATTTCATCGAACAGATCGGCCCGGTCCAACTCCACGTCTCGGCCGACGCCTTCGTCCAGACCAACACCGAAGCCGCCGCCCGCCTCTACGCCCTGGTGGCCCAGGCCGCCGGCGCGGCTCCGGACGGCGTCGCCTGGGACCTCTACTGCGGCTGCGGCGGCATCGCCCTGACGCTGGCCCCCCACTTCGCCACGGTCTACGGCCTCGAAACCGACAAGCGGGCCGTGGCCGACGCCGCAAAATCCGCCGCACTGTCCGGCATCGGCAACTGCGTCTTCAAGGCCGGCGACGCGGCCGCCGCCATCGCCGACCTGGCCGCCACCCAGCCGGCCGTGGTGGTCCTCGACCCGCCCCGCTCCGGCGCGGCCCCGGAAACCCTGGCCGCCATCATGGACGCCGCACCCAAAAAGATCGTCTACGTCTCCTGCAACCCCGGCACCCTCGCCCGGGACCTCAAACTCCTCGGCGACCTCTATGCCGTCACCCGCGTCACGCCCGTGGACATGTTCCCCCAGACCGCCCATATCGAAGCGGTGGCGGACCTGGCGTTGCGGTAAAAAAAAGCGCCTCCGGCGGCCGGGAGGGGGTCACCCCC
>CAZIJE010000065.1:0-19645 GCA_964539435.1 uncultured Desulfovibrio sp.
TGCGCACGGGCGAATTTCGCCAGGCCCGGCCGGGCGATCTCCTGCGTCGGACCTGCAATGTCGAGTGGCAGGGCATCGATGCGCCCTGCGAGACGTGGCTGCCCTTCGTGAAAGAGATCGTGGGCGAAGACCAGGACGTGGCCGACTTCCTCCAGCGTGTCTTCGGCTACGCCATCACCGGGCTGTCGTCCGAGCCCCTGTTCGTGGTCCTGGCCGGCGAGGGCCGCAACGGCAAGACGGTCATGGTCGAGACCCTGGGCAAGGTATGCGGCGACTACATGGCGCCGATCCCGGCCGAGCTGCTCCTGGACCAGGGCCAGGCCCGGGACGCGGACAAGCCAACGCCCACCATCATGTCGCTCAACGGCCTGCGCATCGCCTACGCCACCGAGTCCGACGAGAACCGCCGGTTTTCCGTGGCCCGTGTCAAGTGGCTCTCGGGCGACGACCGCTTGACCGGCCGCTACATGTGGGACCGCGATCCGACCAGCTTCTACCCGACCCACACCCTGTTTCTGCTCACCAACCACAAGCCCCACGCCGGGGCCCACGAGTACGCCTTTTGGGACAGGCTCCGTCTGGTCAACTTCCCCTACCGCTACGTGGACAATCCCAAGCGGGACGGGGAGCGCCAGCGCGATCGGACCATCCCGGACCGGCTGGAAAAGGAGCTGCCCGGGATCCTGGCCTGGTTGGTCCGGGGCTGCCTGCTTTGGCAACAGCACGGGATCCGCCCGCCGAACTCGGTCCTGGCCGCGACCGAGGAATACCAGCGGGACGAGGACCATGTTCAAGATTTCCTTGAAGAATGCCTGATCCAGCTGGCCGACGAACCCGAGGCCAGGGTGGCGGCCAGCGAGATCTACGACCTCTACGTCCGCTGGCACTTCAAAAACCGGGGCAAGTACGTGCCCACCATGAACACCTTCGGCAAGCACCTGGGGCGCAAGATCCACAAGGAGCGGCGCGGCGGCACGGTCTACTACTACGGCGTCCGGCTCAACCCCGACGCGCAGGCCGCCTACCCCGAGAAAAAGTACAAAGACCACAAGGATTCCAAGGACTCCGAGCGTTCCGGCTGGAACGACCGGCCTGACTCGTGACCAGGACATAGGACATCGGCCAGGACATTCGCGGGTGGATTGTCCTGGCGGCGGGAAGGGGCGCGGGCTCTGGATGGAGGGGTCCGCCAGGACATCAGGACACCGGCATGTAATGCCGGCTCAATGTGACAAACTCGGTCCGGAGCACACCATGGTATCCTGTCCTGTTATCCTACTTCTTAAAAAAGAAAGAAAAGATGGATGGTTACGGCCAGGACATCGCCAGGACATTGCCATGCAAACAGGACATTCCCATGGCCGCTGACATCCTTGGTCTGTTCGAGGCAAAGGGCCTCGCGCCGAAGAAGAAAACACACGGCGAGTGGGCCGCGCCCTGCCCGGCCTGCGGCGGCAAGGACCGGTGCATGGTCCGGCCCGACGACCACGAGGGCCGGGGCGGCTACTGGTGCCGCCGCTGCGGGGCCTATGGCGACGCCATCCAGTTCCTGCGCGACTTCGAGGGCATGAACTACCAGGAGGCCTGCCGCCACCTCGGCATCGCCGCGGCCCGCAACGTGTCCAGCCTGCCCCGGCCGCCGCGTCCGGCCGCCGGCCAGGACCCCTTCGAGCCCACGCCGTCCGTGCCGCCGGCCGAGCTGTGGACCAAAAAGGCCACGGCCTTTGCCGCCTGGGCGCACCAGCACCTGCTGGCCGACTCCCGCCAGCTGGCCTGGCTGGCCGCCCGGGGCCTGCCCCGCGAGGCGGTCACGCGCTACCGCCTGGGCTGGAACCCCGGGGAGAAGGGCAAGTCCTGTCTGATCCGGCCCCGGTCCGCCTGGGGCCTGCCGCCGGTCGAGGCCAAGCCGGACAAGGATGGCAAGCCCGGCAAGCCGAAAAATACCTTCTGGATCCCGCGCGGCCTGGTCATCCCCCAGCTCGACCCGGCTGATCCGGACGGCCCGGTCCTGCGGCTGCGGATCCGCCGGCCGGACGCCGACCGCAAGGAGTTCAGCCCGGACAAGAAGTACTACGTGATCCCGGGCTCCTCCATGGACGCCATGCTCCTGGGCGCGGACGCCGCGGCCTTCGTGGTGGTCGAGTCCGAGCTGGACGCGCTCATGCTCCACCACCAGGTCGGCGACCTGGTCGGCTGCGTCTCGGTGATGACCGCCAACGTCAAAAAGCTCGCCGCCGACGTGCACGCCGCCCTGGCCCAGGCCCTGTGCATCCTGGTGGCCCTGGACGCCGAGGGGGCCGGCGGGGCCGGGGCCAAAGGGTGGCAGCGTTGGCCGGCGAGCTTCCCGCGCGCCAAGCGCTGGCCCTGCCCGGTGGGCAAGGACCCGGGCGAGGCCTTCGAGCAGGGAGCCAACCTGCGGGCCTGGGTCCTCGCCGGCCTGCCGCCGCGCTTGCAGCCAGGACTTTTGCCGCCTGGACAGCCGGCCCTTCGAGAGGGGGGGGAGCGGGAAGAGGTGGCGGCGGCCGTGGAAGAGGCGCGGGAGGCGGCCGGCGATGCGCCGGTGGCCGTGGAAAATGCGCCAGAGCCCGAAGCGGATGCGCAGGTCGCGCCGGAGGATGCGCAGGCGTCCGGTGGCGATGCGCCGGCGGCTGCGCCGGGCTCGGGGCTACCGGCCGTGGCCTGGCTCGATCCCGACTACGTGACCGGCCTGGCCCTGGCGCCGCTGGCCGAGCTGGTCACGTCCATGGACCGCCATGGGGTGGCCCCGGTCCTGGTGGCCGGGCTGGTGTCGGACACCGAACGGGTCCTGGCCCTGCGCTCCGCCGGCGACGTGCCGGCCGAGGCCGGGGCGCGGATCGCGGCGCTCATGTTCGGCCCCTGCCTCGAGGCGGTCCTCTGGTTCTTCAACCTCCGGGGCGTGCGCGGGCCCCGGTCCCTGGCCGGGGTGTTCGGCCGGGCCGAGCAAGGCGGCGAATGGGCCGCCATCGTCCGCCGGGCCGGTGATGACGACGTGGGACTGAAGTTCGCGGGCTGGACGAACCTACGGCAGTGGCGCGGGTAAGGCGAGGCTAACTATTAAGTTGGAGGTAATATGTATGGCGACAGCGAAGAAATCGGATACGCGACTAGAGATGGTGGAACGCAATGTGGTGCTGGAGGGAATTGCTCCGGTGATGTTCGACAGATATGCTGGGGACAACAAGACACAACTACTATGGCATCAAAAAATATATCTTGTGCCTGGAACAGATATCGTGTGCCTCCCGACGTCGAACATCGTTTCATTGTTATCGGCACATAATACCAATAGTGCGCCAAAACGGCTACGTGATAGCAAGGTATTTAAAAAAATATGTAATGCTTGCTTATCTTTCGTTATGGTTGATGGCTTAGGATCTAACCCGCAATATATCCCATTTCTGCGGAATGGCCAGCCTATCCGCATTGGTAAGTTTGGCGACGATGAAGATACACTTTCCAAAATTTACTTGGACCGCCGTGTAGCTAGGCTGGACAAAGGCATACCTAATCCAAAAGAACGTCCTGTGCTGCCTGTGCCTTGGTCCTTGAATTTTCAGCTCAAAATTCTGCCTAATAAGGAAATCAAAGAGCAGGAAATACAAAACCTTATAAATGAAGCCGGTTTAGCTATCGGCATCGGTACCTATCGGGGGTTGTTTGGCAAGTTTCAGGTAACCACTTGGGATTAAAATTAAAATTTCATCTCGGCCCGGCATGGTGAGGAAGGGCCAGGCCCGGCCTGGCACGGCAGGGCGCTGCGCGGCAAGGCACGGCGACGCAAGTCGAAACGGGGCTACGGCCCCGTCCGTCTGGGATGATCGCCAGACGCTGATGAGACAGATCATTGAAGGCGTTCGCAGACTGGTCGCTGTTGGTTTTTGGATCGGCAAGGCGGCTAGAAGTAAGTGGAGGGCTGCCGTCCGGAGCTGCAACTCCGACCGGCGGCCGGATGAGGGCGCATCCGACCAGGGAACCCCAGCCCTCCAGCCGTGCACGGCAGGGAGGCAGTAGCACGGGGACGGACGGATGGAAAATCAAAAACTCGAACACTGGCCGGTGGATAGGCTGCGACCCTACGAGCGGGGGCTGCGGCGGCACGGCAAGGACGTGGTGGCGCGGATGATGGACGCGATCAGGGAATACGGGTTCCGGGTGCCGGTCTTGGCCCGGTCGAGCGGCGAGGTGGTCAATGGCCACCTGTGCCTCGAGGCGGCCAAGCGCCTGGGCCTCCCCGCCGTACCGGTCCTCCTGGTCGACGACCTGACCGACGGGCAAGTCCGGGCCTTCCGGTTGTGCGTCAACCGCTCGGCCACCTGGTCGGCATGGGATGACGACGCCCTGGCCCTGGAGCTGGCCGAGCTGCGCGACCTGGACGTGGACCTGGACCTGACCGGCTTCGACGTGCCCGAACTGGACGACCTGCTGGCCCTGCTGCCGGGCGTCGGGCGCACGGATCCGGACGCGGTGCCGCCGCTGCCCGAGACGCCTGTCACCCGGCCCGGCGACCTCTGGCTCCTTGGGCCGCACCGGCTCCTGTGCGGCGACGCCACGTCGCCGGCGGACCTGGAGACGCTCCTGCGGGGCGACCGGCCCCAGCTGGCCGTGACCGACCCGCCCTACAACGTGGCCGTCGAGGGCAAGGCCGGGAAGATCCTGAACGACGACATGGCGGCCGACGCCTTCCGGGCCTTCCTCGGCCGGGCCTTCGAGGCCCTGTACGCCGTGCTGGCCGACGGCGCGGCCGTGTACGTGGCCCATGCCGAGACCGAGGGACTCACTTTTCGTGAGTCGTTCCTGGCCGCCGGCTTCAAAATGGCTTCGTGCCTGATCTGGCGCAAGAACGTCCACGTCCTCGGCCGGTCGGACTACCACTGGCAGCACGAGCCGATCCTCTACGGCTGGAAGCCCACCGGCCGCCACGCCTGGTTCGGCGGCCGCCGCCAGACCACGCTCCTGGAGGCCGCGCCCGGCGCGGTGCTCCTCGAGGACGGCCGGGTCCAGATTCCGGCCGGCGACGATCTCTATCTCATCACCGGCCAGGACCTGGCCGTGGAGGTGGTGCCCGGCTCGGTCGTGAGCGTGGACAAGCCGGCCCGAAACGACGCCCACCCGACCATGAAGCCCGTGGCCCTCCTGGAGCGGTTCCTGCGCAACTCCTCCCGGCCGGGCGGCCTGGTCGTGGATCCCTTCGGCGGGTCCGGCTCCACCCTCATGGCCTGCCACGGCCTGGGCCGGATCTGCCGGACCCTGGAGCTGGATCCCCGCTTTTGCGACGTCATCGTCCGCCGCTGGCAGGACCACACCGGCCAGGCGGCCGTTGCCCCGGACGGCCGGCCCTTTGGCGCGGAGGGCGCGGCATGACCGAGGACCTGACCCCCTACCTCGAACGGAGCGCCGCCACCGACCTGCCGGCCCTGCTGCGGGCCAAGGAAGAAGCGAAAAAACGCATGAAAGACGATCCGACCAAGGACAACGTGGCCGCTTTCCGCACGGTGCGCGACGAGGTGGCCAAGGCCGCCGAGCCCGGAACCGGCGAAGGCCGCCTCTTCCGGAAAAAGACCGAGGCGCTCGTCTACCTCAAGGCGCGCGGCTTCCAGATCCAGAAGACCAAGTTTTACGACGACTGCAAGGCCGGCCTGGTCCCGACGAATGCGACCGGGTTTTACGAGGAGGCGGTTTTGCTGGCCTATGCCGCGCACCTGCCGACCGTGGCCCGGGAGGAGAACGAGAAGCTCTCGGGCGCGGCGCAGCTGCGGCTGGTGGCCGACGGCGACCTCAAGGCCGAGCAGGCCAAGCTGACGCGCATGCGCCGCGAAAAGCTCGAGGGCCTCCTCGTCGAGCGGACCGAGGTCGAGCGGGGCCTGGCCGCGCGGGCCCAGTTCTTCCGCTCCCAGATCGAGAACGCCGGGCCGCTGTTCGGCGCCCGGATCATCGAAGCCGTGGCCGGCGACGAGTCCCTGCTGCCCGAGTTTTTGGCCCTGTGGGAGACCATGGCCGAGGACTGGATGGACGCCTGGTCGGCGGACCGGGAGTTCGTGGTGGGCACGGACGCCTCCGATGGCGCGGCCTCGGACGCGGATTGAACCTGTAACGCAAGGAGTGGCGTCATGAGCGGCAATCCCTGGAACCAGACGTTTAGCGGCAAGGTTTTCGACCTGGTCAACCCCGATCCGGAGTCGGTGTCCATCAAGGACATCGCCGTGGCCCTGGCCAACCAGTGCCGGTTCAACGGCCACACCCGGCGCTTCTATTCCGTGGCCGAACACTGCCTCTACGTGTCCCGGGCCGTGTCCGGCATTTCCAGGGAAATGGCCTATTACGGGCTCATGCACGACGCGGCCGAGGCGTATGTGGGCGACGTCGTCGCGCCGCTCAAGTCCCTGCTGCCGGAGTACCGGGCCGTGGAGGAGCGCGTCTGGCGGGCCATCTGCGTCCGCTTCAATCTCCCCGTAGAACTCCCCGGTGCGGTCCACATCGCGGACAAGTGCATGCTGGCCACGGAACTCGAATACCTCCTCCTGGCCCCGCCCAAGCCCTGGGACAACCGGTGCGAGCCGTTTCCGCTCCGCGAGATCGGCCTGGATTCCATCAGCCAGTTCGGCCTGCCTCCGCGCGAGGCCCACCGGCGGTTTCTGGAGCGGTTCGCCGAATTGGCGGCGTGAGGGCACGGCCATGACCTACCCGCCCGCCCGCGTGTCCAAAGCCGACCTTCGCAGCCTCCGCCAGGAGCGCGCGCAGGTCCTGGGCACCATCCAGATCAAGCTGACGTTCGTGGATATCGCCCTCTTCAAGCTCGAGGAGGTGTTCGCCCACGACAAGGCCATGTCCCGGCACCTGGCCAAGATCAGGCGCTGGCTCGAGGCGTGCTGGCGGTCGGTCGGCCAGGGCTCGGGCCGGCGGCTCTCGGCCGAGGTGCTGCGGCGCGCCGACCGGGAGGCCGCCCTGGTGGACGAGGCCCGGCGGTCCGTCCTCGGCGATTGCAACACGCCGGCCGCGTGGGCCGCCTGGCTGGTCGCCCTGGACGCCGTCCTCCACGACGTCGTGGTCTCCATGGTCCGACGTCCGCGCTGCTGGGGCTACCTCGGGCAGACCTGGGACACGCTGGCGCGGCACTTCCTGGAGAGGTCCGGGGACCCGGGCCGCGCCGAGGAACAAGGAACGGAAATCTTCCTGGAAATCGAACGAAGGACAGGGTGGATGTGATGGCAGCAAAATCCAAGATCGAATGGTGCGACGCCACCTGGAATCCGGTTGTGGGCTGCTCGCCGGTCTCGCCGGGCTGCGACCACTGCTACGCCGCGCGCATGGCCCACCGGCTGGGCGCGAACCAGGCCACGCCGCAGTTCGCCGGCCTGACCGGGGTGGACCAGAAATGGACGGGCGAGACGCGGCTCGTCCGGGGGGGCCTGAATATCCCGTTAACGTGGCGCAAGAACAAGCGAATTTTCGTGTGTAGCATGGGCGACTTGTTCCATGAGTCGGTACCCTTCGCCTGGGTGGATCAGGTTTTCGCGGTCATGGCTTTGGCCCCGCAGCACACCTTCATGCTCCTGACCAAGCGGCCCGAGCGGATGCGGGAATACACCAAGTCCCGGATGGGAGACGGGCGCGCGTCGATTTGCAACCAGATAGACGGCATGGATCCCACCAAAGGCGACAGGAGGGGATCGCTGGAAATGCCCCTCTCCAACGTCTGGCTCGGCGTCACGGCCGAGAACCAAGCCATGGCCGTCGAGCGCATCCCGGTCCTGCTGGAGACGCCGGCCGCAAAGCGGTTCGTAAGTGTAGAGCCGATGTTGGGTCCGGTAAACCTGCGATTTCTCCATGTTCCGGACGCAGAATTGGACCCTTTCGGCGACCGGTGGAACACAACCTGGGACGCTTTGGATGGAACCAGGGGCGTCAGCCCTTTCGGGAAAAATTGTCCTTTCACAGGACCCAAGGGCACCCACCTCGACTGGGTCATCTGCGGCGGCGAGACAGGGCCGGGCGCACGGCCCACCAATCCCGAATGGGTACGTTCCCTGTGCGACCAGTGTTTCAAGAAAAGCGATGTACCTTTCTTTTTCAAGCAGTGGGGCGAATGGGCACCTTCGGAGAACTTCCCTTCCGACGCTCGGTTCCCGTTCAAGCACTGGAAGGAATTCCTCTCTGGTGTGGATGAACCACAACGACTCGCCTTGCGTGGCTGGGACTACGACGCAAACGCAAAAAAGTTTGGCGAGAAAGTTGCCTATGGCTCATTCACGCTCGTGGTGAAAGCCGGAAGGCATCGCGCCGGCCGGTTATTGGACAAGGAAGAGTGGGCTTACTTTCCCGGCGACCCTTACGTCCCTTTCTAGGAGAAACGTCATGACCATCCCCACCCGCACCATGGCCCTGCTGGCCGAAATCCTGGACGAGCGCATGAAGCAGATCGCCAAGGGCTTCACGCCCGAGCACGACGACGCGCACCTGCATGGCGAGTTGGCCCAAGCAGCCGCAACGCTGGCGTTGTCGGCGGTCGCCAACCATTCGGACGAACTGCACATGTCGGCTCCGATAGGGTTTCCCGGATACATGGCTGTCGCTTGGCCACTGATGGACGCGGATATTTCTCCGGACAAGACGGTGCGGCAGTTTTGCATCGCCGGCATCGCCATGCTCCTTGCCGAGGTCGAGCGCCTCGACCGGGCGCGCGACGCCGGCGCCATCGTGTCCTGCGAGTGCGGCCGCCTCGCCTGGACGGACGAGACCGTGGTCGACGTGGACGGCGTGGTCCTGTGCCCGGAGTGCGCCGCCGGCCGCGAGATCGCCTATGCCCACGAGCCCGACACCGTGGCCCGGTTCCTGCGCGAACGGTGCGACCGCGATCCCCAGGCCAGCGAAACCGCGACCGACCTCTATGCCGCCTACCGGGACTGGCACGCCGGCCAGGCAGATGCCGGCGAAAAGTTTATCCGGACAAGGCTGGCTTTCGCAAAGGAGGTGCAGGCCCTGCCCTGGGTCATCGAGGTGCAGGCATTTGGCACGAAGCACTGGAAGGGCCTGCGCCTGCGGCGGGAGGGATGACCATGAAGCTCTTTCAAGGCCACCGCGAATACCGTGCCGCCCTGGACGTGGCCGCCGCCGGCGGGCAGGCGCTTTTCCTCCATCCTTGGGGAGCCCCGAGCCGGGTCCGCTGCTTCAACGGCGTGCGCTGGATCGGCAAGCTGTTCGACCGCGACAAGGCGCGGCTGGTGGCCACGGCGCGCCAACTTGGGGTCCGGGTGGTCGTCGTGGACCGCGAGGGGCAGGAGACCCAGCACGTCGACCTGGTGGCCAGGCCCCTTGAGCGAGCCAAGGCGCTTTGCAGCCGGGGGAGTCTCGTGGAGGGAGTGGCGTCATGAAACGCCGCCCCTCCCTCCCCGGCCAGCTCTCCCTCTTCCAGGTTCCGGCCCCGCCGGCTCCTGTTCCGCCGGAGCCGGTCCAGGCCGCGCCGGCGGCGGCTGTCCCGGACGTGGTGCCGGCGTCCTGGGCGACCATCCCGCAGCCGGAGTACTTTCGGGACGGACGGTTCTGGCTGCCGCCCGGCATCAAACCGCAGGCCGCCTGCAAGCACTGGTTCTGCGTCTGCCATCCGGACGGATCCTACCGCGACGCCGTGGCCATCCTCTACGTGACCTACGACCGCGAGGAACACGCCTCGGTGGTCCTGGACTGCCCGGCCCTGGGCCGCCGGTGGGAGGAGCGCGGCAACTGGATCGAGGACGTCCTGACGCCGTCCATGCGCGCCATGTCCGACCACGCCGGGCAGCTGCTCGGCCTGTCCCTCGAAGAGGTCCGGGCGCTGTCCTACGTCACCATCGCCTGGCGCGGCGAGGACCGGCCCCTCCTGCGGGACGTGCCGCATCTGGGGAACGTGCGGCCACGGGTGCGGAAAGGCGAGCCAGCATGATCATGCTGCCGCAAATGACGGTTGGTTCAGCCTGCTACGGCATTGGCGGGCTTGATCTCGGTCTTGCCTGGGCCGGAATGCGGACCGTGTGGCTTATCGAGAGAGACAGGAAGCGCCGGGCCTGGGCCCGCAAGAATTTCCCGGAGGCAAAGCAGTATGACGACATGCGGTCGCTCGACGCGAAAGGATACGCCGGCCTCGACCCAGTTGACCTTGTTTGCGGCGGAATCCCCTGTCAGCCGGCCAGTCTGTCCGGGGAGCGAAAAGGCCCGGCGGATGACCGCTGGCTCTGGCCTGAAGCTGTGCGGCTCATGGCTGCCCTCCGGCCCGCTTGGGGACTGTTTGAGAATCCTGTTGGGTTCGTCACGCTGGGGCTCGACGGAGTGCTTTCTGACCTGGAAAGCCATGGCTACGCCGTCTGGCCGATCATTGTTCCAGCTTGCGCCGTCGATGCCCCGCACCGTCGAGACCGCGTGTTCATTCTGGCCCACGGTCCTTGTGGGGGATGCGACCGGGGGGCGGACCAGCAAGGGGAGCGCCAGGAAGCAGGAAGGCGGCCTGGCCATGGCCGCCAAGGGGCTGTGGAGCACCCTGCGGGCATCGGACGGGGAAAAGGGCAGCCCGAACCAGAAGTTTTCCGGGGGCGGGATACCGCTTGTGGCGCAGGTGGTCCGCACGGCCCTGTGGGCGACATTGACGCACCGGGATCACCGCTACGCCAACAGCCAGCAGAGTCAGGAACGGCGCAACGAGGGTTGCCGGCGCGGACAGCAACTCCCCAACGAGGTGGCGCACCTGTACAGCCATGGTCTGACGCAGGATGGGCCGTCGGCCAGGACGGAAAAGCCCGCCGGATTCCCGCCCTTGAATCCGGAATTCGCCTGCTGGCTCATGGGGTTCCCGGCCGGGTGGCTCAAATAAGCGGCTTCGGGGACGCCGTGGTGCCCTATGTCGCCTATGAAATCGGTCTGGCCATCATGGCCGCGCATTACGGCCGTGCTGGTGAAGCTACGGAGGCCGCCAAGTGACCGTCCCGGAGTTCACCCATCTGATTCTCACCGAATCAGAACGTCGAATCTTCCGCAAGCGGGAGAAGCCTCGGGTCTCCACGTGGGCGGCCCGCACCATCGTGGTGCAGGACGGGCCCTACGCCGGTTCGCGGCTGCGCCTGGACGCCACGCCGTATTTGGCCGGGATCATGGACTACCTGTTCATGCGCCACGTCGTGGAGGTGGCGGTCTGCGCCAGCCCGCAGATCGGCAAGACCGAGCTGCTCCTCGCCTGCCTGTTCTACTCCATGGACTTTTTCCCCGGCCCCAAGCTCCTGGCCATGCCCGACGAGGACACCCTGCTCCGGGCCGTGTCGAAAAAGCTCAAGCCACGTTTGAAGGGTTCGGCCGAACTGCGCCGGCTCTACTACCGCGACACAAGGAACGCCGTGGAGCTGCGCGACGGGTCCACGCTCTACCTGGCCTCGGCCCAATCACCGAGCCAGCGGGCGTCGGTGTCGGTCATGCACCTCTTCCTGGACGAGGTGGACCTGTACCGCCAGATCGCCGGCCAGGGCGCGCCGGTCCACGAGTTCCGGGAGCGGACCATCAGCTACAGCCACAAGCGCAAGCACCTGCTCATCTCCAAGCCCCAGGGCGACGAGTCGAGCGCCATCTGGCAGATCGTCAACCACGAGTGCGACGTGCTGCTCCGCTACCACGTGGCCTGCCCGGCCTGCGGCACCCTGCAGGTCATGGACGAGGCCCATTTCACGGTGCTTGAAGGCTGCGCCGATCCCAAGGAGATCAAGCGCCGCAAGCTCGGCCGCTACCGGTGCCCGCACTGCAAATACCTCTGGACCGACCACATCCGGGACGCGGCCGTGGCCCGGGGCGAATGGCGGCCCGACAAGGAGGTGCTGGCCCCACGGTCGGTCGGGATCCACCTGCCATCGTTCGTGTCGCGGTTCGTGAGCCTGTCGGAGATCGTGGCCGACAAGATCGAGGCCGAGGCCTCGGACGACGACCGCAAGATGCGGGACTACAAGAACGGCCGTTGCGCCCTGCCCCACAAGGCCGTGGCCATGGACACCACCCAGGACACGATCCTGTCCCGTCGGGCCATGTGGCTGCCGGCCAAGACCGTGCCGGCCGAGGCCGTGGCGCTCACCTGCGGCATCGACGTGCAGATGGATTCCTTCTGGTTCTCGGTGCTGGCCTGGGGCGACCTCATGCAGAGCTGGCTCGTGGACTACGGGCAGCTGCGCACCTGGGAGGACGTCATGGGGCTCGTGCACGGGACCCGCTATCCGGTGCTCGGCCGGCCGGGCACGGACATGGGCATCTGGCGGGCCGGCATCGACTCGGGCGGCAACAAGACCAAGCACCAGGTCCTGACCCGCACCGAGGAGGTCTACGCCTGGTGTCGGGCCCGGGGCGACGGCCGGATGTTCCCGATCAAGGGCCGCAGCCGCGACCACCACGTCAACGTCAGCTGGACGGTCATCGACAAGCTGCCCAATTCCGGCCGGCCCATTCCGGGCGGCCTGAAGCTCTTTCTCCTGGACGTCAACAGCCTGAAGCGGCTGCTCTTCAAGCGCCTGCGGTTCGACGCCAAGCAGCCCATGCTCCTGCACGCCCAGACCGACGAGGACTATGCCCGGCATCTGGCGGCCGAGCGCCTGGTCCGCGACAAGGCCGGGGACTATGTCTGGGAGCAGTTGAGCGAGGCCAACCATTTGCTCGACGCCACCATGATCGCCCATGCCTGTGCGGACGATTCCTGGACCCCGAGCCTGACCTACCTGATGGAGCAGGAGCAGCAACAGGACGCGGCCCCGGCCGATGCCGGGGCCGGCCACGACGCCGACACCCCTTCCACCCTGGCCGCGGCCGCCCTGCGCGCACAGCAGATCATGGCCGGCCGCCGCGCGTGAGGAACACCATGAGCCCGACCAATCTCCCCTACGACCGCACCGCCGAAGGGCCGCTTCTCACCGTCCGGAAGGTGGTGGAACGCCTCGACTGTTCCAGGAGTTTCGTCTACCTGCTGATCAAGAAAGGCGACCTCAAGCACGTCCGCCTGGGGGACGTGAAGGGGTTGCGCGTTACGGAAAAGAGCGTGGAGCGGTATCTGCGCCGCAAAAAGGCGTAGTGGGAGGCGGTATGCGGCTGATCCTGTCCGGCCTGCTGGCCATCCTCATTGTCGTCGGGTCCTGGTCCCCTGCCCTGGCCGGGAACGAGTCCCGCTTTTACGATGCCAAAGGCCGCTACCAGGGCCGGGCCACCACGAACACGGCGAATCCGAAGCAGCAAAACCTCTACGACGCCAAGGGCCGCTATATCGGCCGGGTCATGACCGACGACCGGGGCAACGCCCGGGTCTACGACAAGAGCGGGAAATACCAGGGCCGGGCCACGGGAAGGCCGTCCGACGGGAACGGCCGCAGCCGCCGGGATTGAGCCGGCCCTACCACCCCTTTTTCCCTCCCTCGTACGGCACGGCCAGGCCGGCCTCGATGAGGGCTGCGCACAGATTCTCCCCCTCGACCTCGATATCCGCCAGGAGGCGGCCGCCGTATTTGTCGCGGCCGACGTCCAGGAGCGTGAGCCTGGCTCCGGGCGCGACCCGGGTCGCCGTGTAGGCCGAGGCCTGCCGGGCCAGGGCCGCGATCTCCGGCCGGCGGTCGCGCTTCTCCGGAGTGTCGCAATGCCGCAGGCGCACACCCTGCCGGCGGAACAGCTCGGGCATCTCCCCGACCAGGCGTACCCTGATGGTGTCGCCGTCCACCACCCGCTCCGCCACCGCCTCCAGGGCCGGCCCGGGCTGCCGCGCCCAAACCGTGGCCGGCAGGAGCGCGGCGCACACGAGCAACCCCAGAATGCGTTTGCCTGTCATGGTCCTCCCCGTCCCGGGCGAGGTTCCCGGGAAAAAACACTTATGTTGAAATAACAGGATATTTTCAAGCGGCAAAACTTTTTTTCGCGCATGCAAATTCGACCCCCGATTTCGCATGCCGCCGGACCACCGGAAAAGCCGCGCCGGGCCTGCCTTCCCGGGTGCTGTAAAGGTTCCCGACAGGGGCCGAAAAAACCGTCCACCACGTCCATGACGTCCATGACGTCCACCGATTGCCCCCCTCGGGTGTGCTAGCCCGCTGGGCATGGCCATATTCACCCGAGCCGAAAAGCAGCAGCACATCGACACCTGGAAGGCGGCGCTTCTGGCGGTCTCGCAGGGCCAGGAGTTCACCATCGGCACCCGCCGCCTGCGCCGGGCCGATCTGCCGTCCATCCAGCAGCACCTGGACTGGCTGGACCGGCAGTCGACAGTCGAGGATCAGGCCGCGGGCGCGGGCGCGCCCCTGTTCCTCCCCTTCATCCCGGGGCGGTACTCGTAATGGCCGCCAACTGGTTGGACCGCGCCATCGGTTGGGTCGCTCCGGAGCGGGGACTGCGTCGGGCGCGGGCCCGGGCCGGCATGGCCGCCATGGATGCCCTGGCCGGCATCGTCCAGCCGGTGCGGCGCACCGCCGGCAGCCGTGAGGGGAGCCTCGCCAATTTCCAGCCCTCGCGCCTTAACGCCTTCGCCCTGGAACGGGACGCGGACCTGATCCGCGACCGGGCCGAGTCCCTGGCGGGCAGCGACGGCCACGCCGCCTCCTGCGTCGACTCCCTGGCCCTCAACGTGGCCGGCTCCGGCCTGCACCCCCAGTCCGCGCCCGACGCCAAACTCCTTGACCTGACCGATGAGCAGGCCGACGCCTTCGCCGAAAGCGCGGAAGCGGCCTGGACGCGCTGGACCAAAGAGGCCGACGCGGCCGACACCGACCATTTCGACGATCTCCAGTACCAGGCCATCAGGTCCATGTTCGTGACCGGCGAGTTCCTGCACCTGCCGGTCTGGATCGACGAGCCCGGCCGCAAGTTCGGCTTCGCGCTCCAGGCCCTGCACCCGGCCCGGCTGCGGACCCCCTCGGACCTTGTCATGAACCCACTCATTAAGCGGGGGGTGGAGATGGGGGCCAACGGCCGCCCGGTCGCCTACTGGCTGGCCGAGCCGCCCGACAACCGGCCCCTGGCCGGACTGTCCTCGGCCTGCTTCCGCCGGGTCCCGCGCAAGGCCGGCCACCGCTGGACCTGCCTGCACCGCCGCCACGGCAAGGGCCCGGAGCAGGTTCGGGGCGAGACGATCCTGGCGCCGGCCATGAAACTCTTTTCCGACCTGGCCGCCTACATCGATTCCGAGCTTGTGGGCGCGGTCATTGCCGCCAGCTTCACGGTCTTCATGGAGGCGACCTCCGACCAGATGGGCCTGGGCGGTGCGGTCGGGCTGAACGGGAACCACAAGGCCAACGCGGCCGGGCCGTATCCCAAGGAGATTAGGCCCGGCACGGTGGTGGCCGGCCAGCCAGGTCACAAGCCGCACCTGCTCGCCAACCCCCGGCCGCCCCAGACCTTCGACGCCTTCTACACCCGAGTCCTGCGGGCCGTGGCCGCCTCCACCGGCCAGCCCTATGAGTCCGTGGCCAAGGACTTCAGCAAGACGAACTATAGCTCGGCCCGGGCCGCGCTCCTCGAGGTCTGGAAGCTCTACACGCTCTACCAGGACTGGTTCGTGCGCGGCTACCTGCAGCAGGTCTGGGAAATGGTCATGGAGGAAGCCTGGCTGAAGGGCTACCTGATCGTCCCCGCCGGCAAGCCGGACCTGTACGAGGCCTGGGACGCCTGGCTGGCCGCCTCCTGGACTCGGCCGGCCAGGGGCCAGATCGACACCGTCAAGGAGCGCACCGGCGAGCAGCTCGGCCTCGAAGCCTTGACCGACTGCCATTCGGACATCCTGAACGGGCGCGGCACCGACACCGAGACCATGGCCCGCAAGATCGCCCGCGACCGCCGCATCTTCAAGCGCTACGGCCTCAAGCCCGTCGCTTCCCCGGCCCCGGCCCAGGGTCAGGCCGAGGAACAGCTGGCCGAGGACCTGCCGGCCGAGGGCCAGCAGCAGACCACCCAGGAGGAGGCCGCGTGACCATCCTGACCGAACGCCTGTGGGCCATGGAGCCCCAGCGCCTTCCCGCCCTGTTCCGCGACATCCGGTCCCGGGGCTTTCCCGACGCCAAGGCCCGGGCCGAGATGCAGGCCACCGCCGCCGGCCGGCGGGAGCAGCTTTACGACCGCGCCGGCCCGTTGGCCTGCATCTCCTTGGCCGGTCCGCTGGCCAAGGAAGGGAGCATCTGGTGGGGCATCACCTCTACCCGCGAGGTCGGACAGGCTCTGCTCCAAGCCGTCAAGGACCCGGCCGTGCGCGCGATCTTCCTGGACGTCGACTCGCCCGGCGGCACGGTCGACGGCACCGAGGAGCTGGCCGGCATCGTCCGGTCCGTGAACGCGCAAAAGCCGGTCTACGCCTACGCCTCGGACCTCATGTGCTCGGCCGCCTATTGGATCGGCTCCCAGGCCAAGGAGATCGGGGCCCAGGCCACGGCCATGATCGGGTCCATCGGGGTCATCATGACCCACCAGGACTGGTCCGCCTTTGACGCCAAGCTGGGCGTGGACATCACCTACCTCACGGCCGGCAAGTTCAAGGCCATGGGCAATGCCGACGAACCCCTTTCCGACGAGGCCCGAGCCTACCTTCAGGAGGGGCTCGACGAGGTCTACGGGCTTTTCCTCGAGGCCGTGGCCAAGGGGCGCGGCGTGTCCCGGGAAGAGGCCCTGGCCATGGCGGACGGCAAAATCTTTCTCGGCCGGCAGGCCCTGGAACTCGGGCTGGTCGACCGACTCGAGAGCCGCGCCGATTTCATCAACCGGATCACCACGGAGGTGAACATGGATCTGAAGACCTTCAAAGCGGAGCACCCGGGCGTGGCGGCGGAGTTGCGCGCCGAGGTGGAAGCGGACCTGGCGCCCAAACAGGCGACTGCGGTTCAGGCGGCCGTCGACGCGGCCGTCGGCGGCGAGCGCGACCGGTGCGTCGGCGTCGTTACCGCCATGGTCGGCGAGGAACTGGGCGGCAAGATCGCGGGTTTGATCGCCACCGGCGTCACGGCCGAGCAGGCCATGGCTATGGCTGGCTTCATGCCCAAGACCGACAGCGCCCAGGGCGGGTCCCAGGCCATGCTCGCCGCGATCGCCGGCGTGACCCAGGCCCCGCTGAATCCGGCGGCCGACGCCACGGCCAAGGCCGAGGAGGACTTCGACGCCCTGGTGGCGGCCGAGGTCAAGGCCGGCCTGTCCAAGGGCAAGGCCATCGCCAAAGTGGCCAAGGAACACCCCGACGTCCACGCCGCTTGGGTCGCCAAGCAGCAGAAAAAGGAAGGGAAGTAATGGCCTACGTCAACCAGTCCCGTCGCACCTTCGTGGCCGGCGCGGCCATCGACGCCTACCGGCTCGTGACCCTGGACACGGGCAAGCTGGCGGCCAACGCCGCCGACGACGTTCCCCTGGGCGTGCTCGAATACCCCGCCCTGGAGGACGGCCAGCACGTCAGCGTCCGGCTGCTCAACACCGAAGGCACCATCGAGGTCATGGCCACCGGCGCGGTCGCCGTGGGCGGCGATGTCCAGGCCGACGCCGGGGGCACGGTCAAGGCCGACGCCGGGGCCGGCGCCCGGACCATCATCGGCAAGTCCCTGACCGCCGTGACCGACGGGGGCGTCATCGAGGTCATCCCCTACGGTTACGGCCACACCATCGCGGCCTAAGCGCCGGCTCGCGTCACGCAACCACGGAGGATTCAATGCCCCAGACCAAAGCCACCCTCCGCCCCGACCTCGGGGCCCTTGCCTTCGAATACAGCCTGACGGCCGCCCAGCTCGGCTTCATCGCCGGATTGGTGCTGCCGGTCTTTTTCACCCGGCTCAAAAGCTCCAAGTATCCCGTGATCCCGGCCGAAGCCCTCCTCGAGGTGGCCGACACCGCTCGCGCCCCCCGCACGGCCTATGCCCGGGGTGACTGGGAATGGGACTTCAAGGACTACAGCTGCTCGGAAAACGGCTGGGAAGAGCCGGTCGACGACTCCGAGGCGGCCATGTTCGCCAACTACTTCGACGTCGAAACCATGGCCACCTACCGGGCCATGGCCATGATCCTGCGCACCCAGGAAAAGCGCGTGGCCGCCAGGATCTTCAACACCAACACCTTCACCGGCCACGCCGTGGCCAAGGCCTGGAACAGCTACGCCGACGCCGATCCCCGGGCCGACGTTGTCAACGGGATTGACGCCATGCGCCTGGCCACCGGCCTGAAACCGAATGCCCTGATCCTGGACGAGTCCATCCTCCGCCAGGTGTCCATGTGCGACAGCGTCATCGAGCGCGTGAAGTACTCGGACCCCAACGCCATCCGGGGCGACCTGACCATCCCGCAGCTCGAGGCCTACTTCGGCTGCCGCATCATCCCCGCCGGCGCGGTCAGCAACACCGCGCCCAAGGGCAAGGCCAAGTCCATCGCCCCGATCTGGTCGCCGACCATGGCCATGCTGGGCGTGGTCTCCTCGGGCGGCCAGGATCTGCGCGAGCCCAGCCTCGGCCGCACCTTCGTCTGGGAGGAGGACGCCCCGGAAACCGTGGTGGTCGAGACCTACCGCGAGGAGCAGACCCGCAGCGACGTGGTCCGCGCCCGGCAGAACACCGACGAGTGCATCCAGTTCACCGGCGCAGGCTACCTGCTCACCGGCGTCATCCCGGCCGTCTAAAGGGGGCATGTCGTGACGTTCACCCCCCTTGAGACGGCCGCCGTCACCGGGTTCGTCTCGCTCCTGGTCGCCCTCGCCGTCCACGTGGCCACCAAGCGCAACTACGTGAGCCACGCCCAGTGCGAGGAGCGCAGGGTCCATGTCTGCGCCACGCTCAAGGCCGTGCAGGACGGCCACGACGAGCTGCGCCAGGACATCAAGGACCGGACCGGCATCATCTTCCGCATGGTCCGGGCCATCGTGGTGCACGACCAGGACATGCCGCCGGACGTCAAAACAGAAATCCTCAACGAAACCCCCGGGAGGTAGGCATGCCCGAACAGAAAGACGCGACGTTCCAAAATATGGTCGAGGCCCTGCGCCGAATCGCCGACTCCCCTGGCGACGGGGCCATTTTCAAGGAGGCCCTGGAAAGTTTGGCCGCCGAAGCCGACGCGCCCAAGGCCCAGCTGCTGCGCCGGCTGGCCCCGCGCATGCTGGCCTGCCTGCTCCTGGCCGTGGCCATGGCCGCCGGCGTGGCCCTGGTTTCGCCGCAGCAGGTGACGGTCGCCCTGTACAAGCTGTCCCTGGTCACCATGGCCGGCTACCTGGGCTACTGGCTCGACCGCTGGTGCTTCCCCTACGCCCGGCCGGATTCGTTCCTGGCCGCCCCGGATTGGCGGGCCGAGAAGGCCGCCGCCGTCGACCAGGCCAACCACCCCGTGGCCCCGGGCTGCGAGCAGGTCTTTGCCGCCGCCATGCTGCGCCGGGGGCTCGTCATGCTCGGCGTCATGCTGGCCCTGGGGCTGGGGCTGTAACATGCGCCGGCTCCTGCGTGACATCGGGGCGGGATTCGCGGCCGTGGCCCTGGCGGTCCTGGCCGCGCTCCTGGTCGCCGGCTGCAAGCAGGCGACGGCCCCGCCGGCCGCGAAGCCGGTCCCGGCCGTGCAACCCGCGCCGGCGGCCCCGGCCGCGCCCAGGGCGGTGGTGCGCGGCATCCCCCGGGAGGCCCTGCGGCTGCGGGCCGCGCTGACCCGCAAC
>CAZIJE010000066.1:0-13885 GCA_964539435.1 uncultured Desulfovibrio sp.
CCCCCCGCCCCCCGGGGGGGCGCCCCCCCCCCCCCCCCCCCCCCCGCGGGGGGGGGCGGGGGCTCCCCCCCCCCCCCCCCGGGGCGCGGGGCGGAGCCCCGTTTCTTCTCTCCCTCCGTCAGGACCCGGCCGTGGCGGCGTCCAGGGCGGCTTGCAGCTTGCCCTCGTCCTCGTGGGACAGCGATGTCTGGAGCACGCGGCCGCCGGTGCCGGTCAGCTCGGCCAGGACCTTGTCCGCCGTCATCTTGCGGATGAGCACGAACAGGACCGACGTGCCGGGCTGCAGGGTTTCGGCCAGCTTGCGCATGAAATCGTCGTCGATGCCGACGTCGGACAAGGCGCCGGCCGTGGCCCCGGCCCCGGCTCCGACCACCGCGCCGAGGAGGGGGTTGAGAAAGATCAGCCCGATCAGCGCCCCCCAGAAGCCGCCGCCGATGGCCCCGGACGTGGCCAGGTGGTACATCTGGTTGAGCTTGACCTTGCCGTCCGGCTTTTTCACGGCCACCACCGCGTCTTCCAGGTCGACCAGGTATTCCTTCTGCATCTTGAGGAGTTTGAGCCGCACGTCCTCGGCCTTGAACATGTCGTCATACCCGACAACGATCAGATCGCTCATACAGGCTCCTTGGTGGCTGGTTGCGCAATAACCGGTCCCCGATGGGGGATGTCCTATCGTGTAGTGACCGATTTCACCGGCCTTGGCAACAGCGCGGCCGTCCAGCCGCGCCACGGCCGGGCCCAGGACCGTTTTCGGGAGGAGTTTCTTTTCACGCGGGCCAAACCCGGGTATGGCTGGGAGACCGTCCTTTTTCGTCGCGGGCGGCGCACCATCCGACCAAGGAGGCGGCCATGCACCTCGCCGACATCCCCACCGAACGGCTGCGACGTTTCCGCGAGCTCCTCGGCCTCTCGGAACTGACCGGCAACCCCCTGGCCCGGTGGACCGACACCCTGGGGGCCGAGCCCGAGGCCTTTGCCGCGCGGATCCAGGCGTTCGTGCTGGAGATGCCCCAGTTGCGGATCGTCCAGGAGAACCTGCCCGATCCGCCGAAGCTCCTGCGCAACTGGGCCGACTGGTATTCCGGCCTCTTCACCCTGGGGCTCGGCGACGAGCTCCTCACCCGGCTGTGGCGCAGCGGCCAGGCCCATGTGGCCTACAACGTGGACCACCGGCTGATCAGCACCGCCTACGCCCTGGCCCGGGTCCACCTGCACGAGAAGGCCGCAGCCCTCCTGCCGGCAAAGGAGCTGTCCGGGGCCCTGCGCGGCATCGACGCCATGGTGGACTTCAGCCTGCTCGTGGAGACCGACGCCTTTGTCACCTTCGCCACCCGCTGCGAACTCGAGGTCATCCAGGGCCTGGCCCACCAGGTCCGCAACCCCATCGCGGCCATCGGCGGCCAGGCGAGAAGGCTCATGCGCCTGCGCGGCCAGGACCCGGAGGTGGCGACCTCGGCCCAGGTGGTGCTCGAGGAGGCGATCCGGCTCGAATCCCTGGCCCGGTCCGTGACCCGCTACATGGACGCCACGGAGCGCGAACCAGCGGCCGTGGCCACGCCCCTGTCTCCGGTCCTCGGCGAGGTCCTGGCCCGGGTCCGGGCCGTTTCCCGGCATCCGGGAACCGCTGTGGCCGTGGACGTCGCGCCCGAGGCCTCGGTCCTGGCCATGGCCGCGCCGGACCTGGATTCCCTGCTGTCCGCCCTGCTCGACAACGCCTTCCGCTACGCCGCGCCCGACGACCCGCGCGTCGCCGTCCGCTGCCAGCCGTCCGACGGCCGGCCCGGTTTTGCGGTCCTGACCATCGACAACACCGGCCAGACCCTCACCACCGCCGAACTGACCGGCATCTTCAGCCCCTTCCATTCCAGCGAGCCCATGGCCACGGGCATGGGCCTGGCCATGGCCAAGACCATCACGCGCAAATACTCGGGCGGCATCTCCATGGGGCTGACCCAGGACGGCACCCGGGTGGTCGTGACCCTGCCCCTGGCCGAGGCCGGGGCCGGCTGAGCCGGCCGCCGGACGACTCAAGACGAGGCCGGTCCGGTCATCGGAGCGAGGAAGCCGCGTCCGCAGGCAGGTCGGGAGCCGGCCGGGGGAGCGACAGATAGAGGGAGGTGCCGGCGTCGTCGTCGGTCAGGAAGGTGATGTCGCCGCCGAGGTTCTCGACGATGAGCCGGGCGCTGTAGGCCCCGAGCCCCGTGCCCCCGGGTTTGCCGCTGGTGGCGTACTTCTCGAAGAACCGGCGCCTGACGTCTTCCGGAATGGCCCCGAAGTTGTGGATCACGGCCCAGACACGGTCCCGGCCGATCAGGGAAACGGTGACCGTCCCGCCCTCGGGCGAGGCCTCCACCGCGTTCTTGAGCAGGTTGGCGAACAGCGAAAAATAGAGCAACTCCTCGCCCAGGGCCACCACCGGACCGTCCAGTCCCTCCCGGCCGTCCGTCTCGAACCGGATGGCCAAGCCCTTGGCCCTGGCGTGGCTTTGCAGGTCCCGGGCCACGCTCCCGAGCACCCGGGCCAGGTCCACGGGCCGAGGAACCAGGGCATAGGTCCCGGTCTCCATCTTGTAGAGGTCGAGCGACAGGTTGATCATGCCGAGCATCTTGAGCCCGGCCTCCTTGACCAGGCCGAGCAGGTCCCGGTGGCCCTCGGCCAGGTCCGGGTCGGCCATGAGCACGTCCGGCAGGCTGATGATGCCGGTCAGCGGGGCCTTGAGGTCGTGGCGGGTCATGCGCTCCACGTCCTCGCGCAGGGCCGTGAGCTTTTTCTGCTCCGAGATGTCCACAAAGCTTTCGATAATGCAGTCCCGGCCGCCGAGGCTCGCCCGGACGGCGGTTTTTATCACCGGCGTCTCCCGGCCCGAGGCGTCGCGCAGGACCCGCTCGACGCTGGACATGGCCTGCCCGCCGTCCACCAGGGGGCACTTGCCCTGCTGGGCCGGGCAGAAGCAGTCGAAACACCGCCGGCCGACGATCTCCTCGCGCCGCAGGCCGATCATGACCGCGCCGGCCTGGTTGACGTCCACGATGCGGTGGGTGTCGGGATCGATGACCGCCACCCCGGCCGGCAGGGAATCGACCACGATCCGGACCTCGTCGTAGGCGGCCTGGAGCGCGGCCGTGCGCTCGGCCACCTTGCGTTCGAGCCCGGCGTTGACCTCGCGCAGCACCCGGTAGAGGGCGTAGCTTTCAAGGGCCGCCGCGCCGGCGTTGAGGACCACGGTCAAAAGGGCCAACACCGTATCCGGCGCCGGCTCGGCCCCGTCGGCCAGGTGGCCGAGGAACATGCCGCGCACCCGGGACGGCGTGGCCAGGGGATGGAGCAGCAGCCGGCCCGTCGTGGCCTTCGGCGCGTAGAAAAGGGAGCCGGCCTGCCGCAGGGCCAAGGCAAAGGAGTGGTCGGCGATCAGCGCCGCCACCTCGGCCTCGGGATCAAATCCCGGAGCGTCGCCGACGCACAGGGACAAGACCATGTCCTGGGTGGCCTCGTCGACCAGGTACAGGGCCACGGCGTCGAGGGGCAGGAATTCCCGGACGCGCAGGGCGATTTCCCGCAAGATGGGTTCCGGGCTGTCCAGGCGCGTGTAGCCGGTGTCGAAGTGGCCAAGCCCGGCCGCCGCGGTCAGGGCCGCCAGGGCGGCCTCTTTTTCGCGGCTCAAGCTCTCGACCCGGGCGGCCAGAAAACGCAGTCGGGCGTCTGCTTCCATGGAAGGCCTCAGGACACAAGCGTGGCCACGATGTCCCCGACCTGCCGCCTGGCCTGGGACAGGGCCACGGGCAGGACGCTCGGGGCGAGGTTCAGGGCGTCGAAGGCCGGCCCGGAAAGGGGCGGCACCAGGGGCGAGCCGTTGGAGCCGAATCCGGCGGCCACGGCGGCCACGTCGGCCACATGCACCACGGCCGCGTCCAGGCCGGTCTCCCCGTCTCCGTGGTGTCCGCCCACGGCTTCGGCCAGGTCCGGCGGCAGCCGCCAGTGGGCCAGAAGCGCCGCCCCCACGGCCGCGTGGTCGAAATCAAAGACTTCCCGCTCGGCCTCGGCCACGGCCTGGCCCTGTCGGCGGGCCAAGGCCACGGCCTTGGCCATGTGCAGGGGAAACCGGCGCAACAGAACCAGGCGGCCGAGGTCGTGGAGCAGGCCGGCCACGAACAGCCGCTCCCGGGGCAGGCCCAGGTGCACGGCCAGGACCTGGGCCAGGACGGCGCAGCCCACGGCGTGCTCCCAGGTCTGGCGCATGGTCAGGCACCCGTCGGGGATGTCCCGGAACCGGCCCACCACGGCCACGCCCAGGGCCAGCTGGGTCAGCTCCCGGGCGCCGATGACCATCACCCCCCGGGCCAGGGAGTCGATGGGCCGGGGCAGGCCGTAGAGCGGACTGTTGGCCAGGCGCAGCAGGCTGGCCGCCAGACCGGGATCGCGGCCGATGATGCCCGCGATGTGGCCGGCCGAGGCTCCGGGATCGTTGATCGCCTCCTGCAGGCGGAAATAGACGTCCGGAAAGCTGGCCAGGGCCGGGTCCGCCTGGACCAGGGCCTCGGGACTTTGCGGCAGGGCCGGCAGGGCCAGGTCGGAAGCATGGGGCTCCGGCGGCAGTGGACCGGGGCCGGAAACGACGGGCATGTCCTTCAGGCACTGCCGGTACAGTTCGTCGACGGCCGGGTGGCCACGTCCGGCAATGGCGAAGCGGGCGTCGGCGCGGGCCAGGGCCTCGGGGTCGGGACCGACGGCAGACGGGCAGGAGGCGTCCGCGGCCGGGTTCCCGGCAACGATGTCGACCTGGCTCACGCCCCAGATCCGCAGCACCCGCAGGTGGTTTTCCGCCAGGACCGTGCCGCCGGCCAAAAGCTTGCGGCCATGCGCGCCGCACACGTCCCCGGCCAGGACCATGCCGCAGGCCAGATCCCCGATATTGACGCTCGCCATGCCCGATCGCCCTTGTCCGCGCCGCCGCCACGGCCGCGCCCGGTGTTGTGCTGCTTGGGTTGCGGTACGTTCCTGTTACGGCAACCGGCCCGGCCGGGCAAGGGCCGCCGCGTTCCGGGCGTCGCCCAAGCCCAAGGCCGCCCTGCGCGGGACCGCTCTTTTCCGCGCCACGGACCCGGGAGGGCCCGGGAGGGGGTGCCCCCCTCCCGGCCGCCAAGGCTTCCTTCCTTTCCCTTCCCGCCGGAGGCCGGATAATTGCAACGGCCGCGCCATTGCGCCGTCACACAAGCCGGGCTATCCCAAGGCCCATAACGTACGCGGAGGTATTGCCATGCGCCGACACGTCTTGCCGCCTTTTGCCGCCTCGTCCGTCAACCGGGTGGCCTGGATCGTCCTGGCCGTGCTGTTTCTGGCCGCGGCCACGGTCCGGGCCGATGCCGGGCCGACCTCGAAATACGTGTTCCTCTTCATCGGCGACGGCATGGCCCTGGCCCAGCGCGGCGCGGCCGAGCAGTTCCTGGCCGCCCGCGACGGCAAGCCCGCGCCAGGCGCGTTCTTGCTCGCCATGGACAGGATGCCGGTCCAGGGCCTGACGGCCACGTCGTCGCTCAATTCCATCATCACGGACTCGGGCGCGGCCGGCACGGCCATCGCCTCGGGCGTCAAGACCTACAACGGGGCCATCGGCGTGGACGGGGCCAAGAAGCCTGTCCCGACCCTGGCCGAAAAGGCCCGGGACAAGGGCATGAAGGTCGGCATCGTCTCCAGCGTCTCCCTGGACCACGCCACGCCGGCCAGTTTCTACGCCCATCAGGAGAGCCGCAACAACTACTACGAGATCGCGCTGGAAGCGGCCAAAAGCGGGTTCGACTACTTCGGCGGCGGCGGCTTCAAGGACCCGGCCGGCAAGAAGTCCAAGAAGGAGGGCGACAAGCCCGACGCCGTGGCCGCCTTGAAGGCGGCGGGCTATGCCATGCCCGACACCCGCCAGGCCATCCTCGACGCCAGGCCCGGCGTCAAGCTCGTGGCCGTCAACCCGACGCTGGACGCGGACAAGGCCCTGCCCTACGCCCTGGACGGGGACGGCCAGGGACTGACCCTGGCCGAATACACGGCCAAGGGCATCGAACTGCTGGACAGTCCCAAGGGGTTTTTCCTCATGGTCGAGGGCGGCAAGATCGACTGGGCCTGCCACGCCAACGACGCCGCCGCCTCCATCCAGGATACCCTGGCCCTGGACGCGGCCGTGGCCGAGGCCGTGAAATTCGCCGCCGCCCACCCCGACGAAACGCTCATCGTGGTCACCGGCGACCACGAGACCGGCGGCCTGACCCTCGGGTTTGCCGGCACCCGCTACGGCAACTACTACGAATACCTGAAAAACCAGAAGGACTCGTTCCTCAAGTTCTCGGCCGCGCTGGCGGAATACAAGAAGACCCACGACGCCGCGACCGCCAAATTCGAGGACGTCGCCCCCATGATCAAGGAAAGCTTCGGCTTGATCGTACCCACCGAGGCCGACCAGGAGGCCATGAAAAGCGCGCCCAAGCCCAATGAAGACAACACCTCCCCGGCCGATCCCCACGGCCTGTACCTGAAGGACTTCGAACTGGCCGCGGTCAAGGACGCCTTTGCCCGCAGCATGGAGCACGGCAAGGACAAGCCGACCCATGAGATGGACTACCGGGCCTATGGCGGCTACGAGCCCCTGGCCGTGACCCTGACCCACATCCTCGGCAACAAGGCCGGCCTCGGCTGGACCAGCTACTCCCACACCGGCGTGCCGGTCGTGACCTCGGCCCAGGGGCCGGGCAGCCAGGCCTTTGCCGGCTTCTACGACAACACCGACCTGTCCCGCCGGATCGCCGCCGCCCTGGGCGAAACCGCCGTGGCCGCGAAGTAGCGGGAAAAGGGAAGAGGAAGAGGCCTCCGGCGGCCGGGGGGGATCATCCCCCCCGGACCCCCTGGAAGGGAATGCAGTGGGGTTGTGGCGGAGGGTATCCGTCGCAACCCCGCAGACCGTGTTGCACTGCGCAAGGAACCGTATGCTGCCTGCCGGACTGTTTCCGCGCCGGGACCTGGCCCTGGTCCTGGTCTTCGCCGCCCTGACCGTGGCGCTGTGGTGCTGGCCCACCGGGTTCGAGGAGCGCCTGCCGGCCGACGCGGTCCAGGTCAAGGCCCGGATACTGGCCGTGGACAACGCCCACGTGCGCCAGTACGGCATCGTGCGCGAGGGCGAGCAGCGGGTCACGGCCGAGCCGCTCTCAGGCCCGTTTGCCGGTCAAACCATCGTGGCCGACAACATCCTGTTGGGAAAACTGGAGATGGACAAGGTGTTCGCGCCGGGCGACACGGCCTTGCTCGTCCTGTCGCTGCGAAACGGGGAGATCGTGTCGGCCGTGGCCCAGGACCACTGGCGGCTCGGTCTCCAGGGCTGGCTGCTCGGGCTCTTCGCCCTGGCCCTGGTGGCCTACGCCGGCCTGACCGGCGCGCGGGCCGTGTTGTCGTTCGCCTTCGCCGCCCTGCTCCTGTGGAAGGTCCTGGTGCCGCTGTTCCTGCGCGGCCATGATCCGCTGCTCGTGGCCCTCGGCGTGCTGGCCCTGCTCATGGCCGGGGTGGTCTTCCTGGTCGGCGGAGCCAATCGCAAGGCCCTGGCCGCCTATCTCGGGTCCCTTGGCGGCGTGGCCGTCACCTGCCTGCTCGCCCTGGCCACGGCCCCGGGGTTCGCCCTGCCCGGCGCGGTCCGCCCCTTTGCCGAGACGCTCCTCTACACCGGCTATGCCCACCTGGACCTGGGGCGGATGTTTCTGGCCACCGTCTGCCTGGGGGCCAGCGGAGCCATCATGGACGTGGCCATGGACGTGGCCGCGAGCCAGGCCGAGGTGGCGGCCCACCACCCGGCCATCGGCCGGGGCCGGCTGTGCCTGTCCGGGCTTCGGGTCGGCCGGGTCGTGGTCGGCACCATGGCCACCACGCTTCTCCTCGCCTACTGCGGCGGCAGCGTGGCCCTGCTCATGGTTGTCATGGCCCAGGGCGTGCCCCTGGCCAACGTGGCCACCATGCCCCACGTGGCCGCCGAGATCGCCAACACCCTGGTCGGCAGTTTCGGCCTGGTCACGGCCGCGCCGCTCACGGCCGTGGCCGGGGCCCTGCTCCTGCGCCGGCCGGCGGCCCGGCCGGCTTGATCCTGTGCCGCCCGGGCCGCGTTGCCCGTTGCCTGCCCTAGTCCCCGCAGCTGACGCCGGCCGAGGCGAAGGTGGCCATGTTGTTGTAGACGTTGGCGCTGGCCCGCAAGAGGAAAAGGGCCAGGGCCGCGCCCGTGCCCTCGCCCAGGCGCAGGCCCAGGTCGAGCAGCGGTCTGGCCCCCATGGCCCGGGTGATGGCCTGGTAGCCGGGCTCGGCCGAGGCGTGGCTCAGCACGGCGTAGTCGGCCACGGCCGGGGCCATGGCCCGGGCCGCCACGTAGGCGGCGGTGGAGATGAAGCCGTCCACCGCGATGGGCATCCGGCTGGCGGCCGCGCCGAGGACCAGGCCGGCCAGGCAGGCGATCTCCAGGCCCCCGAAGGTGGCCAGGATGGCCACGGGATCGCCGGAAGTCACCACGTCGCAGTGGAGCTTGAGGGACTTGGCCACGATGGCCGCCTTGCGTCCGACTCCGGCCGCGTCCAGGCCCGTGCCCGGACCGGTGATCGCCTCGGGGGCAAGGTTCAGGTAGGCGCAGAAAAGGGCCGTGGACGGCGTGGTGTTGGCAATGCCCATGTCGCCCGTGCCAAGCGCCCTGACCCCCTCCTCCTTGGCCGCCATGGCCAGGGACGCGCCCAGAAGCAGGGCCTCCTCGCAGACCACCCGGCTCATGGCCGGGCCGGCGGCCAGGTTGGCCGTACCCGAGGCCACCCGGCAGCCGGCGAAACGGGGATGGTCCGGAAAGGGCTCGCCCAGGCAGCCGGCGTCCACCACCCGGATGTCCACCCCGGCCGTGTCGCCGAGGACGTTGATGCCCGCCCCGCCGGCCAGGAAATTGGCCACCATCTGCCGGGTGACTTCCTGGGGGAAAAGGCTCACGCCTTCCGCGGCCACGCCGTGGTCCCCGGCGCAGACGTAGATGCGGGCCGGATCGACGCACGGGGCCTGGCCGCCGGAGATGGCGAACAGCCTGGCCGCCAGCTCCTCCAGCCGGCCGAGGCTGCCGCGCGGCTTGGTCAGGTTGTCGAGGTGGGCCTTTGCCACGGGAAAAAGCGCCTGGTCCACGGGCCGGATGGCGGCCAGGACCTCGGGCAGGGTCAGGGGCATGGGGTCTCCTTCGCGCAACTCTAGGAGGGATCTTCCGTGAACCGGGGCTGGCCTGTGGAGTCGAGCACGGCCTGCCAGTAGTCGGAACGGATGTCGATACGCTTGCGTTCCCGGATGGTGAGCGGCAGGGGCACGTGGACGTAACGGTCGTTGACCGTGCCGATCATGATTCCGGTCTTGCCGGCCATGCCGGCGTGCACGGCCAGGCGGCCGAGAAAGCCGCAGTAGACCGCGTCGGCCGCATTGGCCGGCACGGACCGCACGATGTAGCTCGGGTCGATGACCTTGAGCGTCACCGGCAGGGCCCGGTCCTTGAAATACCGTTTTATTTCCGCCGCCAACAGGCCGCAGAAATCGCCCAGCACCGGGTTGCCCGACGGGTCGGTCCGGCCGGTCGGCGGCACCAGGTGCTGGCCCGCGCCCTCGGCCGCCACGATCACGGCGTGGCCGCGCGCCGCCAGCCGGTGTTCCAGCACGTCCAGGATGCCGCCCGGACCGGCCAGGGCGAACCGCTCCTCGGGCACGAGCACCATGTTGACGTGCTTGAGCCCCATGCTGGCCTCGGCCGCGATGAACCCGGACTGCCGGCCCATGAGCTTGACCAGGCCGATGCCGAACGGCGCGCCCAGGGCCTCGACATGGGCGCAGGCAATGGATTCCGTGGCCTGTTCGGCGGCGGTCAGGAAGCCGAAGGCCCGGGACACGAAATGGATGTCGTTGTCCACGGTCTTGGGGATGCACACGATGCCGATGCTCAGGCCCCGACCCGCGATCTCGGCCTGGATGGCGGCGGCGGCCCGCATGGTGCCCACCCCGCCGATGCAGACGCAAAACCCGATGCCGAGCCGCTCCAGGGCGTCCACGATCTCGTCCACGGGCTGGGGGCCGCGCGAGGAGCCGAGGATGGTGCCGCCGAACTGGTGGATCTCGGCCACGTTTTCCGGGGAAAACTCCAGCACGTCGTGGCGGCACGACGGGATGAACCCGCGAAGCCCGTAGCGGATGCCGAGCGTCGCGGCCACGCCGTACTGGTGGTGGGCCTCCATGACGATGGACCGGATGACGTCGTTGACGCCCGGGCAGATGCCGCCGCAGGTGACGATGGCGATCTTGGTCTTTTGCGGGGAGAAAAAGAGTTTTTCCCGGGGACCGGCTTCTTCGAAAAAGACCGGCGTGGCCCCCTCGCAGGAGACCGTGCCCTTGGTGATGCCGACCAGGATGCCTCCCGCGTCGGAGACGAACGCGCCGGCGTGCTTGGGGTTGTCGTAGGTCGTCGCGCCGAGGACGGGCACGGCCGTGTCCTCCGGGGTCAGGGACAGGTCCAGGACGGCATCCTTGTTGTTGCGCATGGCGGCTCCTTGCGGCATCACGGTGGCGAAACGCCGCGCCAATCGTGTTAGCCTTTTGAAACCGTGCCGGCAACCGCCCGCCGACACTACGGGACTTCCGTGGGACGCACCTTCGTCTTTCTGCCGCCGCTGCGCACCGTCTCCGGCGGCCTGGCCGTGCTGCTCGACACCGCCGCGCTCCTGGCCGCCGCCGGCCGGGACGTGCGGCTCGTCCTGCGGGAGGCCGGGGCCACGCCCCTGGCCCTGCCCCCGGACCTGCCGGTCGTCTCCCTGGGGGCCACGGGCCTGGGGCCGGGCGACATCCACCTCGTGCCCGAGGGCTGGCCCAACGCCCTGGCCCCGGGGCTGGCCGCCGGGGCGCGCTGCGTCGTCTACTGCCAGAACTGGGCCTACCTGTGGAACGGCCTGCCGGACGGGGTCGGCTGGGAAAACCTGCCGGTCTCCTTCGTGGCCGTGTCCGATCCGGTGGCCCGGTTCATCGGCGAGGCCCTGGGGACCGTGCCGCCGGTCCTGCGGCCGGCCATCGATCCGGCCCGCTTTTTTCCGCCCGTGTCCAAGCCCGCGCCCCGGCCGGTCCGGGTCGGGTTCATGCCCCGGAAAAACAAGGCCCTGGCGGCCATGATCCGCCGCATGGCCGAGGCCCGGGCCCCGCGCACGGGCCTGGCCCTGGAGTGGGTGGCCATCGACGGCCTGCCGCCGGACGGCGTGGCCGAGGCCCTGCGGAGCTGCCACGTCTTCCTGGCCACCGGCTTTCCCGAGGGCTGTCCCCTGCCGCCCCTCGAAGCCATGGCCTGCGGCTGCGTCGTGGCCGGGTTCGCCGGGTTCGGCGGCTTCGACTACATGCGCCAGGCCGGGGATGGCGGCCATGTCCCGTCCGTGCCCCTCCGAGACGCGCCCTGGGGCGGCAACGGATTTTTCGCCGCCGACAACGACGTGTTCGGGGCCGCGACCTGCCTGGAGCGGGCGGCCCGGCTGTGGACCGAAGGCGGCCCGGCCCTGGAGACGGTGCGCGAAAGCGCCCGCCTTACGGCCGCGGCCTATGCCCCGCTCCATCGCCGGGCGGCCCTGGACGCCCTCTGGAACGACCTCGGGGCCTGACCGCCCGGCCCGTCCGGCCCTTGGGCCCGCCCTTCCCGGCGGTTGCCTTTTCCCCTTGATTCGTGCTTCACCTTTCCTGATCCCAGCGGTCGGGAACGCCCCGTTCCCCGCCCTCCACCCAGGCCCGAGGAGGCACGATGCCCGGCATGGCGCAACGCATCCGCAACTGGCTGGCCCGAACCTCGCCCCCCGAGCCCCGGCCCGGACGCCGGCGGTTTCTGGCCCTGTCCGCCCTGGCCCCGTTTTTCGCCGCCGCCCCGGCCCTGGCCAAGGCCGACCAGGCCGCCCGGGACGCCGGCCATGCCGGCCACGGCGGCATGGATAGGGACCACCAAGGCATGGACATGGACGGGGCGGCCGCTGAGGGCGGCCATGCCGGGCACGGCGGCCGGATCGTCCCCTGGCGCGATCCCGGCATCCGCGTCAGCCCGCCTCCGCCCCTGACCGGCAAGGGGACCGGCGTGGTCATGACCCCGAACGTGCCGACCCTGGGCTACGACCTGGACGGCGACGTCAAGGTCTTTCGCCTGACGGCCCAGCCCGTGGAGCGGCTGCTCCTCGACGGCCCCCCGGCCCGGGGCACGGTCTGGGAACGGTGGCACCGGGCCATGGGCGCCATGCACGGCATGGACATCCCGAAAAAGGCCCGGCTGTGGGGATTCAACGGCTCGGTGCCCGGACCGGCCATCGAGGTGGTCCAGGGCGACCGGGTCCGCATCCTGGTCAAAAACGAGCTGCCCGAAGCCACCAGCATCCACTGGCACGGCCTGGAAGTGCCAAACGACCAGGACGGCGTGGGCGGCCTGACCCAGCCCCCGATCCGGCCCGGCCAGACCTATGTCTACGAATTCACGGTGCACCAGGTCGGCACCTACATGTACCACTCGTCGTTCAACGAAAAAAAGCAGGTCGGCATGGGCCTGGGCGGCTTTTTCATCATCCACCCGTCCGACGGCTCGCGCCGGGTGGACCGGGACTACGCCATCCTGCTCCAGGAGTGGTTTTTCCTGCCGGGAAACCCCTATGTGGACGTGACCTCCACCGACCCCAACTGGTTCACCTTCAACGGCAAGGCCGGCCCCTCCACCGGGGTGATGACGGCCGCCGTGGGCCAGACGGTCCGCCTGCGCTTCGCCAACCTGTCCAACCTGCACGCCCATCCCATCCACCTCCACGGCGTGACCTGGCGGGTCACCGGCACCGAGGGCGGCCCCATCCCGGAGTCGGCCCAGTGGCCCGGCAACACCGTCAACGTGCCCCCGGGCACCACCCGGGACGTGGACTTCACCTTCACCCACCCCGGCTACTGGCACATGCACTGCCACAAGCTCCACCACGTGGTGAACGGCCACGCCAACGTCCCCATGGGGCTCATGTCCATGGGCGGCATGACCATGCTCTTCGACGTGGCCCCGGCCGGCTCTGGAACCGGCCCCAACGCCGGCCACGGCCACGCGCCCGAACCGGCCCCCGCCCCCGTGCCGGACGCCCGGCCGGCCCCGGCCACGCCCCATGCCGGACACGGCCAACACGGAGGACAGTAGCATGGCCAGGACCCTTCTTCTTTGCTGCCTGCTCCTGGCCGCGGCCGGGTGCGCCAAGGTCCGGCCCGAGGCCGATTTCGCCAAGGCGGCCGCCCTGGTGGCCGCGGCCGAGGACGCCCAGCCCCTGTGGGTCCGCACGCCCGAGGACGCGGCCTTTGTGGATAAGGAGGTCCGGGCCGTCCTGGCCCGGGGCGTGACCATGCGCGACGCCGTGCGCCTGGCCCTGTGCAACAACCCGGGCGTCCAGGCCCGGTTCGAGGAGATCGGCGTGGCCCGGGCCGACGTGGTCCAGGCCGGGCTGCCGCAAAACCCGTCCCTGGCCGTGCTGTTCGGGTTCCCGCTTTTCGCGGGCGGCCCGCTTGGCAGCCTGGCCGGCCAGGCCATGGTCTCGGTCTCGGACCTGGCCGAGATCAAGCCCCGCCAGGCCAAGGCCCAGGCCGAACTGGAGCGCGAGATCCTGACCGTGGGCCACGACGCCATGGCCGCCGCCAGGGAGGCCAAGCTGGCCTGGCTGGAGCTGGCCTATGCCCGGCGCAGCCAGGCCCTGGCCGAGGCCGTGGCCGCGGAGGTCAAAAAGCTGTCCGCCGCCGGCAAGACCTACAGCGAGTTCGGCCTGGCCGACGAGGCCAGGCTGGCCGCCCTGGAGGCCGGGACGGCCCGGGCCGCCCTTGAGGTCCACGA
>CAZIJE010000066.1:13895-19294 GCA_964539435.1 uncultured Desulfovibrio sp.
AGGGCCACAGTGGCCAAGGCCCGGCTGGCCCGGGTCATGGGCCTTGCGCCGGACCAGGACTTCGACATCGCCGGCGAGGTCCCGGACCAGCCGTCCGCCCTGCCGGACACGGCCGGGGCCGTGGCCTTTGCCGAGGCCAACAACCTGCGGGTCCGGGCCGCGGCCTACGCCGTGCAGGCGGCCCAGGGCGGCGCGGACCTGGAGGCCGTGCGGTGGCTCAAGGACTTCGAGGTCGGGGCTGGCTACGAATACGACATCGAGAGCAACCGGACCGTCGGCCCCGGAGCCTCGGTCAAATTGCCGATCTTCGACCAGAACCAGGCCCAGAAGGCCAAGGCCGCCTTCCGGGTCCGCCAGGCCGGGCGGCTGCTCCAGGAGGCCCGGGCCGAGGCCAGGGAAGCGGCCATCCGGGCCCTGGAAGAGGCCCAGCTGGCCCGGGCCACGGCCGAGGGCCTGGCCGGCGGCGTCCTGCCCCCGGCCCGGCGGGCGGCCAAGTGGGCCGACACCTACGCCAGGGCCATGCAGCTCTCCGAACTCGCCGCCCTGGAGGCCAAGCTCGAGCTCCTGCGCGAGCGGCTGCGCCACAACCAGGCCCTGCGCGACGAGCAGGCCGCCCTGGTCAACCTGGAATTCGCCCTGGGCGGCCGCATCGGCAACCGCTAGTGTCGCGTCCGCGAAACACGAGCAGGCCTGACCCATGGACAACATACTGTAGATTTTATGTTTTTTTGAAAAAATACGATCGTATTTTTTCAGGGACGTCACACGAGGCCAGCGGCGGAAAACGCTTTGATCTCCGGCCGGTCGGGTCTAGGATGCGCCAACCGGCCGCGCCCCCGGCCCGTCAGCCTGTCCGACGGACCCCTCCTCGCGGCCTCCACACACAAGGAGGTCACAGCCGTGCCCGCTTTCGCCAAACGCATGTCCCAGGTGCGACGCTCGTTTATCCGCGAGATCCTCAAGGTCACCGCCGATCCGTCCATCATCTCCTTCGCCGGCGGCCTGCCCAAGCCCGATCTCTTCCCCACCGGCCCCATGGCCGACGCCGCCGCCCGGGTATTGGCCGAAAACGGACCGGCCGCGCTCCAGTATTCCGTGACCGAAGGCGAGCCGGCCCTGCGCGAGTGGATCGCGGCCCGGTACAAGGCGAAAAAGAACCTGACCGTGGACCCGGCCAACATCCTGATCACCAACGGCTCCCAGCAGAGCCTGGACCTCCTCGGCAAGGTCTTCCTCGACCCCGGCGACCTGGTGGCCGTGGAGCTGCCCGGCTACATCGGGGCCATCCAGGCCTTTTCCATCTTCGAACCGACCTTCGCCGGCGTGCCGCTGGGCCCGGAGGGGCCGGACATCGACCGCCTGACCGAGGTCGTGCTGTCGCGGTCGGCCAAGATGTTCTACGCCGTGCCGAACTTCCAGAACCCGTCGGGCCTGACCTATTCCCTGGCCGCCCGCCGGGCCGTGGCCGAGGTCCTGCGCATGTCCGACACGGTCTTCGTGGAGGACGACCCCTACGGCGAGCTGCGGTTTTTCGGCGACGCCCTGCCGCCGGTGACCAGCTTCCTGACCCAGGACGCCTACCTCCTCGGCACCTTTTCCAAGATCGCGGCCCCGGGCCTGCGCCTGGGCTGGGTGGTGGCCACGCCCGACACCCTGCCCAAGCTGGTCACGGCCAAGCAGGCCTCGGACCTCCACTGCTCGACCCTGGTCCAGCGGATCCTGGTCCAGTACCTGGCCGACAACGACCTCGACGCCCACATCGCCTCCATCCGGGCCGCCTACGGCGCCCAGCGCGACCTGATGGTCGCGCGGATCAAGGCGGAGTTCCCGGCCGCAGTGACCTGCACCGAGCCCGAGGGCGGCATGTTCCTGTGGGTGACCCTGCCCGAGGGCTGCTCGGCCTTCGACCTGTTCGACCTGTGCATCAAGGAAAAGGTGGCCTTCGTGCCCGGGGGGCCGTTTTTCGTGGATGGCGGCGGGGAGCGGTCCCTGCGGCTCAACTTCTCCAACGCCGACCCGGAACGCATCGCCGAGGGCATCGCCCGCATGGGCAAGGGCATCAAGGCCCTCTTGGCCCGGTCCTCGTGCGCGGCCAAGGGATAGCCGGCCCCATGGCCGCCACGACCGAAACAGCCCTGGACACCATCGCGGCCGTGGCCACGCCGCCGGGACGCGGCGCGGTCGGCATCGTCCGGGTCAGCGGGCCGGACAGCCTGGCCGTTGCCTCGCGGCTCTTCCTGTCGCCCCGGCCCGGCTTCTCCGGACTGCGCCCCTACCACCTGCACCACGGCGTCCTGCGGGCCCCGTCGGGCCGGATCCTGGACGACGCCATGGCCGCCTTCATGCCGGGACCGGGCAGCTACACCGGCGAGGACACGGTGGAATTTTTCTGCCACGGCTCGCCGGCCGTGCTCCGGTCGGTCCTGGCCGCGGTCTTCGCCTACGGGGCCAGGCCGGCCGGCCCCGGGGAATTCACCCGCCGCGCCTACTTGAGCGGCCGCCTGGACCTGTCCCAGGCCGAGGCCGTGGCCGAGCTCATCGCCGCCCGGGGCGAGGCCGCCGCCGACCTGGCCCTGGCCCGCCTGTCCGGCGGCATGGGCCAGGCCGCCCGGGAGCTCGGCCTGGCCCTGGACGACCTGCGGGCCGGGGTCTGCCTGGCCGTGGATTTTCCGGACGACGAGGTGGAGTGCCTGCCCAAGGCCTCGTTCGGCGCGGGCGTGGAGGCCGTGATCGACCGCATCGACGGGCTCCTGGCCGCCGGCCGCCGGGCCAGGCCGTTTCGCGACGGAGCGCGGGTGGCTTTGTTCGGCCGGGTCAATGCCGGGAAGTCGAGCCTTTTCAATGCGCTCCTCGGCACGGACCGGGCCCTGGTCGCCGATC
The DNA here is from genome assembly GCA_964539435.1 of uncultured Desulfovibrio sp. GTDB lineage: Bacteria > Desulfobacterota > Desulfovibrionia > Desulfovibrionales > Desulfovibrionaceae > Solidesulfovibrio. Next base: position 16,776 of record CAZIJE010000066.1, read on the forward strand.
TGCCGGGCACGACCCGGGACTATCTGGAAGAGGGGCTGGACCTGGACGGCCTGCCCGTGAAGCTGACGGACACGGCCGGGCTGCGCCTGACGCCGGACGCCGTGGAGCAGGCCGGCAAGGCGCGGGGCCTGGCCCTGGCCGGATCGGCCGACCTGGGGCTCTACGTGGTGGACGGTTCCGTGCCCTACGTGGCCGATGCCGAGGCCGGCGAGGTCCTGGCGACCCTGGGGCCGGACAAGGTGCTGGCGGTGCTGAGCAAGGCAGACCTGCCGGCCGGCAGTCCCGACCCCGGGGAGATGCTCCTGGCCACGGGCCTGGAAACCGTGGCCGTGTCCGCGCGCACGGGCCTGGGTCTGGACGCGCTTCTGACCGCGATCCACGCCCGGCTGACCCGCGACGCCGGCCCGTGCGAGCCCGACATGCCGGCCCCGAGCGACCGCGAGGCCGCAAGCCTGGCCACGGCCCGGGACGAGCTGGCCGCGCTCCTCCAGGACATCCGGGCCGACCTGCCCTACGACCTGCTCGGGGTGCGCCTGGAGGCGGCGGCCACGGCCCTGGCCGGCGTCACGGGCGAAACCACGCCCGACGACGTCATAAACGCCGTCTTTTCCAAGTTCTGCATCGGGAAATAGACAGGTGCCTACCGCTCGGTCTTGTCCCGGATCGCCTTGGCCTCCCGCAGGTTCGGGTCCAGGTCCAGGGCGCGGACGGCGTAGTCGTAGGCGTCGTCCTTGCGGTGCCACTTGAGGTAGAACTTGGCGATGTTGAGGAAGGTCATGGGGTGGCCGCCGAAGGCCCTGACCGCGTCGAGATACAGGGCCTCGGCCTTCTTGAACTCGCCGAGCGCGTCATAGGCCTCGATGGCCAGCCGCCAGGCTTGCTGGTCGGCCGGAAACTTCTCGATGGCCAGGGAGAGCATCTCCGTCGCCTCAAGCAGGAGCCCGGCCTCGATGAAAAGCTGGCCCACCTCGCGGATCACGTCCGGCTCGTCCCCGAAGGTCTCCACCACCCGGCGCAGGTAGACCTTGCCCTTGGGGTAGCTCTTCTGGGCCAGGCTTTCCCGGCCGAGCGTGAGCCACTCCTCCTTCTGCAGGGACTGGCGCTTGGCCGCCTGCTCCCGCTCCCGCTCCTCGGTCTCTTCCATCTTGATCCGAAAGGCGGCCAGTTTCTTGATGAGAAGGGTCTCGTCCCCGGGCTTGTAGCGCAGAAACTGGGTCCCGGTGATGCCGATGCCGCTTAAAAACGCCACCACCCGGGGGTGGCGGCTGAATTCGTCGCACATCTCGGCAAAAAGCAGATCCACTTCGGACCGGCCCCGGCCCAGAGCCGAGTTGTTGCCCTTGAGCACCAGCGCGTCGCTGGCCGCCTCGATGCACCGGTAGAGTTCGTCGCGCCGCAGGTAGCCCCGGGCCCGGCTGATGTTTTCCCGCATGTTGCGGGCGTCCGCCAGCATCCGTTGATGATCGACCTTGCGCTGCTGCATGTCGCCCGCCTTGCGTTGGGCCGGACCGTCGGGACTCCCGGCCTACAGCGCGGCCAGGGTCCTCAGGCTCGACTCGTGTTCGCGGACCCAGGCAAAGAGGTCCCCCAGGATCGTTTCGGCGCTGCGCTTGGGCCGCCAGCCGAAATCGGCCGTCACCCGGCGGTTGTCGCCGATGTAGATGGCCAGGTCGGCCGGCCGGTTCACCGGATCGCGCCGGATCTCGATGGCGTTGCCGGTCATTTCCCGGCAAAGCCGCGTGGTTTCCTGCAGCGACAGGCTGGAAAACGTGCCGCCGCCGACATTATAGACCTTGCCTTGCGCTTTCTCAAGGTTTGCCAGCTGCATATCGAGCAAATCGAACAGGTCGTCCGCGTGCAGCAGGTCGCGCACCTGCTTGCCCAGGCCTCCGAAGCCGATGTAGGCCAGGGACCGCTTGAAGTAGTGGGCCTGCATCCACAGCGAGAAGACCCCCTGGTCCACCTTGCCGAACTGCCACGGCCCGGCGATCACGCCGCACCGGTTGACCACCGAGCGCACGCCGTACATGGCCTCGTATTCGCGCAGCACCAGCTCCGAGCACAGCTTGGTCGCGCCGTACATGGACTTGGGGCCGGTCAGGTCGAAATTCACGTCCAGGCCCTCGGACGACCAGCCGGCCGGCCCGTCGGCGGCGTCCCACACGAACCGGGTCTCGTCCTCCCGGACCGGAATGGCGTTGATGGGATCGTAGGGATAGACCCGGCTGGTGGACAAAAACACCACATCGGCCTTGTTTTTGCGGGCCACTTCCAGGCAGTTGATGGTGCCGGACAGGTTGGTGTTGATCAGGTACCGGGGCGAGCCGCCGAACCCGGCCAGCACCGACGGCTCGGCCGAGCACTCCAGGAGCACGTCGATCTTGTCCTCGAACTCCAGGTCCTCGGGACACCGGATGTCGCCGTGCACGAACCGGATGCCCGCGGCCGCCAGACGCGGCACGTTGAACTCCGACCCCCGGCGCTTCATGTTGTCGAGCACGATCACTTTCATGCCCGGG
>CAZIJE010000067.1:0-19197 GCA_964539435.1 uncultured Desulfovibrio sp.
GTCCATATAAGGGTCCGGGAGGGGCTTAGCCCCTCCCGGCCGCCGGAGGCATCTTTTCCTCCTACCATTCCACGGGTAACCGGACGGTCTTCCCGGCCTTGTTCGTGAACAGCAGGAAGCCCTGTTCGCGGCCGAAGAGGTACAGGTCGCGGGTCACGACCACGTCCTGCTTGCAGTAGGCGATAATGTCGTCCAGCCGGCCTTCCTTCCACCAGGCCAGGGCGTCGAGGCCGGTGGCGGACTTGCGAGCGCCGAGGGTGGCCTTGGCCAAGCCGTCCAGGGACAGGCGGTAGCCGAGGCGGGCGTGGACCTTTTCCAGGATGTCCAGGGTCGGCAGGGCGCGGGCGTCGAAGGGCGACGCGCCGGCCAGGACCTTGTAGTCGAAGCGGTTGATGTTGAATCCGACCACGAGGTCCAGGGCGGCCAGGGCCTTGTAGAGCTCGGGCAGCTCCTCCTCGCGGTAGACCAGGAAATCGTCGAGGCGGGAATCGTAGAGGATGGCCACGGACACGCCCATGCGGTCGGCGTTGCACCAGCCGCCGACCTCGGCGGCCGAGCGTCGGGTCTCCACGTCCAGCACGCCGAACCGGGCCGGAGGCGCGGGCCGGGCGGCGACGGCCGGAAGGCCGGGTTCGGTTTCGTTGGATTGTGGTTGTTCGTTGCAGTCCGGCCGGCAGTCGACGGTTTCGGGCATGGTCCCGGACATGAGGGTCTCCAGAAGAAACTTGGCCGCGATCTTGTCGATGGGCCGGTTGCCGGAGCCGCATTTGGGCGAGTGGACGCACGACGGGCAGCCGGTCTCGCACGGGCAGCCGGCCACGGCGGCCAGGGTGCGCGACAGGGCCTCCTCGGCCTTGGCGAAAGCCAGGCGCGACAGCCCGACCCCGCCCGGCGCGCCGTCGTAGACAAAGACGCAGGCCCGGCCGACCTGGGGGTGGAGTGGCGTGGAGATGCCGCCGAGGTCGTTTCGGTCCGTCAGGACCAACAGCGGCAGGATGCCGATCATGGCGTGCTCCATGGCGTGGATCGCGCCCATGAAGTGAAACAGCCGCCGGTCGAGCTCGGCCTGGACCGCTTCCGGGATGACCCACCACAGGCCCTCGGTCTCGAAGACCAGGGGCGGGAAGTCGAGGGGCACGATGGACAGGAGCTGGCCGCCGCGCGCGGCGCGGCGCTCGTAGCCGGTGACGGTTTCCGTGACCTTGAGCCGGCCGAGAAAGACCGGCACGCCCTGGACCTGGGACTGGCCGAGGACTTCCAGGATCTCGGTGGTCTTCTGGCCGCGCGCCCGGGTGTAGTAGTCGACCTTGCCCGGCGCGACCCTGACCCGGCGCTCCGGGATGTCCAGGCTTTCGACCAGGTAGGAGACGCCCCGGTGGATGTAGACCGCGCCCGGGTGGGTTTCCTTGTAGGCCCGCATCTCGTCGATCTGGCCGATGATGTTCCCGTCCACGGTTTCGATGGCGAACTGGCCGCCCGAGCCGCGCAGGTTGACGTCGCGGTGGGGCCGTTTTCTGGCCGCGAACAGCCGCTTGCCCTCCTTGTCCCGCAGGAGCAGCCCCTTGGCCTCCAGGCGTTCGACCTCCCGCGCCGTGGCCGGGGAGGCGAGGAACGGCTCGTCCGGCCGCAGCGGCAGCTCGGCCGCGGCGCACTCCAGGTGGCGGGCCAGGATGGCCGGATTGTCGGGGTTGATGACCGCCGCTTCGGGCGGGCGGTCGAAGAAGTCCGACGGGTGGCGCATGAAATACTGGTCCAGGGCGTCCTCGCCGGCAATGAGCGCCACGGCGGATTCGCGCTGGGCCCGGCCGACCCGGCCGCCGCGCTGCCAGGCGGCCATGACCGAGCCCGGGTAGCCGCACAGGATGCAGAGATCCAGGCCGCCGATGTCGATGCCGAGCTCCAGGGCGGAAGTGGAGACCACGGCCAGGAGTTCCCCGGAGGCCATGGCCGCCTCGATGGCCCGGCGCTCCTCGGGCAGGAACCCCGAACGGTAGGCCGAAACCCGCGAGGCGTAGGGGCCGGCCTTTTCCGCGATCCACAGGCTGATCAGTTCCGTCATCTTGCGGGACTGGGTGTAGACGATGGTGCGCAGGCCGCGCCGCAGGGCCGCGGCCAGGAGCATGACCGCCGTGGTGGCCGCGCTCTGTTCGGGGTTGAGAAACAGGAAGTGGCGCGGTCCGGTCGGCGCGCCGGATGCCGTGACCGTGGCCACGGGCAGGCCGGTCAGGCTCTCGGCCAGCTCGCCCGGGTTGCCGATGGTGGCCGAGGAGAAGACAAAGGACGGCTTGGAGCCGAACCGGGCGCAGACGCGTTGGAGCCGGCGGAAGACGTGGGCCATGTGCGAACCCATGACCCCCCGGTAGGTGTGCATCTCGTCGGCCACCACATGGGTCAGGCCGGCGAAGACCGTGCTCCAGGCGTCGTGGCCCGGCAGGAGCGACAGGTGGAGCATCTCCGGGTTGGTGATCAGGATGTGGGGCGGGTTGTCGCGGATCTTGCGCCGGAAATGGGGGCTCGTGTCGCCGTCGAAAATGGCGGCCGTGGGCCGGCTCGAGGCGGGCAGGCCGGCGGTCAGCTCGTTTATGGCCTTGAGCTGGTCCTGGGCCAGGGCCTTCAGGGGATAGAGGAAGATGGCCCGGGAGTCGGGGTTGCGGACGATCTCCTCGAGCACGGGCAGGAGGTAGGTCAGGGTCTTGCCGCTGGCGGTCGGCGTGGCCACGGCCAGGTGGCGGCCGGCCCGGACCAGGTCCGTGGCCCGGGCCTGGTGGGCGTAGAGGCGGTCGATGCCGCGCCGGGCCAGGAGGTCGGCCACGGGCCGGGAAAAGGGCCGGGCCGGATCGGCGTAGGCCGGCGGCGTGGCCGGGAAGGTCCGGTGGTGGACCACGAGGTGGCCCAGGCGCTTGGAGGCGCACAGCGCGGCCACGTAGGCCGCGACGTCGCGTTCGCCGTCCGTGGCCGGGGCGGCGTTGTCCGGGGACTCCCGGTCTTCTGGATCGGTGTGCTGTCGGGACGGCATGGGCTTGGTGCGGCGCGATCGGCCTTGGCGACCATGGTCCAAAAGCGGGGTTTGCGCAAGGCGGCCGGGCCGCGCCCGCTTCCCCCCGACCGGGAGGGCCCGGGAGGGGGTGCCCCCCTCCCGGCCGGCGGAGGCATTTTTTCGCCTAATGTCCGGTCAATTTATACTTTTTCAGCTTGTATTGCAGCAGGCTCTTGGAAATTCCCAGCATCTCCGCCGCCTTGACCTGGACGAAGTTGGTGCGGGCCAGGGCCCGGCGGATCAGCGCCGCCTCGATCTTTTCCAGGGTGTCGTTCAGGTTGATGGTCACGGGCAGGAGGTCCACGGCGGACTTGTACTGGCTCTCCTCGTCGCGGATCTCGCTCGGCAGGTCCTCGACCTCGATGGTCTCGCCCCCGGCCAGAACCACGCACCGCTCCACCACGTTTTGCAGCTGCCGCACGTTGCCCGGCCATTCGTAGGCCGTGAGATAGTCCATGGCCTCGGCGGAAAAGCCCCGGAACTTCTTGTTGTTCTCCCCGGCGTAGCGGGTGAGGAAGTGGGCGGCCAGGATCGGGATGTCCTCGCGCCGCTCGCGAAGGGGCGGGGTCTCGATGTGGACCACGTTCAGGCGGTAATAGAGGTCCTCGCGGAACGCGCCCGCGGCCACGGCCTCGGCCAGGTTGCGGTTGGTGGCGGCGAGGATGCGGATGTCCACCTCGATGGGGTCCGCGCCGCCCACCCGCTCGAACTTGCGCTCCTGCAGGACGCGCAGGAGCTTGACCTGCAGTTCCGGCGACAGTTCGCCGATCTCGTCCAGAAAGATGGTGCCCTCGTGGGCCATCTCGAACCGGCCGCGCTTGCGGGCCACGGCGCCGGTGAACGAACCCTTTTCGTGGCCGAAGAGCTCGGATTCGAGCACGCCCGAGGCCAGGGCCATGCAGTTGACCGAGACAAAGGGGCCGTTTTTGCGCGGCGAGGCGTAGTGGATGGCCTTGGCCAGCAGTTCCTTGCCCGTGCCGGATTCGCCGGTAATGAGGACCGTGGATTTGGTCGGCGCGGCCTTGGCCACCATCTCCAGCACCCGCTGCATGGCCTTGCCCCGGCCGATGATGTGCTCGGTGGAGAACTTGTCCTCCAGGGACTGGCGCAGCAGCATGTTTTCGCGCTGGGCCGCGGCGAAGCGGCTGGCCTTTTCCACGGTCAGGAGCAGTTCGTCGTTGGCGAAGGGCTTGGCGATGTAGTCGAAGGCCCCGATCCGCATGGCCTCCACCGCGCCCTCGATGCTGCCGAAGGCGGTCATGATGATGACCGGGACGTAGGGGTAGTTGCGCTTGACGTGCTCCAGGACCTGCTGGCCCGTGACCTTGGGCATCTTCATGTCCGTGATGACCACGTCCACTTCGGATTCGGCCAGAAAGGCCAGGCCTGTCTCGGGGTCGTCCAGGGCGGTTATGGCGTAGCCGGCGTCGCCGAGCATGGCCTCGAGGATAAGGAGGTAGTTCTTTTCGTCGTCAAGAATGAGAATCTGGCTTGCCATGGCGTCTTCCAGCAATAGGATTGAGGGGACCGGTCGCGCTCTGGGGCCGGAGCCCCGGCAAAGGCTTTACCGCACCGTCAGGCCGGTGGGAAGGTCATGGTGACGCGCGCGCCCGCGTCCGGGGCGTTGTCCAGGGTCAGGACCGCGTTGTGGCTCTCGACGATGTTGCGCACGATGGCAAGGCCGAGGCCCGTGCCCGCGTCCTTGGTGGTGAAGAAGGGGTCGAGCAGGCGGTCCTTGTTTTCCGGGCAGAACCCGGGACCGGAGTCGGTGATGGAGACCGTGACCGCGTCGGCCCCGGTCGTGGCCGCCACGGCGATGGCCGCCGGCCGGGCCTTTTCCTTGTCCTCGGCCAGGGAGTCCAGGGCGTTGGACAGGATGTTGTACACGGCCCGGTAGAGCAGGTCCTTGTCGCCGCGCACCGACAGGCCGGGCTGGTAGTCCCGGGTCACGGCCACGCCCAGTTCCTCGCACTTGGCTTCGAGAAAGGTCAGGGCCTGGTCCAGGGTGATGGCCAGGTCCACGGTCTCCTGGCGCGGGGCCTTGGGCCGGGCGTAGTCCAGGAAGTCGCCCACGGTCTTGGACAGGCGCTTGGACTCGTCGAAGATGGCGGACAGGAGCTTGGCGTTGACCCCGTCGGTTTCCTTGTTGCGCTTGAGCAAGAGTTCGGCCGTGGACCGGATGATGCCGAGCGGGTTCCGGATTTCGTGGGCGATGCCGGCCACCATCCGGCCCATGCCGGCCAGCTTCTCCTGCTGCTGGAGCTCTCGTTCGAGCTGCTCGCGCTCCTGGATCCGCTGGGCGTTGATCCGGCCGGCCCGGCTGATGATCACGCGCAGCATGATGAAAAGAAGGATCGAGGAGGCAAGCGACGTGCCGATGATGATCCGTTGGAAGTCCACGACCTTCTGGTAATCGGTGGTGATGTCCTGGGAGAACTCCAGCACGCCCATGATGAATCCCTGGGGATTGCCGGGGATCAGCGACCGCTCGGTGCGCAGGGGATAGATGGTGCGCAGGGTCACGGTGTCGGGCTTGGGGTTGAAGTCCAGGATGCCGCCGAGCACGCCCGTGCGGCTGACCAGCTGGAAGCTCGACGTGCCCTGCTCCAGGGCCTCCAGGATGGCCGTGCCGGCGTACCCGGTCTGGCCGACCAGCTCCTTGTCCGTGGAAAACGAGACCCGCTTGTCGAAGTCGTAGATCCGCACTTCGCTGACGTGGAAGCTGTGGATGGTGGAGAGGACCGTCTTTTCCAGCCGGTCGTACTGGGCCGGCTGGGACAGTTCGACCCGGCCGAAGCCGATGACCGTCGGCAGGGTGAAGCGCTGGTAGATCTGGTGGTTGAGGTTCTCGGCCAGAAGCAGGGCGAATTCCTTCTGCTTGGACAGGACGTCCTGGCGGGCGTAGTTGGACAGGAAGATCGACAGGAAGAGGTTGACCACCAGGATGAGCGCCAGGGAGCTCCAGGACAGGAATTTGACCAGACCGAGGTACTGGTCGCCTTCCGAGCGGGCGGATCGTTTCACCCTGGGGTTCCCTGGCGGCGCAAGGGGCGCATTTACAGCTTTTTCAGGAAATCGCCCACAAGGGTCAGGGCTTTTTCCAGGCTGGCGTCGTCCGTGGCGTAGGAGAAGCGGATGCACCGGTCTTCGCCGAAGGCCACGCCCGGCACCGTGGCCACGCCGACCTCGGTGAGCAGGGCTTCGGACAGGGCCGTGGAGTTGGGGATGGCCTCGTTGTAGTAGGCGGCCAGGCTCGGGAAGAGGTAGAAGGCCCCGGCCGGGGTCGGGCACACGGCCCGGTCCCAGGTCTTGATGATGGACAGGCACAGGTCGCGGCGGCGCTGGAAGGCCTGGCGCATCTCCTCGACGCAGTCCATGGGGCCGGTCAGGGCGGCATAGGCGGCCCGCTGGGTGATGGCGCAGACATTCGAGGTGGACTGGCTTTGCAGGGTGGACATGGCCCGGATGACGTCGGGATGGGCCAGGGCGTAGCCCATGCGCCAGCCGGTCATGGCGAAGCTTTTGGACAGGCCGCCGACCACGGCCGCGTGTTCCGGGTACAGGGTGAAACAGCCGGCCATGGAGGCGGGCTTGGCCGGGTCGTAGACCAGGCGGTCGTAGATTTCGTCGGACACGACGTAGATGTCGCGGGAGACGGCCCACTCCATGATGGCGTCCAGGGCCGCGGCCGTGTAGTGGGCGCCTGTCGGGTTGGACGGCGAATTGAGGATCAAGGCCCGGGTGGCCGGGGTGGCGGCCCGGTCCAGGTCCTCGACCGAGACCAGAAAGCCGTTTTCCGGGGAACTGGGCACAGGCACCGGGTGGGCTCCGGCCAGCCGGACCATGTCTGGATAGCTGACCCAGTAGGGGGCCGGCATCAGGACTTCGTCCCCGGGGTTGAGCACGGCCAGGAACAGGTTGAAAAGCGCCTGCTTGCCGCCGTTGGTGGCGATGACCGCCTCCTTGGGGGCGGGCACGCCGTAGGTTTTTTTGAAGTACCCGGCAATGGTTTCGCGCAAGAGCGGCGTGCCCGGGACCGGAGTGTAGCGGGTGAAATTGTCGTCAATGGCCTTTTTGGCCGCTTCCTTGATGTGGACGGGCGTGTTGAAGTCCGGCTCGCCGACCGAGAGGTCGAGGATGGCCTTGCCCTGACGGCGCAGGTCGGCGGTCTTGGCGGCCATGCCGAGGGTGGCCGAGGGGGCGACGAGACGCATACGAAGCGCGGTGCGCATGGCCCGGATCCTTGCGTTGGGGTTTCGGAGAGCGGCCGCGCGCGCGGCCGTCGGCATCAGTACTGCAGAATGCGAAAAAGGTAAATCATGGTCCCCGAATCGCAACCGTCCGTGCGCCTGCCTTTTGGCGGCCCCCTGGTCGTGGCCCGGTTCGTGCGCCGCTACAAGCGGTTTCTGATCGACGCCGAGGGCGAGGCAGGCCTTTTCACGGCCCACGCCAACAACACCGGCTCCATGCTCGGCCTTCTGCGGCCGGGCTGCGACATCGCCCTGTCCGTGTCCGCCAACCCCAAGCGCCGGCTGGCCCACACCCTGGAGCTGACCCGCCTGCCGACGGGCTGCGGCGGGCACTGGGTCGGGGTCAACACGCTCACGCCCAACCGGCTCTTTCGCCGGGCCTTTCTGGCCGGGGCCTTTCCGGAGCTGGCCGGCTACGACGCCATCCGGCCGGAACCGGCCTTTGCCGGGGGGCGGCTGGACTTCGTCCTGACCGGCCCGGCCGGGACCTGCTTCGTGGAGTGCAAAAACGTCACCATGGTCGAGGACGACGCGGCCGCCTTTCCGGACGCGGCCACGGAGCGCGGCTGCAAGCACCTGGTGGAGCTGACCCGGCTGGCCCGGACGGGCGCGGCCAGGGCGGCGATCTTTTTCTGCGTCCAGCGGCCGGACGGCTGCTGTTTCGCCCCGGCCGACGTCATCGATCCGGCCTATGCCATGCTGTTTTGGGAGGCGGTGGCCGCCGGAGTGCTGGTCCTGCCCTACCGGGCCGGGGTGTCGGCGGAGGGGATCTCGCTCGGCCCGCGCCTGCCGCTGGCCCCGACGCCGGGCTGAGGCCGGCCGGACCGGGACAGGACCAGCCGGGCCAGGGGGACCTCCACGAACCGCGACAGGGCCAGGCCGGACCACAGCACGGCCGCGACGCCGCCGAGGGCCATGACGGTCCAGGCCGGGACCGAGCCGAAGACCGCCTCCAGCTTGAAGTGGGGCAGCACGAACGGCTGGACCAGGTAGACCGACAGGCTGGCCGCGCCGATGCGGGCCAGAAGCGGCCCCGAAACCGCGGTTGCCGGACCGGCGGCCAGGCCGTGGCAGAGGATGGCCAGAAACGGGGCGTAGAGAATGTTGTCCTCCAGGATGGTCCAGAGAAAGGCCCCCGGCGGCACGGGAACCGTCAGCAGCCCGGCCAGGCAGACAAGGGCCGCCGGGACAAGGCCCGGCAGGCGGACCGGGCGCAGGGCGAAGAGCCGGGCCGTGGCCGCGCCGAGCAGGAACTCGAAGCACCGGATGTACGGGTTCACGTAGGTCAGCCACTGGAAGAGGTTGCCGGCCAGCTCCGCCTCCCGGCCGGCGAAGGAGGGGTGGCGGGCGGCGGCAAAGGCGAAGATCTCCGGCCAGTTGCCGGCGATCAGGAGGTCCGCGGCCACGGCCGCGCCGATGCAGCCGAGCCCGAAGCCCGCCGCCGCGCCGGGAGTGCGCGGCCGGGCCACGGCCCAGGCCGCCAGCGGGAACAGGACATAGAAAAACGCTTCCGTGCTGACCGCCCAGGCCAGGGGAAAAAGCGACGGCGCCTCGGGCAGGAAAACCCAGCTCTGGGTCAGGGTCAGGACGGCGGCCACGTTCTGCGGCCACCGGGTGACCGCCTCCGGGACGCGCAGCAGGATGTCGGCCAGGGCGACAAGGAGCAGCAGCAGGTAAACCGGGTAGATCCGGGCCAGCCGGGCCAGGGCGAACCGGCCGATCGCCCGCCGGCCGGCCAGGCGGCCGCCGTGGGTGTACTGGAGCACGAACCCGGACAGCACGAAAAAGGCGGACAGCCCGCAGTGGGTCAGCCGGGCGAACGGGGAATAGAGGTCCGGATGCGACGGCAGGGGCGTCACCCAGGCGGCGGCGTGGCCGACCAGGACGACAAGGGCGGCCAGGGCCCGAAATCCGCCCAAGCCGGAAAGAAACGACGGCTTGCCGTGCTCGGAGGGCATGGGGCCTCCTACCACAGGCCAAGGCCCCTGGAAAGCCTGATGGCGGCAATGATGACAAACCGGGCATAAGGCCTTATCTTCAAAGGCGGAAGCGGCGCGCCGTTGCGCCCTTCGCCATCCACAAGCCCTTTCCCAGACGGAATCCATGACGAAAATCCTTCGCGCAAAAGACCTTCGAGCCACCTGCGATCCTGCCTCCCTGCCCGTAGCCGACAGCCGGGACATCCCCGACGACCCCGACGCCCTGGGGAAGACCCAGCCCAGGGCCCATGCCGCCCTGTCCCTGGCCCTGTCCATCGGCGGCCGGGAATACAACGTCTACCTGGCCGGCGAGCCCTACCTCGGCCGGACCCACTTCGCCCGGACCTTTCTCGATCCGGCCGCGGCCAAGGCCCCGACCCCGCCGGACTGGCTCTATGTCCATAATTTCGACGATCCGGACCGCCCCCGGGCCGTGTCCCTGCCGGCCGGCCAGGGCCGGGGGTTCAAGACCGCGCTGTCCAAGGCCGTGGCCGACCTGCGCGAGGAGATCCCGGCCCGGTTCGAGCGCGAGGCCTACCAGACCGAGAAGCAGACCCTCATGCGCGGCTACAACGCCGACCGGGAGTCCGTGCTCGAGGAGATGGAGCAGCGGGCCAAGAGCGAGGGCTACAGCCTGTTCGTGGACGACCAGGGCGGGTTCACCCTCTATCCGCTCCTCGAGGGCAAGGTCGTGTCCGACGAGGAGTTCGAGCGCCTGGACCCGGAGCTCAAAAAGGCCCTCAAGGCCAAGGGCGACCGGCTGCTCGAGGACATGGGCTCGGTGCTGCGCCGCCTGTCCAAGGAGGAGCGGGGCTACCGGGACCGGGAAAAGGACCTGGAGCGGGCCACGGCCGGCGAGGTGGCCGACGCCCACCTGGCCGGGTTCGCCGCCCTGCGGGCCGAAAACCCGGCCATCGACCAGTTCCTGTCGGCCATGCGGGCCGACATCCTGGACAACATCGACGCCTTCCTGCCCCAGGCCGCCCCGCCGGCCCAGGCCGGGGCCGGCCACGGCGACGCGGCCTTTCCGGAAGACATCTTCTACCGTTACGAGGCCAACCTGTTCGTGGACAACGGCCAGCTCTCGGGCGCGCCCGTGGTGGTGGAGGACCATCCCACCTACTTCAACCTCATGGGCTGCATCGAGCGCGAATCCGAAATGGGCGCGCTCTACACCGATTTCACGCTCATCAAGGCCGGGTCGCTCCACCGGGCCAACGGCGGCTTCCTCATCATCCGGGTGGACGACCTGTCGGCCAATCCCGGGGCCTGGGAAGGGCTCCTGCGGGCCCTGCGCTCGGGCCTTGCCCGGGTCGAGGACCCGGCCGAGGGCGGGGAGCACGTCCGGACCCGGACCATCGAGCCCGAACCCGTGCCGCTCGACCTCAAGGTCGTGCTGGTCGGGCCGGACGAGGCCTACGAGCTCCTGCTCTACAGCGACGAGCGGTTCGGCAAGCTGTTCAAGCTCAAGGCCCACATGCAGGAGACCATGCCCCGGACCCCGGAGAACACCCGGGTCTACCTGACCCTGGCCGCCAAGGTCATCCGCGACGCCGGACTGCCGCCCTTCGACGGCCCGGCCCTGGCCGGGCTGGTCGAGTACGCCTCGCTGCTGGCCGAGGACCAGGCCCGGCTGTCGCTGAAGCTCCCGCTGGCCCGCGAGCTCATGATCGAGGCCGCGGCCCTGGCCCGGCGCGAGGGCGCGGACCGGGTCGGCGCTCCCCACCTGGCCAAGGCCCTCCGGGCCCGCGACTTCCGGGTCAACCTCTACGAGGAGGAGTACCTCGAGGAGTACGACCGGGAGATGATCAAGGTGGCCACCACGGGCGAGGCCGTGGGCCGGGCCAACGGCCTGTCCGTGCGGATGTTCGGGGACTATTCCTTCGGCCTGCCCCACCAGATCGCCTGCACCGTCGGCGTCGGCCACGGCGGCATTCTGGACCTGGAGCGCGAAGCCGAGCTCGGCGGCCCGATCCACACCAAGGGCATGATGATCCTGAAAAGCTACCTCCTCGGCCGGTTCGCCCAGGACAAGGCCCTGGTCATGACCGGATCGCTGTGCTTCGAGCAGAGCTATGCCGCCGTGGAGGGCGACTCGGCCTCGGGCGCGGAACTGGCGGCCCTGCTCTCGGCCCTGGCCGAACGGCCCATCAAGCTCTGCTACGCCATGACCGGGGCCGTGTCCCAGTCCGGGGCCATCCTGGCCGTGGGGGGGCTCAACGAAAAGATCCGGGGCTTTTTCACGGTCTGCCGCCGCCGGGGCCTGACCGGCGACCAGGGCGTGCTCCTGCCGGCCGACAACGTGGTCAACCTGATGCTCGACGAGGACGTGGTGGCCGCCGTGGAGCAGGGGCTGTTTCACATCTTCCCGGTCACCACCATCGAGGAGGCCATGGAGATCCTGACCGGCATTCCGGCCGGAGTGCGCGGCCCGGACGGCGCGTTCCCGGCCGAGAGCCTCTACGCCCTGGTGGACAGGCGGCTGGCCCGGCTGGCCAAGTGCGCGCCGCTCGGGTTTCCCGGACCACACACCCCACAGGGATGACCCATGTCCAGCACCTGGTTTGACGAAAAGCGCGGCGAATTCATGCGCGACCTCCTGCGCGACTACTGCCTGGCCGTGCAGGTTCTGGAAAAGCTGTTCCAGGAGTTCGACCGCACCGGGACCATGGCCTTCGAGGACTTGAAAGACCTGCTCGGCGAGGAGATGAACAAGGGCCTCCTGTGGCGCCTCAAGGACACGGCCCACCACCTGTTCCGCGACAGCGGCGGATCGAGCCTGGTCGGCCAGTTCCTGGACTGGTGCATCGGCTACATCTTCCACGAGTCCATGAAGCTCAAGGAAGACGCCTACCAGCAGCAGAACTACGCCCCCTGGTTCCGGTCCATGCAGGAGCGCGAGCTGCCCGAGCCCGACCTGCTCATCAGCCGGGAACTCTTCCAGCTCCTCATGCAGACCGCCGAGAGCATGCAGCGCGAGATCCGGCGCATCCGGTTCCTTTTTGGCGAGTGCCGCAAGCTCTTCCCGCTCTTTCTGGCCGACCAGCAGGAGAACCACTGGCTGGCCAGGTTTCTCTTCAAGCGCAACGATCTGGTCCGCGAGGTCTTCGGCCAGGGCTACCGCGAACTGATCCGGGGCATCTACGGCAATGCCCCGGAATTCATGTACGTCATGGCCTCCCGGAGCCTGCGCGAGGGCGGCTGGATGAAGCAGGCGGCCGAGGCCGCCGAAGAGGCCTGCCGCCGGGGCCCCGAAAGCGAACCCGCCCGCCGCGAAAAGGAGATCGTCGACACCTGGCGCTCGCGCCTGCGCGCGTGAGGATGAGGAGAAGAGGCCTCCGGCGGCCGGGGGGGATCATCCCCCCCGGGCCCCCTGAATGGGGGGAGAGGCGAATTTTTCGAGGCGTGGCTCTGGCGGACGGGCGGCAAATCCACTAGCACAAGGTCCATGCGATTGCGGCGATGCGGCGGGCGCGGCTGATGCGCGCCAAGAGCCTCTGGCGCGGGCTTTTCGCCTCCACCCTGGCCACCTCCCTGGCCCTGGTCCTGGCCGTCCTGGTCGTGGCCACGGTCGGGTTCTACTTCTTCGAACTGCGCGACATCGAAGGCCGCACCCTGTTCGACGCCCTGTGGTGGGCCATGGTCACCCTGACCACGGTCGGCTACGGCGACATCGTGCCCCTGACCGTGCCGGGGCGGCTGATCGGCATGTGCATCATGGCCACGGGCATCGGCATCATGGCCGCCCTGACCGGCAGCCTGGCCTCGGCCCTGATCGAACGCAAGAACCGCAAACGCCAGGGGCTGTTGCCTGTGAAAACCAGCGGACACATGCTCGTCCTGGGCTACAACTCCCAGGCCCCGGAACTGATGCGCACCCTGGCCCGGGCCGTGCCGCCGGGCCGGGGGCCGGCCGTGGCCCTGGTGGCTCCGCTGACCCCGGAGGCCTTCGACGCCGTAGCCGCGGACCTGGGGCTCGGCGACCGGCTGGCCTTCTGCCGGGGCAACCCGGCCCACGAGGCGGTCCTCGGCCGGGCCTCGCCGGCCACGGCCCGGGCGGCCTACATCCTGTCCCAGGACGGCCTGTCGCCCGAGGAGGCCGACCAGCAGAGCCTTTTGACCGCTCTGACCGTCCGGGGCCTGGCCCCCAAGATCCAGCTCTACGCCGAGGCCCTGCTCGAAGCCAACCGCAAGCCCCTGAACCGGGCCGGCGTGGACGTGACCCTGATCCGGGGCGAACTGGCCGGCCGGGCGCTCGGGGCAATGGGCGAGCACCCGGCCCTGTGGCACTTCCTGGAAAACCTGCTCGGCCGTCCGGGCGAGCGGGGCATGGCCGCCCGGCCCCTGGGCCGGGAGGAGCGGGGCCTTAGCTGGTCCGATCTGGTGGCCCGGTCCATGGCCGGCGGGCACGGCCTGCCCGTGGCCGTTTTCCGGGTCAAGCGCGACGTGGCCGTCAAGGACCTCCTCGATACGGACTCGGCCCTGGACAAGTTCATCCTGGAACTCTTTTCCGCCTACGGCCAGGAGGGCCGGATCGGCAGCCAGGGACCGCGCGTGGTGGTCAATCCCGGCGACGGCGTGGACCTGTCCGGCTTCGACGGCCTGATCGTCCTCGGCCAGGGCGCGCCGCACGACCCGGCCAAGGCCCAAGGTCCGGCCGGGACCGAGGACGGAGGCGGCCTGTGAGCGGCGCGTCCTGGAAGCGGGCGGAACTGTTCGCCGGCCTGTCCGAGGCCGAAATCGAGGCCGTGCGCCCCTGGTTCGACGCCGTGGACCTTCCGGCCGGCCGGGACGTCATCGTGGAGGGCGAACCCGGGGACGACATGTTCCTCCTGGTCTCGGGCACGGTCCGGGTCAGCAAGTCCATGCTCCTCAAAGGCCTGGCCGTGCCGGTCCTGGAAGCCGAGGGCGCGTGCAAGACCCTGGCCGAGCTGACCGACGCCCAGAGCCCGTTTTTCGGCGAAATGGCCCTGCTCGACCGGGACATCCGCTCGGCCCGGGTGGCCTGCCTGACGGACTGCTCCTTTCTGCGCATCGACCGGGACCGGTTCTTCGACCTCCTGGCCAGGCGGCCGGACATCGGCGTGCGCCTGGTCACGGCCCTGGCCCGGCGTCTGGCCAAGGTGGTCCGGAAAAACAACGTCGACCTGGTCAAGCTGACCACGGCCCTGGCCCTGGTCCTCGGCCGCCAGGCCGCCGGCCGGGAATAGCGGGGCCCGTCCCGCCTCCCGCCGCGTCCGGCATTCCGGGCCGGCCGGCTTCGTGAAAAAAAGAACTTTTCCCCGCGCCAAAAGGATTCCTGGCTTTACAGCCGGTTGCAAAAGCGTCACACTCGGACCGATGGCCGCAGGCGGATCGAAATCCGGGGGAGACATGTGATCGCGCGCAGCGTGGAAACTCCGTGCGTGGCGGAGGTCCTGGGGAAAAACGGCCCGAACGGCCGCGCCCCGCGCATCCTCGTGGTGGAGGACGAGCGCATCGTGGCCCTGGATCTCAAGGCCACCCTGCGCCGCCTGGGCTACACCCTGGCCGGGGTCACGGCCTCCGGGGCCGAGGCCGTGGAACTGTGCGACTCCGTGCGGCCCGACCTCGTCCTCATGGACATCTTCCTCAAGGGCGACATGGACGGCGTGGACGCCGCCTGCCTGATCCAGACCGAGTGCGACACCCCGGTCATCTACCTCACCTCCCACACCGACCAGGTCACGCTCCAACGGGCCAAGCGGACCGCGCCCTACGGCTACGTGCTCAAGCCCGTGGACGAGAACTGGCTGCGCACGGCCGTGGAAGTGGCGCTGTTCAAACACCGGACCGAGCAGGAACTCAAAAAAAGCGAGCAGCGCTACCGCGAGCTGTTTGCCGGCATGCTCAACGCCTTCCTCCTGCTCGAGCACCTGCCGGCCCCCGACGGGCCCGGGGATTTCCGCATCCTCGACGCCAACCCAGCCTTTGAGAAGATGACCGGCCTGGCCAAGGCCGTGGTCATCGGCCGGACCCTTGGCGGCATCTTTCCGGGCATCGAGCCGTTCTGGCTGGAAACCCTGCAGGAAACCGCGAAAAGCGGCCGTTCCGTCAGGTTCGAAAACTTCCTGGCCGACGCCAACCTGTATCTCCTGGCCCAGGCCTACCGGCCCCAGCCCGGCCAGGTGGCCGTGGCCCTGGAGGACGTGACCGAGCGCAAGCACGGCGAGGAGCGGCTGCGCTACCGCACCTTCCACGACGCCCTGACCGGGCTGCCCAACCGGGCCCTGTGCCTGGACCGGATCGCCCGGGCCATCGAACGGGCCAGGCGCCGGGCCAATTACATCTACGCCCTGCTGTTTTTCGACCTCGACCGGTTCAAGCTCATCAACGACAGCCTCGGCCACCTGGCCGGGGACGAGCTGCTGCGGCGCGTGGCCGACCGGCTGCGCCGGGAGGTCCGCCAGCTCGACACCGTGGCCCGGGTCGGGGGCGACGAGTTCGTGGTGCTGCTCGAGGAGATCGCCTCGCCCGCCGACGCCCTGCGCATCGTCAAGGCCATCCGCGAGCGCCTGCGGGCCCCCTTTGCCGTGGAGGGCCGGCAGTTCCACGTCACGGCCAGCATGGGCGTGGTCCTGGGGCCGGCCGACTACGACCGGCCCGAGGAGCTGCTGCAGAATGCGGCCATCGCCATGGGCAACGCCCGGGCGGCCGGCCGCGGCCGGGTCCGGGTCTTCGACTGGTCCATGCGGCAGCGGGCCGAGCGGGTCATGGACCTGGAGACCAACCTCCGGCTGGCCCTGGACCGGGGCGAGTTCGTGCTCCACTACCAGCCCATATTTTGCCTGAAGACCCTGGCCCCGCGCGGGGTCGAGGCCCTGGTCCGCTGGCGGCGGGCCGACGGCGAACTGGTGTCGCCGGCGGAATTCATTCCGGCCGCCGAGCAGAGCGGGCTGATCGTGCCCCTCGGCGCCCTGGTCCTGTCCGAGGCCTGCCGGGCCATGGGCCGCTGGCGGCGGGGCGTCCTCGGCCAGGCCCCGTTTTTCATGGCCGTCAACCTGTCCGCCCGCCAGTTCACCCAGCCGGAGCTGGTCAAGCAGGTGGTCGGCACCCTGCGCCGCGAGGCCATGTCCCCGGCCGACCTCAAGCTCGAGATCACCGAAAGCGTGCTCATGGAGCACCCCGAGTCGGCCATGCTCAAGCTCCGGGGCCTGCGCGAGCTCGGCGTCGGCATCGGCATCGACGATTTCGGCACCGGCTACTCCTCCCTCTCCTACCTCCAGCGGTTTCCCCTGGACACCCTCAAGGTGGACCGGGGATTCGTGTCCGGCATGGAGGAGCAGGGCAACCGGGTCATCGTCCGCTCGGTGGTCAGCCTGGCCCACAACCTGGGCTACGAGGTGGTGGCCGAGGGCATCGAGACCATGGGCCAGCTCGACGACCTGGCGGCGCTCGGCTGCGACCTGGGCCAGGGATTCTACTACGCCCGTCCCATGGCCGAGGACCGGCTCCTGGCAATGCTCGGCCGCGGCCCGACCCCGGCCGGATAGCCTCCCGGCCGGCCGGGGCTTGCCCGCGCCGGTCCAAACGGCTACCACGCGCCATGACGCACCGCGCCCGCCGTCTTTTTTTTCGTTGGCTCCGGCCCTTGGCGGTCCTGGCGGCCGCATGCTGCCTGTGGGGCTGCGCGGCCAAGACGCCGATCCCGAAGTCCACGGGCCGCGAGCCGGCCACGCTGCGGCCCTACACCATCAAGGGCGTCACCTACACGCCCCTGCGCTCGGCCAGGGGCTACCGCGAGGAAGGCATCGCCTCCTGGTACGGGCCGGGCTTCCACGGCCGCTCGACCTCGAGCGGCGAGATCTACGACCAGTACCGGCCGACCTGCGCCCACAAGCTGTTGCCCATGCACACCATGGTCCGGGTGACCAACCTGGAGAACGGCCGGTTCATGACGCTTCGGGTCAACGACCGGGGGCCGTTCGTGGCCGGCCGGATCATCGACCTGTCCCTGGCCGGGGCCAAGGAGCTCGGCGTCCACGGCCGGGGCACGGCCAGGGTGCGGGTAGAGGTGGAAGGGGAGGTGCCGGGACTGACCCCGAGCGGGGAGCTGCCCGGTCCCTTCTACGTGCAGGTGGGGGCGTTCACCCGGCGGGAGAACGCGGAAAACCTCTTTTCCCGGATCCTCGCCGCCGGCTACGCCGGTTCGCGCATCCACTACAAGGAAATCGACGGGACCCGGTTTTTCCGGGTCCACGCCGGAACCTTTCCGACGGAGGCCGCCGCCGAGGAGGCCAGGATACGGCTCGGCTCGGTCTTTTCCGGAGCCTTTGTCCTGGCCCAGTGACCGGGGCGGCTACAAAACCTCGTCGGGGTTGAGCTCGGCCCGGAACTTGCGCGACAGCCGGAACACCACCACCTTGCGCGGCGGCAGCATGATGGACTCGTTGGTCTGGGGGTTGCGGCCCTTGCGCGCCTTCTTGTCGTAGGACTCGAACTTGCCGAAGCCGCTGACCAGAAGCGAGTGGTCCTTTTTGATGGACTGCTTCATGAGTTCGAGCAGGTGGTCGACCAGGACCTTGACTTCGGCCCGGTTGCGCTCGGTCTTTTCGTAGATGTAGTCGACGATGTCGGCCTTGGTGAGGGTTTTTCCGTTCATGGCGTTCTCCGGCGCGTTGGCGTTTGAGGACTCGGGGCGCGGTTGCAATCGTTGTCGTACATCTCGGCGCGGAATGGGATTCCCCGAAAGCTCGCCTTATGGGGTGTTTGCCAGGGCCCGGCGCACCGCCTGGGCCACGGCGTCCATGGCGGCGGTGTCGGCGTAGGGCCGGCCGGCCCACAGCGTGAGGCCGTCGGACGGATGCCGGGGGATCAGGTGCAGGTGGGCGTGGGGCACGGCCTGGCCCGCGGCTTCGTAGTTGTTCATCTGGAGGTTCAGGCCCGTGGCCCCGGTGGCGGTCATGACCGCCCGGCCGAGGGGGGCCAGCAGGACGAAGAGGCGGCAGCCCAGGTCCGTGGGCAGGTCGAACAGGGTGGGGTGGTGCGCCTTGGGGATGACGAGCAGGTGGCCCTGCGCCACGGGAGAGACGTCCAGGAAGGCCAGGGCGTCCTCGGTTTCGTGGATCTTGGCGCACGGGATCTCGCCCTTGACAATCCTGCAAAAAATACAGTCCGCGTGTTGCATGAGGCTCTGTCCTCCCTCCTGGCGCGCCGGGCGGCGCTCCGGGCGTGAAGGCCCGGCCGCGAATCGGGCCGGGCAAACGCATTGCCTTCCTGATAGTCAAGGAAAAGCATTTTTTCAAGAGGCTTAGGAGAAAAATATTGCAGGTGACGCCAGTCCGTGAAAACCAGACGGCCGAGACGGCGTCGCCGGCCGGTCCGGCAGGCCGTTTTTTCCGCCATCCCGAACCGGCCGGACGTCCGGGACCGGTCTGGCCGGTCTTCCTGACCTGGCAGGGCTGTCCCGGCCGGTGCGTCTTCTGCGCCCAGCACCTCCAGTCCGGCCAGCCTGTCCGGTCCCTGGCGCTGGTCCTTGACGACATGGTCGCCGGCCTGGAAGCGGCCGGACGGGCCGGGCGGGGGCCCTACGAACTGGCCTTTTACGGCGGCGTGTTCACCGGCCTGCCCGATCCCTGGCCTCTGCGGTTCCTGGACGCGGCCGCCCGGCTGCGGGCCAGGGGCCTGGTCACCCGGGTCCGGTGCTCGACCCGGCCCGACGCCTGCGACCCGGCCCTCTTGGCCAGGCTTGCCGCCGCCGGCCTCGATCTGGTGGAGCTCGGGGCCCAGCCGTTTGACGACGCGGTCCTGGCCGCCGCCGGCCGGGGCCACGACGCGGCCGCCATCCGCCGGGCCGGCCGGGGGGGGCGCCGGGCCGGCCTGGCTCTCGGCCTCCAGCTCCTGCCGGGCCTGCCCGGCCATGCCCCCGAGGGCCTGGCCCGGGACGCGGCCGAAGCCGCCGCCCTGGCCCCGG
>CAZIJE010000068.1:0-18936 GCA_964539435.1 uncultured Desulfovibrio sp.
AAAACGGGCGGTCCTTGTGAGGACCGCCCGTTTTCGTCGCAACCAGACGGGGGGCCTGGGGGGAATGATTCCCCCCAGCGGGGTCCGGGGCGGCGCCCCGGTCTTCGCTTCGCATCTACAGGATCGGCAGGTAGCGTTCGATTTCCCATTCCGTGACCTGGGTCCGGTAGGCGTCCCATTCGGCCTTCTTGTTCTCGACCAGGGCGGCGTGGAGGTGGTCGCCGAGGACCTCGCGCATCAGTTCGCTCTTCTCCAGATGGTCCACGGCGTCGCGCAGGCTGCCGGGCAGGGACGAGATGCCCTTGGCCGCCATTTCCTCGTCGGTCATCTTGAAGATGTTCTCCTCGATGGGATCGGCCAGGGGGTAGTTCTCCTCCATGCCCTTGAGGCCCGCGCCGAGCATGGCCGCGAAACAGAGGTAGAGGTTGCAGGCCGGGTCCGGGCTTCGCAGTTCGATGCGGGTGGCGGCCTCCTTGCCGGGCTTGTACATGGGCACCCGCACCAGGGACGACCGGTTGCGCCTGGCCCAGGCGATGTAGACCGGCGCCTCGTAGCCCGGCACCAGCCGCTTGTAGGAGTTGACCCACTGGTTGGTCACCAGGGCGAATTCCGGGGCGTGGCGCAGCAGGCCGGCGATGTAGCTCTTGGCCTCGCCGGACAGGTGGTAGGGGTCGGAGGCGTCGTAGAAGGCGTTTTTGGTGCCCCGGAAAAGCGACTGGTGGCAGTGCATGCCCGAACCGTTCTCCCCGAAAAGGGGCTTTGGCATGAAGGTGGCGTAACAGCCGTGCTTGCGGGCCACCTCCTTGACCACCACCCGGTAGGTCTGGGCGTAGTCGGCCATGAGCAGGCCTTCCTGGTAGCGCAGGTCGATCTCGTGCTGGCTCGGGGCCACTTCGTGGTGACTGTACTCCACGGCCACGCCCATGGACTCCAGGGCGAAGTTGATGTCCCGGCGCACGTCGTTGGCCAGGTCGCGGGGCGGGGCGTCGAAGTAGCCGCCGTGGTCCAGGATCTGGGGCTGGGACGAATTGGCGAACAGGAAAAATTCGAGTTCCGGCCCGACATAATAGGTGTAGCCGAGATCGGCGGCCTTTTTCAGCATCCTTTTGAGGATGTAGCGGGAGTCGGCGGCAAAGGGCGTGCCGTCGGGGTTTTTCACGTCGCAAAAAAGCCGGGCCACCGGACGGTCGGACGGCCGCCAGGCCACGAGCTGAAAGGTGGACGGGTCCGGGAAGGCCACCATGTCCGACTCCTGGATCTTGGTGAACCCGGTGATGGAGGAGCCGTCGAAGCCCATGCCCTCCTCAAAGGCGTTTTCCAGCTCCCGGGGCGTGATCTGAAAGCTTTTGAGCACTCCCAGCACGTCGATGAACCAGAACTGGATGAAGGACACGTTGTAGTCCTTCACGGCCCGCAGCACGTCGTCGGCGTTTTTGCAGTTGAATACCGCCATGCATCTGTCCTCCTTTCTCGGGTTCGCGCCTGAAAACGCCCGCCAGGCTTCCCTCCCCGGCGCCGGGACGCGGATCGCACCACGCGACAAGGCGGCAACGGCCGGATCGCTCCGGTCGGCGCTCCATTCTTTTCCCTGCTAGCCCAGTCCCAAGGACCCGTCCAGTCCAAAGCCACGCCCACCGGGCGGCGCGACGACCACGCCACGGGCAAAACCGGCTTGGTAACGGCTGGCGGTTGTGGTAACGGGGTCGGCAGTCCCCAAAGCCCGCGCCGGCCCGACCGGCCCGCCTTCTTGAGCATTTTTCCGGGACCGCCCAGGCGGTTCCCGGCCCGGAGGATCAGACGCGCAGCATGACCTGACCCACGTTTCCCACACCTTTAGCAGCAGGCGGCCCCATGCAGACGCAATCGCATCCCGTGGCAGCGGCGACAGTCCCGACCCGGACGGAAAAACTCGACGTGGTGGCGCTTTTCGACGCCGGCCGCTTCGCCGAGACCGAACAGCGGGCCACGCGCCTGACCCAGCGTTTTCCGGCCGACGTCTTCGGCTGGACCGTGCTCGGCACCCTGCGCCTGCGCCTGGGCCAGAGCCGGCTCGCCGTGGACAGCCTGCAAAAGGCCGCCGCCCTGGCCCCGGACGTGGCCGACATCCACAACAATCTCGGCCTGGCCCTGGCCGACGCCGGCCGGCTGGACGAGGCACTGGCCTGCTACGGCCGGGCCCTGACCCTGGAGCCGGACTCCATCCGGGCCCTGACCAACCAGGGCGGGGCCCTGGAGGCCGCCGGCCGGCTGGACGAGGCGGCCGCCAGCTACCGGCGGGCCGTGGCCCTGGATCCGGAGAGCGCCAGGTCCCACTACAACCTCGGCAACGCCCTCAAGGAGCTCGGCCGGCCCGAGGAGGCCGAGGCGGCCTACGGCCGGGCCGTGGCCCTGGCCCCGGGCTACGCCTACGCCCTGACCAACCGGGGCATCACCCTGCGCGAACTCGGCCGGCCCGAGGAGGCCCTGGCCTGCGCCCGGCAGGCCCTGGCCTCGGACCCGGACCTGATCCAGGCCCTGGACCTCCTGGCCGTCTGCCTCCTGGACCGAAACGACGACCCGCGCGCCGCCCTGGACCTGGTCTCCCGGTCCCTGGCCCTGGCCCCGGGCCTGGAGGCCAGACGCCTTTTTTGCGAATGCCTGCGCCGGCTGCCGCCCTGGCAGGCCGACACGGCCGCGCGCGACACCCTGGCCGAAGCCCTGTCCGCGCCCTGGATGCGGCCGGAACAGCTGTCCGCCGTGGCCTGCCGGCTGCTTGAGCACCACGAGGCCTTCGGCCCCTGCCTGACCCGGGCGGTCGGCGCCTGGCCGGACCGGTTGGACGGAGAGACCCTGTTCGGGCCGGCCGGCCCCGGAGCCTGGGGGACGGACCGGTTGGTGCGCGCCCTGCTGGCGGTCACGCCCGTGTGCACCGTTGCCCTGGAGCGGTTCCTGACCATGGCCCGCACCGTCCTGCTCGACGCCGCCGCAGCCGCGGCCCCGGCCGGCAACGATCCGGCCGCCCTGGATTTTTACGCCTCCCTGGCCCTGCAGTGTCATGCCAACGAATACGCCTTTGCCGTGGCCGACGACGAGGCCTCCCGGGCCCAGGCCCTGCGCCGCACCCTGGAAACGGCCCTGGAACAGGACCAAAGCGTTCCAGCCCTTTTGGTCCTGGCCGTGGCCGCCTATGGTCCGCTCCACACCCTGGCCGGAGCCGACCGGCTCCTGGCCCGGTCCTGGCCCGAAGCCGTGGACGCGGTCCTGACCCGGCAGGTCCGGGAACCGGCCGAGGAACGGGAGTGCCGCCGGGACCTGCCCGCCTTGACGGCCATCGAGGACCCGGTGTCCGTGGCGGTGCGGCGGCAGTACGAGGAAAACCCCTACCCCCGGTGGATCAAGGCCGCGCCCGTGGCCGCGCCCCTGGCCTTCGACGCCTTCCTGCGCCGCAGGTTCCCCCGGGCGGCCTTTACTCCGATGGGCCAGAACGACCTCCTGGACGTGCTGGTATCAGGGTGCGGCACCGGCCAGCACGCCCTGGAGACGGCCCGGCGGTTCCGGGGGGCCAGGGTCCTGGCCGTGGACCTGAGCCTGACCAGCCTCGGCTATGCCCGGCGCAAGGCCCGGGAACTGGGGGTGGAGAACATCGGCTTCGCCCAGGCCGACCTCCTGGGCATGGCCGGGCTGGACCGCCGGTTCCATTTGATCGAGGCCTCGGGCGTGCTTCACCATCTGGCCGAGCCCCTGGCCGGCTGGCGGGCGCTCCTGACGCTTTTGCGCCCCGGCGGGTGCATGCGGCTTGGGCTCTACAGCGACATCGCCCGGCGGGGCGTGGTCCGGGCCAGGGAGTTCCTGCGCGAGCGGGGCTACACGGCCACGGCCGCGTCCATGCGCCGCTGCCGCCAGGAGCTCCTGGACCTGCCGGCCGACGACCCCATCCGGGGCATCCTGCTCAACGACTTTTTCAGCATCAGCGGCTGCCGCGACCTGCTCTTCCACGTCTGCGAGCACCGCACCAGCCTGCTCGAACTCAAGGCCTTTTTGCTCGAAAACGGCCTGACCCTGCTCGGTTTCGACCTCGACGGCCAGGTCCTCGACGCCTACCGCCGCCGCTTCCCGGACGACCCGGCGGCCACGGACCTGTCCCACTGGCACTATTTCGAGGAGGACAACCCGGCCACGTTCCTGGAGATGTACCAGTTCTGGGTCCAGAAGCGGGAGACGCCGCCGGCCTAGCGGCCGCGGGAACGGTCTGCTGCAATCCGGCGCACGCGTTGGCCGGCCGAAGGCGAACGTGTCTGCGGCGAGGCTAGAGTGATGGGATGGCCCCGCCCCACCTACGGGGGTAGCATCAAGGAAGCGCGGCCAATCCTTGAAGGGGGTCGTCCCATCACTTCTCGACATGGCAGCACGAAAGCCAACTTCACCTGGCTCACGGTTTCATTCTCCATCAGAGTGGTTCAACGGAAAGGGCCGGGCGGATCGGTGGCGGACCGGTTTTCTGGCCCGCTTTCCCGAGTTGCTCACCCCGGCCATCGGGAAGGCCATCCTGATGGCCAAGCCGGTTTCGGCGGATCAGGACCGGTATTGTCGCGCCTGGAAGGCCGGCGGCAACAGGCGCTCCGTCGATTTCGTCCGCTGGCCGGACGGCGGCGACGTCCTCCTGGGCCTGGCCGTGGACGCCGGACAGGGGCTCTTGGGCGGAAGCGGTTGTCAGGGCCAAGGACGGCAGCGGCAGGGGGGAGGCCTCCCCTGCCGCGCGTCTCTCGTCTCGTGTCACGTCCGCGAAACACGCGCAGGCGTGTCCCATGGATACCATGCGTTAGAATCTATGTTTTTTCAGGGACGTCACCCTAGGGCATTTCCTGGCACTCGTAGAGGTTGTTGTTGCAGTTGTTCATGCAGGCGTTCTGGTGGGGCGGATCCGGAAAGGCGGTGCAGCCGTTGGCGCAGCTCTGCCAGGCGGTGTTGCACCGGGCGTGCAACTGCCGGCGGTATTCCTTCTCGTTGGCAAAGGGGTCCACCTGGATCACGATGCCGCCGAAAAAGCGCCGCTGGTGTTCGCGCCAGTCCCGTTCGCGGCGTTCGTGCTCGCGCTGGGCCGGATCGCCGCCTTCGCGGTAGACCCGGCGTTCCCGCTCCTCGTAGACCGTGCCGCCCGGCGGAGGCGGCGGCGGACGGTCCGCATCGTCGTAGGCGGGACCAGGCGGCGGAGGAACGGGGGGATAGGGTTGGGCGCGGGCGACGGAAGCGGCCAGGCAGACGATGGCGCACACCGACAGAAGAAGGCAGGGGATGTTGCGGCGATGCATGTGGACCTCCCGAGGCACGGATTTTCCTCCAGTGTAACACCATAAGGCCTGGGGGAAGTCAACGGCCGGGTCTGGTCTGCCCTGCGCCGCAGGGGCCGGCGACGCCACGCGCCGCATCCGGCCCCACCGTGGCAGGCGTCCTTGCCCCCCTTTGTGCGGGGGTGTGTCTGGAAGGCCGGTCAGGCCCACGGCATTGCGTCGCCCTGTCCGGCCGGTTGCGTCAGGGCGCGGCCGCTTCGCACGGAACCTTGGCCGGAAGCTTTTCCATGTGCTCGAGCATGATGCGCCGGATCTCGCGGATGGCCAGGGGGTGTTCGTGGGCGTTGTGGCCGGATTTGACGATCAGTTCCGACTGGGCGCAGTCCAGGTGGGAGCTCCAGTAGGGCACGACGCCGTCGGTGCCGCCGGCCGCGCCGGCCTTGTCCTCGTTGCCGATGATGGAGTGGAAGGGCACGGCCACGGGCAGGGCCGCCGACGTGAGGAGCAGCGGGTTTTTCGGGGACAGGCCGTCGATGCCCGTGGGCAGGGTGCTGATCGGCAGCCTGTGGCCCAGGGTGGCCAGGGACCCGAGCACGGCGGCGCTGGTCTTGGCCAGGGTGACGGGCAGGGTGACCAGGGCCCGGCCGATCTTGCCGATGGTGCCAAGGGCCATTTCCGAGCCGCGGTGGGGGGCGCTCACGAACACGGCCTCGGTCACGAACGGCAGGGGCTTGAAAAAGAAGACGCTGTCCAGGAGCCTGGCCGCCTCGGGCGATATCGGCAGGTTGGAGGGCGGCGTTTCGGTCAGGGTGTGCCACAGGGCGTTGCCGCTGTCCTGGACCATGGCCTTGGCGAGCAGGCCGCCCATGCTGTGGCCCACGATGAGCATGTTGTTGAAATTCGGGTTGTTCCCGTCCGGGTCCAGGCTGCGTTGGGCGTTTTCCAGGGATTCCCGCAACAGCTTGGCCGAATAGAAGACCGGGTTGCCCGTGGGATAGGAGAAGTACCAGAACTGGTAGCGCTGGCGCAGGACCGGGTCGCCCATGAGCCCGTTGATCATGGGAAGCCAGGTCATGGGCGAGCTGATCAGGCCATGGACGAAGACCACCGGGATCTTGTCCTTTTGAAAGGGCTGCAGCATGTACAGGCCCTGGGACCCTTCCAGGGCGGCCGGGTCCATGAGTCCCCTGATGCCCTGGGGGGCCGGGGCGTGGGCCGCCATCCAGGCCAGGGGCGTGGTGGTGTCGGTTTCCAGGGGGACCGTGGCGTCGCCCACCTGGATGGAGTCGACCCGCATGGGGTCGTGGAGTTCCACCCGGCTCTGGTAGATCCGCTGGCCGTTTTTCTCGAACCCGGCCTCGAAATCCAGGCGCAGGAAAAGCGTGGCCGCAAAGACCTGACGCACCCGGGGCAGGTACCGGTTTTCCGGCAGGTCCACGCCGGCGTTTTCGTTGTTGCGCTCCAGGATGAGGGGCACGCCCAGCCCCGGCAGGGCGTGGGTCACGTCCAGGCCCGAGACGGCGTACTCGAAGGCCAGGTGGAAGGCGGAATAGGCCTCGGGCTGAAAGGGCAGGCCGCTTTGCCGCTCCCGGATCTCCAGGGTTCCGGCCGCCAGGGACAGCCGCATGCCCGGATGGAACTTCAGGCCCGTGGCCCGGGCGTGGAGCAGGTACCGGGACAGGGATCGGTTGTAGAACTCCGAGGCCAGGCGGGTGTTGGGCATCAGAAAGCCCCGGGCCGGGAGCAGGTTTGGGTCGAACAGAAAGAGGGAGGCGTAGACCGCGCAGGACAGGTCGTATTCCGCGGCCTTGTCCGGCTCGAAGGCGTGCTTTTTGGCCAGCAGGTGCGACAGTTCCATGAGGGCGAACAGGCTCCCCCGGCCGGGCTCCTTCCGGTACTTGGCGTCCAGGGCCAGGACCAGGCCCTCGGGGTCGGTGGTCCACTGTTCGGTCAGGTCCCGCTGCTTGAGATAGGCCAGGGTCAGTTCGCTGGGCTGGTTCGAGTTGAGGGCCGACCGGTCCAGGGCGTTGAACCGTTCGGCCAGGGGGGCGTGGCGGACCGTGACGCCGGCGCAGCCGGCCAGGAGGACGGCCGCCAGGACGAGGACCAGGAAAAGGCGCGCCTGGCCCGGGGTCGGGACGCGGCGGTGCAAGCCGCGGGAGTGCTGGTGCATGGCGATGTCGGGGTGGAAATGGCCTGGAGGCGCGCCGTCCGGCAAGGGCGGCCGTCACAGGCCCTTGCCGGACGGCGGGACGTTGCCGGTTATTGCTTCCTGATGGTCCCCATCTCGAGAACCAGGCCGTCGGCCCCGAGTTCGAGGGCCACGCCCTTGGTGGTGGACCGGAGCTTGAGGACCACGCCGTGGCTGTTCTCCAGCCACTGCACGCCCTTGCCCTCGCCCACGGCGTAGCCGGCCCGGGCCTGGAAGTAGGTGCCCGGGAAGTCCTCGATCCGCCTGAGGTTGTGGACCTCGCCCGTGGCCGTGACCTTGGAGACGCCGAACCCGCCGACGCCGAGGGCCCCGACCTTGAACGGATACCGGCGGCCATTGAACGTGAGCGTCCCCTTGCCGCCCGAGGCGCTCAGAATGAAGCCGCCCTGGCCGATCTCCATGACGACCCGGGGCGGCCGGGCCTGGGCCGGAACCGGGGCGGGCTTGCCCGCGGCCAGGACCTCGCCGGCGGCGCACAGGACGAGGGCCAGCGCGGCCATGGCGGCGGCGCGGAACACGGGTTTGGAACAGGACGCGGCAATCGGACGCAGGGGAAGAGCGGGACGTGGCATGGCGGCGTTGCTCCTTCGTTTGGATCCGGTCCGTGTGCGAGCGGCCGGAGAATGGTGGCGTGCCGCACAGATAGCCCGACCCGTCCCGGCTGTCCAACCCAAGTTGGCGGGACGGGTGGCGTGGGGCGGTCAGGCAGGCTCTTTCGGACATCTTGAAGCCCAGGCGGAAAACTGGTGGAATCAACGCTCCCGACGAGCCGGAAATACGACTCCAGCCAGGGACCTGGCTTCCTGGGCCATGCAAAAGGAAATCCGTGATGGAGAAGATCGACGGCCTGATACGGTCCCGAAACATCTGCGTTCTGGCCACCGCCGGTCCGCAAGGACCACATGTTTCCCTCATGTCGTACGCGTTTGCAGCCGAGGGCCGCGCCTTTTACCTGGCCAGCCTCAAGACCACCCGCAAATGGACCAATATGCTGTCCAGCGGACGGGCCTGCCTGATGATCGACAATCGGGAACTGGCGGACGAAGGAACGTTCGAGGAGGTCCTGGCCTTGGGCGTCAACGGCGATTGCCAGGCAGTCGAGGAGGCCGGCGCCCTTGTCGAAGCCCGTCGCCTGCTGCTGGAGCAGGCGCCGCGCGTGGCGCCGCTCCTAGAGCAGCCGGGCTGCGGCGTGATGCGGGTCCGGATGCGGTCTTGTCTGCTCGAGGATGGGCGGGGGAAATCGTTGTACCTGGAAGCGGACCCAGCGCGGCAGGGAGAGGACGGATAGCCGGATCTGCCGTTTCGAGCTGCCGGGCAAGGACGCCTGGAAGTCGTCAGGGGAAGCGCCGCACAGGGGACGCCACCACTTGGAATGGGCGTGGCGTCAGAGGAAAACGCGTCCAGCGCAAGGGCCCGGGGCCACCTTGCCAGAGTTGTCGGTCAACGGAACGACGCGCCGCATCCGACCATCCGGCGCACGTCCCGGGGCGTTTTGCCGGCTTCGCGCAGGGCGCGCAGGGTCAGGGACCGGTCGCGCTTGGCGTAGCGGCGGCCGCTGGCGTCGCGCAGCAGCGGGTGGTGGCGGTAGAGGGGCGTGGGCAGGCCCAGGAGCGCCTGGAGCAGGCGGTGGATGTCCGTGGCCGCGAACAGGTCCTCGCCGCGCGTGACGAGGGTGACGCCTTGTAGGGCGTCGTCCACCGTGACGCTCAGGTGGTAGCTCGTGGGCACGTCCTTGCGGGCCAGGACCACGTCGCCGAACCGGACCGGGTCGGCCCGGACCTCGCCCCTGGTTGCGTCGCGCCAGAAAAGGTCTCCCGCCTGGGCGCAGGCCCGGGCCATGTCCAGCCGCCAGACGCAGGAACGGGTTGCGGCCAGCTTCGCGCGCGCGGCTTCGGGCAGGTCCCGACAGGTGCCTGGATAGATGGGGCCGACTGCGTCGTTTTCCTGGGGCGCGGCCAGTTCCCCGATCTCGCGGCGGGTGCAGAAGCAGGGGTAGAGGAGGTCCATCTCCCGCAGCCGGTAAAGGGCGGCGGCGTAGTCCGCGCCGTGCTCGGACTGGAACCGCACCGGCTCCTCCCAGGCCAGGCCCAGCCAGCCCAGGTCTTCCATGAGGGCCTGGGCGTAGGCCGGCCTGCACCGGACCGGGTCGATGTCCTCGATCCGCAGCAGGAACCGCCCGCCGGCCTCCCGGGCCGCGTCAAAGGCCAGGAGCGCAGAATAGGCGTGGCCCAGGTGCAAGAGCCCGGTCGGACTCGGGGCAAAGCGGGTGACGGTCATGGGTCCCGGGAAGCGTCACCTGGCGCTTCTTGCGCGACTGTGGGGAAAAGGGAAGTGTCGCACGTCGCGTTCGTTCAAAAGTGGCGGGAGAGGGGTAACTAAATTAATTGCTTATCTTATTTAAATGATAGAATATTATTGTTATTGGAAAATGCCCTTGCCCCCAAAGTTGCCCCCATCCCTTCTCCCTTAGAAATTTCCTTTTCCCAGATTTCTCGCAAAATGGCTTGTACCTAAAATAAAAAAAGCCTGGAAAGCCTATATTTGGGGCGATGGATTCCTCCCCGCATCGTAGGTCGGCCCGCGGCGCTAAAGAGACAGCGCGGCAACTGTCTCAAGTGCTTGGCGAGCGTCCTCAACGGGGATATGTGGCTTGATCGCATGAATGCGTTGTGCCTTGTCCTGTTGAGGCAGGGACGGTGATTCTTTTTGCACCCAAAGCGCTGTGGCCAGTTTTTCTAACTCAGCTACCCCTTTCTTTTCAAACCAACTCGCGACAGCCTTGATGGAAGTTTCCTTCGAGGCTAGTTGATCGGCGTACTTAGCAAGAAACTTACAGCCAGCTTCCGTCAACTGGATACGCGGTCCATAGGGTGGCTGAATTTGGTGCTCAAGAAGACAACCGGCGAAAAGTCCGGCCAAGTTCTCATGGAGCTCGAACGAATAAGGACCGTGCTTGTACAGGACAAATTCAAAGTCCGTCTGCACGGAAAACTTTTTATCCAAGAAAAACATGGCCTTTTGAACATGGGTTTCCCCTGCCCAGCTTCCATTTTCGCGCAAGTGCGCCACAAGCGACAAGATCGTGGCCGATTTGTCGATGTCAAGCATGGTGTTCACTCCCCGGTTTGAGGAAAGTATCTACGTTTTTCTTGACCCAGGAGCAAGCCTTTTCCCGCTGCTCAGGGTTAACGAAAAGATACCACGTGGTGGCTGTCGGCAGCGAAGTCATGACTCTTGACTGGCCGTGAGCGGATATGATGCGCCCGTCATCCGCTTGAATAGGAAAATCACTTTTGCTAGCGGTGGCCTTATTGGCATCGTCGACGATCACATTGTCGATTCCCACATGGTCTTTAAGGGCTACAGCGATATCGGCCAAGGCGAATGGATTATTAACACAATCCTGGGCCATAAGTTGATAAACTTTTTTAAAATGTTTTCGATACAAAATACGTGAAGCATCCTCGTGGCCGGCCGCAGAGCCATTTCGAGCCGCAATACGAATATTGCTCAATATTTCATTGTCCGTTGTTGCCAGAAATTCATCTAAATCTGTGGGATGCACTCCATTCGGAAGACTTGCTTTCAAAAATGATTTCAAATGGATGTCATATATGCGTCGTACATTATGAAAATAAACCTGGGTGAACATAAGATATCGGGCAACAAGAAGTGATTCCGCGACTTGAACGCCTCCTTGCTCAATCCCAAGTTCAGGCTCTAAGTTATATTCTTCAGTGTTGTCTTGCGCAGTTCCAGGGAGAATGCGCATTGTGTCAATAAGGCGATGATAGTCGAAGTGTCCATATGTAACCCCGGCGTGAAGTGAGTCGCGCAACAGATAATCCATTCGATCCGCGCCAAACACATCGCCAGTTATAATTTCAGAAAGAATTCTTTCCCATGGGCTAAAGGGGAGCAATTCCTGAGCCTCTTTTTCTCCTACGGCAATTTTGACGATTTGCTCAGGCTTAGGCTGTGGCTCCATCTGTTCCCAAATATCTCGCATTCCTTCTAGGATAAATCGTTTCGTCATGGTTTCATGACTAACACCTTTCGGCAGTAAATCTTCTGCTGCATGAGAGAATGGTAAGTGCCCAAGATCATGACATAAGGCTGCAAGGCGTAAAGTTTTTCGCCAATGCTGAAATCTGTCGCTTCGTTCAATTTCTGGAATTCTATCTCGTACTTCATAAGGGAGCTTCCGCAAATGTTCAGGATCAGTGATCGTGTCAAAGATGCGTGTAGCCAAATGCATACATCCAATTGAGTGCTCAAATCTCCGATGTGTACTGCCTGGATAGATTAAGTAGGTCATAGCCAGTTGATGGATATGACGCAGTCTTTGAAATGGTTCTGAATTAATAACCATTCGCTCGTCAGTATCGAGCTTTACAAAAGTATGGACAGGATCACGAAATTCATGTGTTGTTTTCGACATGGAGAAGTAGCCTTCCTTAAACAGTATATACCTTCTCGACGGTCAGAGCCTCGGCGGCGGCTTCTGCCTTTTGTTCCTGTCGGAATATTTTCGGTTCATACCTGAGCAAGGAAATTGTGGGCTTCGTCTCGATGTTCCCTAGCCGGACTGTGCTGGACTATGATTTGGCGGAGGGAGAGGGATTCGAACCCCCGGACGGGTTGCCCCGCCAGTGGTTTTCAAGACCACCGCCTTAAACCGCTCGGCCATCCCTCCGCAAACGCGCTACCTAAAGCCCTTTCGACGGGGACGCAACCTCGAAATCCACGGGCTCGCAGCCGATGCGCCCCAGTTCCTTGTAGAACGCATCCGGCATCTCCAGGAAGGCCAGACCCACCCCGGGCAGGGCCCGGCGGCGTCCCCACGGCTCGTGCCAGGCCACCCGCGCCCGCACGGGCTCGGGCGTCACGTCCGGAAATACCACCCAGGCCGGGTCGCTCATGGCCCAGTCGGCCACGGTGAAAAGAAAGCAGCCCAGGTACGACACGTTGGCCGTGGCGGTCCGTTCGCCCGCGTCCGAACCGTCGGGCGGCGCGCGCCACAGGACCGCCGGCAGGTGCGCGTCGATCCGCTCGCCCCGGCGCAGGCTCCGGGGCAAAAAATCCCGGCAGGCGGCCACGAAGACCGAAAGTCCGTCCAGGGAGCCCGGCCCGGCCAGGGCGCCCAGGGCCCCCAGGGCGTAGATGGCGTCGGTCTGGGGATCGTATTTGATCCTGGCCGAGGGATAGACCTCGGCCAGGCCCTGGAGGAGCCTTTTGTCGCAATCCCTGGCCCGGACGATGGTCGGCACGTCGAAGAGCACACCGTTGTAGCGGCCGTGCCGCGTGGCCGTCAGCAGTTCGTCGGTGGTGGCCGCCACGTCGCACTCGGTCCCGAGGCGGCGGAGTTCGGCGACAAAGCGTTCCCTGGCCCGCCCCTCGCGGACAACGAGCAGCATCCGCATGGAAAAGCCCCCGCCCTTGCGTGTTGATTGCCGGACAAACGACCCGTCCGTAACCTGGCCGGGTGAGGACGTCGCGGCCTGCCCGCGCCCGGGGGCGCGGGCGGCTCCCTCCCTGCTTCCCGTCCCGCCGCGTGCCTGGACGCCGCGGCGGGGCCTCGCGCGTCGTCGAAAAATCGGTCCTACCGGCGGTCCTCGATCAGCTTGCGCGCCCGTTCGGCCAGGGTGCCCACCTCGGGCTTGGTCACCTGGTCGTCGGCCCCGACCGAAAGGCCCTTGTGGTAGAGCTGGTCGTTGATGAGCGAGGAAAAAAGCACCACCGGCAGGGACTTGAGGACCGGATCGTCCTTGATGTTCTTGCACAGCGTGTGGCCGTCCATGGACGGCATCTCGATGTCCGTGACCACCAGGTTGATGTTGTCCGCAAGCGGCCTCTCCCCCTTGGCCGCCTCGGCCTTCCAGGCCTGGAGCCGGTCCCAGGCGTTCTGGCCGTTGATGTCCTGGATGACCTCGAAACCGTCCTTTTCCAGGTACGAGGCGATCAGCCGGCGGATGGAGTTGGAGTCGTCCACCACCAGGGTCTTGTAGGCCGACCGCTCGGGCTCGGGAATGGTAGCCCCGTGTTCCCGCTCGGTCTTCATGGCCAGGGCCGGATTCAGGTCCCAGATGATTTGCTCCATGTCCAAAAGCAGGACGATGTGGTCCGGGAACTTGACCACGCCCGTGAAATTGTTGGCCGCGAACGAGGCCACGTAGCCCGAAGGCGGCTCGACCTCGGACCAGCTCAGGCGGTGGATGCGTGTGACGCCCGAGACCATGAAGGCGTTTATGACCTTGTTGAATTCCGAGACAATGACCTTGGTGTTCTCGTCGCGGGCCATGGGCTTGCCGAGCCACATGCTGAGGTCGATCAGCGGAATGACCCGGGACCGGAGGTTGAAGGTGCCGATGACGCAGGGGTGCGGCGTCTGCGGCATGCCCGTCACCTTGGGCAGGCGGATGATCTCCAGCACCTTGGCCACGTTAACGCCGTAGTGGGCCCGGTAGGGCTTGACCCCGGGCTCGGTCGCCTCATCGATGTAGAACTCGATGATCTCAAGCTCGTTGGTCCCAGTTTCCAGCAGAATATTGGTTTGCGCCATGGCCGTCCTCGAATGCCCATAACCCGTTGGAGCCGCGAAATAGCGAAGCCACCCCTGTCATCCACGGCGACCGCCTGACGCGGCAGGCCCCAAACGTATGCTTAGCCGCAAGCAGCCCGCCGCGCAAGCCGTTTGGGGCCAGGCCGGCCATGGCTTTACAGGCGGCCGTTCCCTGGACTACAAAGCCGGCGTTGCCTCCAAACGCCAAGCCGCGACAAGGCGAGCCATACCTTTGAGCCTTCCAAAAACCGCTTATATCCTGCTGTGGTACCCGCTGCCCTCGGAAACCTTCATCTTCCGGGAAGTGGAAAACGCCAAGGCCGCGGGCATGCCGTTTTCCGTCCACGCCCTTTACGGCGAAATCGACCGGAACCTGTCCCCGCAGATGCGCCAGGTCTCGCCCACGGTCAGCCGCCTGGGCGCGGCCGCCATCCCGATCATCCTGGCCGACATGGCCTGGTGGGCGATCAAGCGTCCCGTCCAGACCGCCCGCATCCTGGGGACCATTCCCTGGCGGCGGTGGAGCTGCCTGGAGGTGGCCGGGGAAAACGTCTGGGCCATGTGCGCCGGCTTCACCCTGGCCCGCCGCTTCCTGGCGCAGGGCATCGAGCACATCCACGCCGGCTGGGCCAACGGCCCGGCCACGGCCGCCTGGGTGGCCTCCACCCTGTCCGGCATCCCGTTTTCCTTTTCGGCCCGGGCCGGGGACATCTACCCCCCGGACGGAGCCCTGCCGGAAAAGATGGAGGCCGCGACCGCCATCCACACCAACAACAAGGCCAACATCGCCTACCTCTCGGGCCTTTTGCCCGAGGCGGCCGGCAAGATCCGCCAGATCTACAACAGCCTGACCCTGTCCGGCAAAACCGCCTCCCCGGTCCACATGGAGCCGCCCTACCGGCTCCTGGCCGTGGGCCGGTTCTGCCGCACCAAGGGCTTCGACGTCCTGATCGACGCCTGCGCCCTGTTGTCGCGCCGGGGCTTTCCCTACCAGCTGACCCTGGTCGGCGCGGGCATGCCCTGGCCCACGGCCGTCATCCGCCGCCGGGTCCGCATCCACGGCCTGCGCGCCCGGGTCTTTTTCCCGGGCTTCGTCAGCCACGACCGCATGGGCGAACTCTACGCCGCCAGCGACATCTTCGTCATGCCGAGCGTGGTCCACCCCTCGGGCGACCGCGACGGCATCCCCAATGTCATCATGGAAGCCCTGGCCCATCGCCTGCCCGTGGCGGCCACCGACGTCTGCGGCATCCCCGAAGTGATCGAGGACGGCGTGACCGGCCGGCTCGTGCCCCAGCGCGATCCCGCGGCCCTGGCCGACGCCATCATGGACCTGGCCGGCGACCGGACCAGGGCCCTGGCCATGGCCGAGGCCGGGCGCGACCGGGTGGCGGCCATGTTCGATCCCGAAACCAACACCCGGGCCGTCCTGGACTTTTTCGCGGCCATGCCCGGGCGGTTGGGCGGTCGTTCATGAAGCCTCCGGCGGCCAAAGGGCTTGGCCCTTTGGAAACCCGGAAGGGATGTGCGATGGCACAGCGCAAGGCTTTTTGTGGGTTTGCTGATGGGAACCAAATCGGCTGGAACCCCTGTGGGATCCCAAAGGGCGCCAGCCCTTTGGCCGCCGGAGGCATCCCCCCAAAACTCCATATCGTCCTGACCACGAGGAACCACAACTAGCATGTGCGGCATCGCCGGTTTCGTCTGGCCGGAAAACGCGTCTCTGCCGCCCGAGGCCGCGCGCCTGGGCTGGCTCGGGGCCATGACCGGCGTCCTGGCCCACCGGGGCCCGGACGGCGAGGGCCTGGCCCTGGAGGGGCCGGCCGCCCTGGGCCACCGCCGGCTGTCCATCATCGACCTGGCCGCCGGCTCCCAGCCCATGGAGGACGCGGACGGCCGGGCGGTGGTCACCTTCAACGGCGAGATCTACAACTACCAAGAGCTTCGGGCCCGCTACGCCGCCCGGGGGTTCCGGTTCCGCACCCATTCCGACACCGAGGCCATCCTGGCCGCCTGGCTCCTGGACGGACCGGCCGGCCTCGACGCCCTGGAAGGCATGTTCGCCTTCGCCCTGTGGGACAAGGCCAGCCATACGCTTTTCGCCGCCCGGGACCGGTTCGGCAAGAAGCCCTTCTACTACACCCTCCAGGACGGGGTCCTGGCCTTCGCCTCCGAGCTGTCGGCCCTGGCCAGGCTGCCGTTCCTGCGCCTGCAAACGCCGGTGTCGGCGCTCATGCGGTTTGCGGCCTACGAATACGTGCCCACGCCCGAGACGATCTACAAGGACGTCTCCAAGCTGCGGCCCGGCCATTCCCTGCTTTTTCGCGACGGCAGGCTGACCACCGCCCCCTACTGGGACATGCCGCTTCCGGGCCCGGACCCGAAGGAGTCCGAAGAGGCGCTCTGCGACAGGCTGCGCCTGCTGTTGGCCCAGGCCGTCAAGCGCCGGCTCATGGCCGACGTGCCGCTCGGCGTGTTCCTCTCCGGCGGCATCGACTCCTCCACCGTGGCGGCGCTGACCGCCGGCATGGTCTCGCGGATCAAGACCTTCAGCATCGGCTTCTCCGAGGCCTCCTACGACGAGTCGCGCTACGCCCGCCTGGTGGCCTCGCGCTTCGCCACGGACCACCACGAGCGGATCCTTTCGGCCGACGCCTGCGGCTCGCTTCTGCCCGAGATCGTGGCCCGGTTCGACGAGCCCATGGCCGATCCGTCCATCGTGCCGACCTATCTCCTGTCCCAGGTGACCCGGGAAAACGTCACCGTGGCCCTGGGCGGCGACGGCCCGGACGAGTTGTTTTACGGCTACGAATACTACCCGGCCTTCAACCTGGCCGCCGGCTACGATCGGCTGCCCGCGATCCTGCGTCGCCGCCTGGTCGAACCCCTGGCCAAACTGCTGCCGCACTCGGCCGGGTACGTGAATCCGCGTTTCGTGGCCGACACCTTTCTGGCCGGCGCCACCGCGCCCCAGTGGCTGCGCGTCCAGACCTGGCTTTCGGCCTTCACGGCCGAGGCCCAGGCAAACCTGTGGCAGCATCCCGCGCCCGGCCTGCTCGCCCCGGACAGCCTCTTCGCCCCCACCCGCGACCTGTTCGAGGCCTATCCGGCCGACGACCCCCTGGCCCGGGTCGGCTACGTCTTCGCCCGGCAGTACATGCTCGACTACATCCTGGTGAAGGTGGACCGGTGCTCCATGATGCACTCGCTTGAGGTCCGCGCCCCCTTCCTCGACCGCGACGTGGCCGAGTTCGTCTGCCGCCTGCCGGCCCGCTACAAGCTGCGCGGGGCCAGGCGGAAGTACCTCCTCAAAAAAGCCGTGGCCGGACTCCTGCCCAAGGAGATCCTCGGCCGGGGCAAGCGGGGCTTCCTCATTCCGGTCGCCTCGTGGCTGCGCGGCCAGCTGCGGCCCCAGGTCGACATGCTGCTCGGCGAAAAGCACCTGCGCGAGCAGGGCATCTTCGATCCCAGGGAAGTCGGCCGTCTCGTGGCCGAACACCAGACCGGCGCGGCCGACCACCGCAAGAAGCTCTGGACCCTCCTGGTCCTGCAACTCTGGCTCCAAAGCCACAACCCGGACATCATTCCGTGAAGCACTGCGACAATCCGGCCCGTCCGGAACACGCCCTGACCCGGGACGCCCTGCGGACCTCGGGCCGGGCCGACATCCTGTTTTTTCTCCTCGTCTCGACCATCGCCTCCACCGCCGGACTGCAGGCCTGGCAGACGCTGATCAACAACTTCGCCGTGGAAGCCGCCCACCTCGGGGCCGACCAGATCGGCTTCGTCCAGTCCATCCGCGAGGTGCCGGGCTTCCTCTCCATGCTCGTGGTCTACGTGCTGCTCGTTCTCTCCGAGCAGCGGGCCGCCTCCCTGGCCGTCCTGTGCCTGGGCGTCGGCCTGGCCGCCACCGGCTTTTTCCCGAGCTTCTGGGGCCTGACCCTGACCACCCTGGTCATGTCCACGGGCTTTCACTACTACGAGCCCCTCAACCAGTCGCTGACCCTCCAGCACTTCAACACCTTCGAGGCCCCGGTGGTGCTGTCGCGCATCCGGGCCGTGGGGGCCCTGGCCAACATCGCCATCGGCGTGGCCATCTACTTCCTGGCCGACGTCATGGGCTACACCGGCATGTTCGCCGCCACCGGCCTGCTCGTGGCCCTGGCCGGCGTCTGGGGGCTGCTCAAAAAACCTTGCCAGGCCAATGTTCCGCCCCAGAAGAAAAAGATGTACCTGCGCCGCAAGTACTGGCTCTATTACCTCCTGACCTTCCTGGAGGGCTCCAGGCGGCAGATCTTCATCGTCTTCGCCGTCTATCTGCTCGTCAAGAAATTCGACTACTCCATCCAGGCCATCACCATCCTTTTTGTCATCAACAACAGCATCAACTACTTCCTCAACCCCATGATCGGCCGGGCCATCAACCGGTTCGGCGAACGCCAGCTCCTGTCCATCGAATACGCCGGCATGATCCTGGTCTTCCTCACCTACGCCTACACCGACTCCCACATCGTGGCCGGTATCATGTACGTCCTCGATTTCCTGCTCTTCAATTTCTCGGTCGGCGTGCGCACCTACTACCAAAAGATCGCCGCGCCCGAAGACATGGCCTCGGGCATGGCCATGGGCTTCACCATCAGCCATATCGCCGCCGTGGTCGTGCCCGTGCTCGGCGGCGTGCTGTGGATGGTCGACTACAAGATCCCGTTTTTCATCGGCGTCGGCCTCGGCGTCCTCTCGCTCGCCTTCACGCAACTGATCCGCACGCCCGCGAAAGCGTAGGCGGAGGAGAGAGCAAGAGGAAGATGCCTCCGGCGGCCGGGGGGGATCATCCCCCCCGGACCCCCTGGGCGGGAG
Source organism: uncultured Desulfovibrio sp. (assembly GCA_964539435.1). Lineage (GTDB taxonomy): Bacteria > Desulfobacterota > Desulfovibrionia > Desulfovibrionales > Desulfovibrionaceae > Solidesulfovibrio. The sequence continues at coordinate 18,899 of CAZIJE010000068.1, forward strand.
CGCGGGGGTTGGGGTGGCGGTTGGGGGAGTGGTCGTGG
>CAZIJE010000069.1:0-18756 GCA_964539435.1 uncultured Desulfovibrio sp.
CGCGCGTGGCGCAGTGGATGGACGCGCTGGCCTGGCTGGCGGCGGCCGTGGTGCGGGGCTCGCCGAGAAAGGCCAGGCCGGCGGCCTTGGCAAAGGCGGCCAGGGCCAGGCCGCCCACCGTGGCCAGGACCACCAGGGCGGCGGCCAGGCCGACCCTGGGCATGAGTCCGGGCAGGCCGGTGGGGGCCACGCCTTCGAGCATGGCCAGGGCCAGGACCAGTTCGCCGGCAAAGCCGGACAGGGGCGGCAGGCCGCAGATGCCGAGCGACCCCAGGGCAAAGGCCGCGCCGACCAGGGGCAGGCGCTTGCCGAGGCCCCCCAGGTGGGCGATGCGCACGCTGCCCACGGCATGGAGCACCTCGCCGGCGCACAGAAAGAGCAGGCCCTTGAAGGCCGCGTGGTTGAGCACGTGGAAGACCGCGCCGGACAGGCCGAGCACGGCCATGGTCTCGTTGCCGAGGCGGCGGCCGACCAGGCCGAGCCCCAGGCCCAGGCAGGCCAGGCCCATGTTCTCCACGCTCGAATAGGCGAGCAGGCGCTTGAGGTTGCCCTGGGCCAGGGCCTGGAGGATGCCCGAGGCGGCCGAGACCAGGCCCACGGCCACCAGGGTCCAGCCCCACCAGGCCGGGCCCGGGCCGAGGAGCTCCAGGGCCCGCCACAGGCCGTAGAGGCCGGCGCTGATCATGGCCCCGGACAGGACGGCCGAGACGTGGCTCGGCGCGGCCGGGTGGGCTTCGGGCAGCCAGACGTGGAAGGGGAAAAAGCCGGCCTTGGCCCCGAACCCCAAAAGGGCCAGGAGGAACAGGACCGACGGCGCGGCCAGGCGGCCGGAGTCTCCGGCCAGGGCCAGGGCGTCGAATCCGGTGGCCCCGGCCGCGGCCCAGAAGGCGGCGAAAAAGGCCAGGACGCAGACCGCGCCCAGGTGCGCGGCCACCAGATAGACCCAGGCCGCCTCGCGGACCTCGACTTCGTCGTCGTGGAAGCTGATCAGGAAAAACGGGGCCAGGGACATGAGTTCCCAGGCGATGAGGAAGGTGACCGCGTCCCGGGCGGCCATGACCAGGGCCAGGCCGGCCAGGAGGAGGTTGAAGAAAAACCAGTGCGTTCCGGGCCGGCCCTGGCCGCCGGAGCCGTGGTGGTGGGCGGTCAGGCCCGTGGCGCCGGACACGGCGCAGGCCGCGCCGAGCAGGTAGACCGGGACGAGGAACAGGCGGCTGGCCGGATCGAGGCCGAGGACCAGGGAGCCGATGGGCAGGCCCCAGGGCAGGACGGCCTGGGCCACGGCGCTGGCCGGGGCCAGGGCCACGCCGGCCAGGCCCGCCAGGGAGCCGGCCAGGGCGCCGGCCGGACCGAGGCGGTTGGCCAGGTCACGGTCGCCCAGGCACAGTGCGGCCAGGGCGCCGAGCAGGTACAGTGCCAGGGAAACACCGAACAATTCCATAGGCGGCAACCTTCCCGCGCGGCCGGCGGCATCGCCGGCCGGTCGGCCGTGCAACGGGCCGTGGCGAACCCGCGAAACGCGATGTGCTGGCAGCTAGTCCCAACGCCCCGGCATGTCAAGAAAACGGGCCGACTTCCGGCCATGGAGGCAGGCCTTGCCCAGGGGGGGCGGCCGCCTACTCTTCCAGGCGCATGCGCGTCATGGAGGTCTTGAGGTCCGAGGCCAGGTGGGCCAGGTCGGACACGGCGGTCGAGGCCAGGGACATGGTGCCGGCCGTGTCCTCGGCAATCCGGTTGATCTGGTCCGTGGAGCGGTTGATCTCCTCGGACGTGGCCGACTGCTGCTCGGCGGCGGTGGCGATGCCCCGGACCTGGTCGGACGTCTTTTCCACGAATTCCAGGATCTTGCGCAGGGCGTCGCCGGCCTCGTGGGCCAGGGCGTCGGCTTCCTCGATCCCCTGGCTGGTCGCGTCCGTGGCGGCCATGTTGCGCTTGGCGCTTTCCTGGATGGCCCGGATGAAGTTGCTGACTTCCTTGGTGGCGGTCATGGTCTTTTCGGCCAGTTTGCGCACCTCGTCGGCCACGACCGCGAAGCCGCGTCCGGCCTCGCCGGCCCGGGCGGCCTCGATGGCGGCATTCAGGGCCAGCAGGTTGGTCTGGTCCGCGATGTCGGAAATCACCTGCATGATCTGGCCGATGCCCTGGGCCTGGTCGCCGAGGTCCTGCATCTCGCTTTTGAGTCCCGCGGCCTTGGCGTTGACCGACTCCATGACGTGGATCACCTTGCCCACGAGGTCGGAGCCGGTGGTGGCCATGGCGTTGGCCTGGCCGGCCGTGTTGGCGGCGTCGCCGGCGTTTTTGGCCACTTCCAGGATGGTGGCGTTCATTTCCTCGATGGCCGTGGCCACCTCGGCGGTGCGGCTGCGCTGGTCTTCCATGCCGGCCGTGGACTGGGCGATCTGGTCGGCCATCTGGTCGGCCGCGGCGGCCAGGTTTTCGGACACGGTCGTGGCCTCGGCCACGCCCTGGGCGATGCGGTGGTTCTGCTCGGTGATGGTCCGTTCCTTGAGAACCACGCCCGTGAAGTCGGCCACGGACACGAATCCGCCCATCAGCTTGCCTTCGAAGTCGAGGATCGGCGTGGCAAAGATGCTGATGTACTTGTGGTGGCCCTTTCTGGTGTCGAATTCGGTCTTGGACGATTGCTTGGACCGCTCCCGGATGGCCTTGGCCACGATGGTGTCGCGGCCGTCGCCGTAGAAGAAGCGGGCGAAGTCCGTGCCCATGTGCCGCTCGGGCGCGCCCTCGTTTTCGGTCAGCCGGACCATGGATTCGTTGAGCCACTTGATCTCGCCCTTCTCCCCGACAATGGCCATGGGCGTGATGATGTTGCCGATCATGGCCTCGTCCCGGGTCAGGCGCTCCTTGAGGGCCGCCTCGTGGGGGAGCATGGCCTGGCGCAGGGCGTCCACGGGCAGGAGGGGGTCGTCTTCCAGGCCGCAGTCGAAGGCGTTGGCGGTCATGGAGGCGAACGTCTGGCTCACCTGGGCAAAGGCCGCTTCGATGCGGCTGCTGGTCCACAGGAGAAAGCCCGTGGTGAGGACGAAGGCCAGCGCCAGGAGGCCATAGGACAGCAGACCCTGTCCGGCCAGGGCGGCGGCGGCCAGAAGCACGGCGTTGCAGACAATGACGGTGACGAGCGGCAGACGCTTCATGAAGTCCTCCCGGGGCCAAGGGCCAGGACAATGGAGACAAACGGAAAATTTGGGTAGCGCATTCTCCACCGAACCGCAACTCCGTGACACAGGGATGCCAACACAGGTGCGGCACAGCGACGGCGCGGCAGTGGACGCGGATCGAAACGCCGGGATGAAGCAATGCGGCAGGACCGGGCTGATGAGCCGGCCTGGCGGCCCGGGAGGTGACGGAATACGGCGGCGGTTGCGGACCGGAAACGCGGGTGGTGCGTCGCGCGGCGGGTTGCGGCCTGTTTTCCGGACCGGAACCGGCCCGACATGGATGCGACATGCGACGCCGGGCCGGGCGACGGCCGGGAGTCGCATGGGCGATGCGCGATGCGGACGGCCGGGTGCTTTTCCTGGCCGTCCGGGCGCGTCGGTTTAGAACCGGTAATCGGGATTGTTTTTCGAAAAGTCCTTGTCCGTCAGGCCCACGTTGATCTTGACGTTCTTGTAGGCGTACCGCTCCAGCAGGTCGTTTTTGTCGTCGTAGCAGGCGATGCCCACGGGCAGCAGGTATTCCTTGTCCACGTGGCAGATGATGCGGGAAGCGTAGTAGGCGCGGCCGTCCTTGGGCGTGAACCGCATCTCCACCACCGTGGCCGGCCGGCCCTCGTAAACCGCGTCGGCCAGGCGGGCGATCTCGATCTCCTCGCGGTTGACGGCGGTCGGGATGTTTTGGCGCATCATCTGGATGATGAAGCCGAAGCCGATGTCCGTGATCAGGTGCCGGTTGTCGGCCCGCAGGATGGACCCCTTGGGGTCGAGGTTCCAGGTCAGGTTCGCGCCCGCGCCGTCGCTGTGGGCCACGACCTTGTTGTCGTTGGCCCCTTCCACGTAGATGGCCTCCTTGGTCGGTCCGTGGAGCCACTTCATGTAGACCTGCAAGGGCTTGCGGAACTTCAGGGTGATGGCTTCCTCGGGCAGGAGGACCTCTTTCACCCGTTCCTGCTTGTGAAAGACCGCCGAGTAGTCCTCGACCCTGGCGTAGCTCGATTCGATCTTGCCGAGCAAGGCCAGGAGCTCTTGCTTCATCTCCGAGGCGCGGGCCGGACTCTGGAACGCCGCCAGCCACAGCAGGGCCATTGCAACGCACAGGCCCAACCGCAGGGAGAACCGGCCGCCTGCGGCGCGGCGCCTGGCTGTCAGAGGGCGATTTCGTGAAAGGTCCGAGGGGGCTTTGTCTTTGGAAAGAGAAATGTAAGGCATACGCTGTTTCCTATCCGGCCTCCATAACCGCGAAAGCCGGGATTGTCCAACCGCCGGCGGATCAAAAACGGGCCGTCCGGTCCGCCTGTCGCGCTCCTGGTCGCCGCGGGCGCGGTCCCGGTTACCTCCCGGCCGGAGGCGGGGAGCGGTCGGCACGCGGAAAAAAGGCTGGTTCGGCTCCTGGAAAATGGGCTACGGTGGGAGGGCGACCCCCCTCCCGGCCGCCGGACGCGTTCGGGAAGGGGCGCTCCCTCCCCGGCGCGCGGGCCGGAGGAGCCGCGCCAACCCTCTTGCGAAAAACGCCCGCGCCGCGTTGACCGGACGTGATGGAACACACCCTGCTTACGCCGGGCCGCACCTGCCAGCGGATCGAACAGGCCGGCAAGGCGGCCGTGGTCGTGGACGGAGACCTGTATTTCGAAGCCCTGGACCAGGCCCTGGACCAGGCCCGGGAGTCGGTCTGGATCCTCGGCTGGGAGATCGACAGCCGCATGGTCCTGTCCCGCCGGGACGGCGGGGCGGACCATCTGCTGGGGCCGCGCCTCAACGAGATCGCGGCCAAAAACCGCGTCCGGGTCTACATCCTGACCTGGGACTTCGGCATGCTGTTTGCCATGGAGCGGCAGTTCATGCCGGTTTTCAGCCTCGGCTGGAACTCCCACCGCCTGATCCGGTTCGCCATGGACGCCGAGCACCCCCTGGGCGCGTCCCACCACCAGAAGATCGTGGTCATCGACGACGCCCTGGCCTTTGTCGGCGGCCTGGACCTGACCAAGCGCCGCTGGGACCTGCCCGGCCACGACAGCCACCAGCCCCTGCGGGTGGACCCGGACGGCAAGCTCTATCCGCCGTTTCACGACATCCAGATGGCCGTCACCGGTCCGGCGGCCCGGGCCTTGGGCGAGTTGGCCCGGGAGCGGTGGCACCGCAGCCTTTCCGTGCGGCCGCCCATGTCCCGGGGGGACCGGGACATCTGGCCCGCGTGCCTGACGCCGGATTTCACCGACGTGCCGGTGGCCATCGCCCGGACCGAGCCGGAATTCAAGGGCCGGCCCGAGGTCCGGGAGGTGGAGCGGCTTTTCCTCGACTCCATCGCCGCAGCCAGGCGCAGCATCTACATCGAAAACCAGTACCTGACGGCCGTGTCCATCGAGCGGGCCCTGGCCAAGCGGCTGGAGGAGCCAGGCGGGCCGGAGATCGTCATCATCCTGCCCCGCCAGCCCGTGGGCTGGCTGGAGGAGACGGTCATGGGCGTGCTCCAGGCCAAGGTCGGCGCGTCCCTGCGCCGGGCCGACCGGCACGGCCGCCTGGGCCTCTACTACCCGCTCCCGCCCGGGGACGACGACGGCTACATCAAGGTCCACTCCAAGTTCATGGTGGTGGACGGGACGTTTTTGCGGGTCGGCTCGGCCAACCTCAACAACCGGTCCATGGGCCTGGACACGGAATGCGACCTGGCTTTAGAAAGCGACGATCCGGCCGTGGTCGCCTCCATCGGCCGGGTCCGGGCCAGGCTCCTGGCCGAGCACCTGCGCGTGCCCGAGGAGGCGGTGGCGGACCTGCCGCTCGACGGCGCGGGCATGCTCGCGCGCATTGCGGCGCTGGCGGCCCGCACCGGCGGGGTCCGTCCCTTTGTCTATCCCGACCAGGTCCCGGCGGTGCCGCTGGCGGAGCTGTCCCTGACCCTCGACCCGGAGCGGCCCATCCAGGTGGACCGTCTCATGGACGCCTTTGTAGACGACCCCCAGAAGGGGGGCGGGCGCAGCATGTTCATCCTGTTTCTCTGCGTCGCCACCCTGGTCGTCCTGGCCCTGGTCTGGCGGTTCACGCCGCTGCACGAGATGGTCAACGCCAGGACCGTGGTCTCCTGGCTCCAGGCCGTGGAGCAGGGGCCCATGACGCCCCTGGTGGTGGCCGGCATCTATGTGGCCGCGAGCCTGGTCCTGTTTCCGGTCTCGGTCCTGATCGCGGGCACGGCCATCGTGTTTCCGCCGGTTTCCGGCATGTTCCATTCCCTGGCCGGCTCCCTGGCGGCCAGCGCCGTCACCTACTGGCTCGGGGCCGGGCTCGGCCGCTCGACCATCCGGCGGCTGGCCGGCCGCAGGCTCAACCGGTTGAGCCGCCACATGGCCTCCCTCGGGGTCCTGGCCGTGATGTTCGTGCGGCTCGTGCCCGTGGCCCCGTTTTCCATCATCAACCTGGTGGCCGGCGCGTCCCGGCTGCCGTTTTGGCGGTTCATGCTCGGCACGTTTCTCGGCATGGCTCCGGGCATCGTGGTCCTGTCGCTGTTTACGGACCGGCTGCGCCAGGTCTTTGTGCAGCCCGGCTGGAAAAACGTCACCCTCTTCCTGGCCGTGGCCACGATGCTGCTCCTCATGTCGCTTTTGGTCCGCAAGCGCCTGCGCCGGGACCGGGAGACGGACCGCGACCGGGCCGGCGAGGAGGCCCCATGACCGGGGCCGGGTACGCCGTCCGGGTGGCCACCTACAACGTCCACGGCTGGCGCAGCCTGGGCGGCAGGCGGGACATCGCCCGGTTCGTGGAGACCATCCGCGAGCTCGACGCCGACGTGGTGGGCCTTCAGGAGGTGGTCATGCCGCCCCTGATCGAGGAGCAGTGCCTGGAGACGGCCGTGGCCGCGCCGCTTCGCATGCACGCCGTGGCCGGGCCGACCCTGACCCGGCTCGGCGCGGAATACGGCAACGCGCTTCTCACCCGGTTCCCTGTGGAGCGGTGGCAGGGCCACGACCTGAGCGTGCGGGGCTGCGAGCCGCGCGGCGCGGTGGAGGCGGTCCTGGCCGTGGGCGAGGGCCGGCTTCGGGTCATCGCCACCCACCTGGGGCTCCGGGCCAGGGAGCGGCGGGTCCAGACCGAGGCCCTGCTGCGGCTCGTCCGCGAAGGGGGCGACGTCCCCACGGTCCTCATGGGCGATTTCAACGAATGGATGCCGGCCAACCGCACGGTGCGGGCCGTCAGCGACGCCCTGGGGGCCACGCCCGCGCCGGCCACCTTTCCGTCCTGTTTTCCGGTCCTGGCCCTGGACCGCCTCTGGGCCACGCCGAACCTGTCCCTGGTCAACCTCAGGCGGCACCGGCCGGCCTACGCCACCTGCTCGGACCACCTGCCCCTGGTGGCCGAGGTCCGCCACCCGGCCGGGACGACCTTGGCCGGCCGTTGACCGGGGACCGGGCCTGTGAAATCATCCGCCTGCCGCGCCGGGCCGTTGCCGGCGCGGACCATCCCCGCCAGACATCCAGAGGAACTCCCATGACCGCTCCCTGCCCGTGCGGCTCGGGCGAGGCCTTTGCCCGCTGCTGCGGCCCGTACCTCGACCGGACCGAGACCGCGCCCACGGCCGAGGCCCTGATGCGTTCCCGCTACACGGCCTATGCCCGAAGCGACGTCGCCCACCTCGAACGGACCCTGTGGCCCCGCAGGCGGCGCGGGTTCGATCCCCGGGCGACCCTGGAGTGGAACGCGGACGTGGTCTGGACCGGGCTCCAGGTCCACGCGGCCCGTGGCGGCGCGGGGGATGCGGAAGGCGAAGTGGCCTTTACCGCCACCTACCGCAAGGCCGGCCAGCCGGGCGAGGTCCACGAGGTCAGCCGGTTCCGGAAAAAGGACGGGCAGTGGTTCTACGTGGACGGCCGGGTGGGCGGCGCGGCCGGGCAAGCGCCGGCCCCGGCCGTGGCGGCCGGCCCCAGGGTCGGGCGCAACGAGCCCTGCCCCTGCGGCAGCGGCAAGAAATTCAAGCGGTGCTGCGGCTGACGTGACCCGCCTGGCCACCGCCTCCCTCACCTTTTCCAAGCGGCTCCTGGCCCAGGTCCTGGCTCCGGGCGACCTGGCCGTGGACGCCACGGCCGGCAACGGCCAGGACGCGCTTTTTCTGGCCCGGCTGGTCGGCCCGGAGGGCGTGGTCCACTGCTTCGACATCCAGGAGGCGGCCCTGGCCCGGACCCGGGCGCTGCTCGACGGCGCGGGGCTGGCCGGCCCGGCCCGGCTGTACGCCGTTGGGCACGAGCGGATGGCGGAAGTCCTGCCCGAAGCCCACCTGGGCCGCATCCGGGCCGTGGCCTTCAACCTCGGCTACCGGCCGGGCGGGGACGAAACGGTCGTCACCCGGCCCGAGACCACGCTGGCCGCCCTGGAGGCCGCGCGGACGGTCCTGGCCCCGGACGGGGTCGTGTCCGTGGTCTGCTACGCCGGCCACCCGGGCGGCGCGGCCGAGGCGGCCGCTGTCGCCTCCTGGTGCGCCGGGCTCGATTTCGCGGCCTGGCGGGCCGCGAGCTACGAACTGGTCAACAAGCCCGGCCCGGCCATCCGGCTTTTTTTTATCGAAAGGCGGCACTGATCAACTGCCGTTTCTTCAGTGGCGCTCGCGGTCCGTGCATCCCGATGGGATGGACGCGTGTCCGAAGTGTGGTATCCTTGACCGTGGCGGGGACCGTCTCCGCCAGGGAGGGGCCATGGGCGCGAAACACGCGGTTCCCCGGGATGCGGCCGGCGCGGCCGGCTTCTGGATCCTGCTGCTTCTGGCGGCCGGCCTTGCGGCGGCCGGGTATTTCGTCCGGCTGGAGTACGCTTTCCTGCCCGATCCGGGCGAGGTGGTCCGGGCCCCGCGCCTGGAGGCCCCGGCCTACGACCTGTGGGGCCGGTCCGTCGGCCATGACGAAGCCCGGGCCCTCCTGGCCACGGACCAGGGGCGGGAGACCCTGTCCCCGGCCCACGGGGCCGTGGCCGTGGACGCCGACGTCCTGGCCAGGGGGCGGCGAGCTTTTTACCAGGAGACCTACCGCAACGAGGTCTTTCTGACCGACGTGGTGGGACTGCTCTCCGGTCCCCTGGACCTGTGGGCCATGGCCGGGGCGCTCGGTTCCCTGGCCGGCGGCGGAACGGACAACCTGCGGGTCGCGCTGTCCGAAGACGCGGTCGTGGGCGGCCGGACCTTTCGCAAGGGCGAGGTCGTGGCAACCGGCCTGGGGGTGCCCAGGGGGTCGTTCGTGCCCCTCGGCATCAAGCTGGTCTATGCCCGGGGCAGGCTCCGGGCCGGGGTGACCTGCGCCCTGTGCCACGCGGCGGTCGATCCCGGCCGGGTGGTGGAGGGCGCGCCCAACACGGTCCTCAATGTCGGCCTGGTCCTGGCCCTGGCCCCGAATTCGGCCGCCTATTTCGCCAATACCGACGCCAGGCCGGCCTTCGGTCCCCAGGGCCAGCTGCCGCCGGTCAAGGACCTGGAAGACGCGGTGGACGCCACGCTCCTGCGCTGGCCCCAGGGCTCTTTCGACTCCACCATCGACCTGACGGCCAACCCGTCCCAGATCCCGGACGCCTTCACCAAGGACGGGTTCCCCTACGGCTGGAACGGATTCGCCTCCAGCGGCCCGTTTCACGGCCTGACCGCCCTCGGCAACAACGTCCACGGCCAGAACAGCGACGCCACGGTCCACACCCACCTGAGCCAGACCCTGTTCGACATCCCGCCCGAAACCTACCTGGCCCTGGTCCTGCGAAACGCCGCGGCCTCGCGGCTGCGCTACGATCCTGGCGTGGCCGAGACGCCCTCGGCCCTGCTGCGCCGGGTGGAGGATCGGCCGGGCCTGCTCGGCCTTAACGATGTCATCCCCGGCCCGAGCTACCCGAAAATCTCCTCGGCCGTGCCCGACGGGGTCATGATCAGCAAGCCCGGCCGCGCGGTCTGGGAACTGAACAACGCGGTCTCGGCCTTTGAGAACACCCTGGCCCCGCCGCCAAGGCAGGGGGCCATCCCGGACATGGCCGCCGGCCGGGACGTGTTCGAGAAGGCCGGCTGCGCCGGCTGCCATGCCGGCCCGAGGCTGACCAACAACCGGATCGTGCCGGTGGAAGAGATCGGCACCGAGCCGTCCCGGGCCAAGGCCCTGCAACGGTCCGAACCCGACTTCGACCCGGAGCCCAAGGTCTTCGCCCTGGACACGCCCGTGCCGGTCCCGGACGGGGCGGCCGTCCTTTCCGCGCCGCCGGGCCTGGACCCGGACCAGACCAAGCTGGCCATGGCCTACGGCAACGCCGGCGGCTACAAGGTCAAGAGCCTCATCGGCCTGGCACTGACCGCCCCGTACCTGCACGACGGCGGCGTGGCCGTGGGACCGGACCCGGAAAAGGACCTGGGCCTGCCCGGCACCCTCGGCAAGGGCCTGCGGCCCGACCCGGCCCAGAGCCTGCGGGCCCTGGTGGACCGGGAGCTCCGGGCCAGGGTCCTGGCGGCCAATGGGGCCGATCCGGACCTGGAAAAGGTCCACGTCCGGGGCATGGGCCACGAAATCTGGGTGGACGCGGCGGCCGGGTTCACCAAGGCCGACCAGGACGCCCTGATCGAATACCTGCTGTGGGCGGACATGGCCGGTCCGGAGGCCGTGCCCGCGCCGTAACCGGCAGGAAGCCTTGGGTCTGGTCGGTCAGGTCCACGGTCCCTCGAGGGGCTGCTCCGGCAGGAGGAGGGCAAGGGAGCGGCCCGCGGCGTCGAAGACCTCCCGGCGGCCGTCCCCGCGGGTGACGAGCCGGCCGGCGTAGCGGCCCCGGGCGTCGTAGACCGAGGCCATGTCCGGGGCGTCGGCCTGGCGGACGATGCGGCCCTGGTAGGCCCCGGTGGGGCCGTAGAGGGAGGCCGTGCCGGGCTGGGTGGGGACGGCCCGGGACACGACCAAAAGCGGTGGCAGAAAACTGGTCATGGTCGCGGTCCCTACCACAGCCGACGCGTCCCGTCTTCCCCTGGCGCGAAAAAAATGCCGCCCTGGCCGGCGCGAAAGGGCGCAGGCAGGGCGAGGTTTCCGCACGACAGCAAGGCGCGCCGCGTGCTATGCAGGCCGCAACGGGTGGCGCACGGGCGGACAGGGGCGGGAAGGCCCGGCCCGCCGCGCTCCCGCTGTCGCCACGCCATGGGCCGGCGCGTCCGGCCGGGAGACGCGGCAGAGGCGCGGCGCAACGTCCCGAGAACGGAAAAAGAAACGCGGCAAACGCCAGGAGGCCCCATGCGACAGCTGACCGACCAGGATCTGAAGGAATTCGGCGAAACCCTCGTGCGGGTCGAAACAGCGACCCAGGACGGGGTGAAGATGGAGCTTTTGGTCAGCAACGAGACCGCCAAGCACTATATCCGCGTCAACGGCTCCGTCGAGGGCCCGGGCGGTACCATCGGCATGAACAGGTACTATGAGCTGGAAGAAACCGATGCGAAATCCTGGAAGGAGCTGGCCGGCCAGGAGGTGGCCGCGTTTCTCCGGCAGCCTGCGACCTGATCTCCCCCCGTTGTCGCGGCGGCGGCCGCCCTGGATCGGGGCAGCCGTGGCGTCCGGCCGCAACGCCGCCGCCGTATTCCGCTTGGAACGAAACGCCACGAAGCCCCGCCATGCGGCGGGGCTTCGTGGCGACGTGCCGTCGGCAATTGATTAAAACAAGGCAAAAAGCGCCATCAGATACGCTTCGGTCTCGCCGACGCTGATGGCGTCCTTGGCCTGTTGCGGCAGTTTGGAAGTGCTCGTTGTGGCTGGATTCCCAAAATTGAAGTTGGCGCCGATGGTCGCGGAGTCACCCCAGGAGTTCGCAATGGCGTTGGCCGTATTGACGGCGTTTGCCGCGTTCAGCTGCTGGCCGGCCAGACCGCCTGCCGCCGCGCCCTGGGTCTGGGCCAGGCCCACGCCGGCCATGGCGAGCAGAAGCATGGCGGACAGAAAAACCTTGATTGCATACGAACACATTTTACGTCTCATACGTCCCTCCATTAATAAGATTTTTAGAAAACAACTTTGGGACTATTGTTAGGGCAGGCGTTCGGTTTCTGTCAAGTCAATACAAAGTAATATGAAATTGTTTCCGTCATAAAGAATAGCCTACAGATAGGAATTTGGCTACTGTTTCGCGCAGTCACGTTCCAGGCGTTGCGCTCAGAAGAGCAAGAATGAAAGAGTTTGATGCAATACTCCAGGCATGAGTGGTTGCTGCAGTCGTGAATGGAGAAAGCATGGTAAAGAAAGACGGTTGCCCTGGAGAAGGAACTGCTTGTTGCGGAGCATGCGGCCAAAACCGGGAGCGGCATGGCGCTGCAATGGACTGGAGCGACGGGAGAAGGCCTTTGGTGAACGGCGGCGCAGGGGGAAATGCAGGCGATGCTATGCTGTTGCCTGGGAGTCTGACGCTCCCAGGCCGTTGTTGCAGTGGCGTCGGAAAGGCGGTCAGGGCTGCCCAAGGCCATGCCCTGGAGTGTCGCGGCAGGCGGCAACGCCGACGGCTGGGAAGGTTGCCCGGGAAAGGGGGGCGGACGGTTGAGAGAATGAAAATGTTAATCAGGACGAACGGCGGAACCGGGTTCCTGGCGTCTTCCTTGCCGGAAAACCGCTTCAAGAAGCCGGTTTCAGGCCATGCCCCATACGCCCGGGCACTGGCGCGGACCTTGGCAACGGGAGGCGGCGGCCCGTTACTCCGGATGGAAGGTCACGATTTTTTCAGTTCTTTTTGGGCCATGAGGTGGCCGCATATTCCAATAAGGACAATCACAACAGCCAGAATGATCCAGAAAACTTTGGCATGATCCGCCTGCATGTCCATCCCCTCCGTTCGGTCCGTGGTCTGCGGGTCCCGGTACGCCCTGGGCGCAGGAGAACCCTGGATGATGTTGCAACTCCCAGGCCAAGGCGGGGTGCTTCTTCAGGGCTTCGGTGCGGAGGAAGAGCTGGGCCGCAACCGCCGGGAGAAGCGGTAGAACCGGAGAAGGCGTTATTTCAGACGTCCTACGTCGGAATACCGGAGCCAAACGCTGGGGGAGAGGGGGGGCGGTGAATGAAAAAGGGGTCCGGTCATGCGACCGAACCCCTTGGGATTGCTGGTGGGCCATCAAGGACTCGAACCTTGAACCAACGGATTAAGAGTCCGCTGCTCTACCAATTGAGCTAATGGCCCGTGCGACGCTCATGCGCGGCGAAGAAGCGGTCTACGCGCCTGGGCCGGGGTTGTCAACAGAATTGGGCAAAAAAATTTTCCGAAGCCCCCTGCGGCATTTGCCGTGGGGCTGCTTATGGCGTATATGACATCCTTTGACGATCATTACCGCCGCCGTGGGCGGCGTTTCCCATAGGGCGCGCATGAGCCATATTCTCGGCATCAAGTTCCGTGATCACGGGCAGGTCTACTATTTCGACTCAGGCCCTTTTGTCGTGGCGGTCGGGGACAGCGTTCTCGTCCAGACCGAGCAGGGACTCGGCATGGGCAAGGTGGCGGTGGTCCGCGACACCCCGCCCGAGGACGGCGAACAGGGGGAGATCAAGCCCATCTTCCGCCTGCCGACCCCGGAAGACCTGGCCATACAGGCCGAAAACGAGGCCTTGGCCCGCGACGCCCACGCCTATTGCCGCAAATGCATCGAGTCCCGGGCCCTGGAGATGAAGCTCGTGGACGTGGAGGTCCTCCACGACCGGGCCAAGATCGTCTTCTATTTCACGGCCCCGGGCCGCATCGACTTCCGGGAGCTGGTCAAGGACCTGGTCAAGGCCTACCACACCCGCATCGAACTGCGCCAGATCGGCGTGCGCCACGAGACCCAGATGCTCGGGGCCATCGGCAACTGCGGCCAGATGTGCTGCTGTCGCCGGTTCATGCGCAAGTTCGCTCCGGTCACCATCAAGATGGCCAAGGAGCAGAACCTGTTCCTCAACCCGACCAAGATTTCCGGCATCTGCGGCCGGCTGCTGTGCTGCCTGTCCTTTGAGCAGGAAAACTACGAGCAGTTCCAGAAGAAATGCCCCAAGGTCGGCAAGAAGATTTCCACCTCCCTGGGCATGGTCAAGATCCTGCGCACCAACCTCTTTCGCGAGACCGTCACGGTCCTCGACGAGGCCGGCGAGGAGCGCGAGCTGACGGTGGCGGAGTGGGCCGAGGTGGTCGAGGCCCGCTCGCCCGGTCCCGAGGGCCAGGCCCGGCCGGCCGAGGCCGGACGCCCGGAGAACGGACGTGCCGAGAACGGACGGCCCGAAGGCGGGCGTCCGGGGGGCGGACGGCCCGAAGGCGGCCGCGCCGACGCCCGCCGGAACGAGGGCCGGGGCCAGGACCGGCCGCGCCCGTCGGGGACGCCGGGGCCGGCCCAGCCGGCCGGACCCGAGGCGGCTTCCCAGGCCGAGCGCGAGCCGGGCTCGCGTCCCTCCCGCCGGGGCCGGCGGCCGTCCCGCAAAAATCCGCGCCAGCACCCGCAGGGCCCGGGCCCGGCCCAGGAGCAGGCCCAGGGCCAGGGCCAACGCCCGCGCCGCCCGCGTCCCGATTCCCGCGCGGAATCCAGGCCCGATGCCCGGCCCGACGGCCGGACCGAATCCCGCCCCGACACCCGCCCAAGCGGCGGCAAACCTTCTTCCCGTGACCCGGAGACCGGATCGTGAACCGTTTTTTCATCACCACGCCCATCTACTACGTCAACGCCAAGCCGCACCTCGGCCACGCCTACACCACCATCGTGGCCGACAGCCTGGCCCGGTTCCACCGGCTGCTCGGCGAGGACGTCTATTTCCTGACCGGCACGGACGAACACGGGGACAAGATCGCCGAGGCGGCCAAGGCCGCCGGCCAGACGCCCAAGGAATACGCCGACGCCGTAAGCGGGCTTTTCAGCTCCCTGTGGCCCAGGCTCGGCATCACTCCGAACCGGTTCATCCGCACCACGGACGCGGACCACAAGGCGGCCGTGGCCCGGGCCCTGCAACAGGTTTACGACCAGGGCGACATCTATTTCGGCGAGTACGGCGGCCACTACTGCAAGGGCTGCGAGCGGTTCCTGACCGAAAAGGAGCTGGTGGACGGCCTGTGCCCGGACCACAAGACCAAGCCGGAATACATCGCCGAGAAGAACTACTTCTTCCGCATGTCCAAGTACCAGGGCGCGCTCCTTTCGCACATCAAGGCCAACCCGGACTTCATCCGGCCCCGCCAATACCGCAACGAGGTGGTGAGCCTCCTGGAGTCCGGGGCGCTTGAGGACCTCTGCATCTCCCGGCCCAAGTCGCGCCTGACCTGGGGCATCGAGCTGCCCTTTGACCCGAATTTCGTCACCTATGTCTGGTTCGACGCGCTGATCAACTACCTGACCGCCGTGGGCTGGCCCGACGGGCCGGATTTCACCGCCTGGTGGGGCGCGGCCGAGCACCTGGTGGCCAAGGACATCCTGAAGCCCCACGCCGTCTTCTGGCCCACCATGCTCCTGGCCATGGGCCTGCCGCTCTACAGGCGCCTCAACGTCCACGGCTACTGGCTGGTGCGCGACACCAAGATGTCGAAGTCGCTCGGTAACGTGGTCGAGCCGTTGCAGATGGCGGAAAAGGCCGGCCTGTCCGGCATGCGCTATTTCCTGCTGCGCGAGATGGTCTTCGGCGCGGACGCCAGTTTTTCCGACGAGGCCTTTGTCGGCCGGTTCAACGCCGACCTGGCCAACGACCTCGGCAACCTGGCCAACCGGACCCTGGCCATGACGGCCAAGTATTTCGAAAGCCGGGTCCCGGAGGCCTCGGAGCAGGACCCGGCGGACGCCGAGATCATGCGCCTGGGCCAGGACGCCAGCCAGAACTTCGTGGCCCTTTTCGGCGCGGCCCAGTTCTCCCGGGCCCTGGAGGCCCTGTGGGAGCTGGTGCGCGGACTCAACAAGTACGTCGACGCCATGGCCCCCTGGACCCTTTTCAAGGAAGGCCGCACCGCCCGCCTGGGCACGGTCATGGCCACGGCCCTGGGCGGCCTGCGCCGGGTGGCGGCCTGCCTCCTGCCGGTCATGCCCGAGGCCGCCACGAAACTCCTCGAACAGCTCGGCCAGGATCCGTCCGCCGTCGCCCTTGCCGCCGAGGCCGAGGCCTTCTCCCCGCTGCCCGCCGGCACGACGGTGGCCGCCGCCTCCAACCTGTTCCCCCGCCTGGAGCCTCCGGCCGTTGAAGAGAAAAAAACGGCCACGCCCAAACAGAAGGCCAAGGACAAACCCAAGGCCCCGGCCGAGAAACCGGGTCCGGCCCCGGAAGTGGACTTCGAGGACTTCGCCAGGCTCGACCTGCGCGTCGGCACCGTGCTGGCGGCCGCGCCCGTGCCCGGAGCCGACCGGCTCTACGCCGTGTCCGTGGACATCGGCGAGGCCGAGGCCCGGCCCGTGGTGGCCGGCTTGGCCGAGCACTTCAAGGCCGAAGACCTGGTCGGCCGGCAGGTGGTGCTCGTGGCCAACCTCAAGCCGCGAAAGCTCCGGGGCGCGACCTCCCACGGCATGATTTTGGCCGTCAAGCATGCCGGCGGCCTGGCCCTGCTGACGCCGACGGCTCCGGTCGCTCCGGGCGACCGGGTTTCGTGACCGCTGTCACGTATGTTTCAAAAATGTGCACGCTTCGTGGCGATTGACTTCCCGTCTTCTTTGGTTACACGCATTGTGAAACATCCAAGGTTTTGAGGCTCGCGCCGGCTTCGGAGAGGAGGCCGGCGCAACCGCGCCTCGCGGGCCGAAAGAGGGGGTCTATGCGTCTTTCCCTGCAATTGCGCCTGACGCTCACCACGGTCGTCGGGTTTTTTCTTGTCGTGCTGGCCGCCAACCTAGCCGCGTCCTGGCGTCTGGCCGACCTGACCGGCGCGGCCCGGGCTTCCGTGGCCCGGGTGCAGGCCGATCTCGGGACCACGGACCAGAGCGCCGCCCGGGCCGACCTGGCCGCCCTGGACCGCCTGCTCGACGACCTGCCCGGCAAGGCGGCCACGGCCTCGATCCTGGCCGGCGGCCTGGCGGCCGCGGTCCTCGTGGTCCTGTTCCTGGCCCTCCTCAACCGCTACCTCATGCAGCCCCTGGAACGGCTGGCCGGGTACGCCAACAGCGTGGGCGCGGGGCGGCCCGTTCCCCTGGCCCACGACAGCCGCTTCCACGGCCGCCTCGGCGTCCTCAGGGACAGCCTCGAAGCCATGGTCAGGGTCATGGAAGAGCAACTGGATCTGGCCAAGGCCAAGACCGCCGAGGTCGAGGCCCATGCCGCCGCCGCCGAACAGGCCTCCCGCGAGGCCACCCGGGCCGGGAAAAAGGACGAGGCCAGGCGCCTGGGCATGCTGGCCGCCGGCGAGACCCTGGAAAACGTGGCCGACACCATCAAGAAGGCCACCGGCGACCTGCGGGCCGAGGCCCGCGACGTCAGCCACGGCGCGGAAGAACAAAAGGCCTGCATCGACGACACCGCCGACGCGGTCGGGGTCATGGTCCAGTCCACGGTCGCCGTGGCCAAGAGCGCGGAGATCGCGGCGGCCGCCGCCGAGGAGGCCCGGAAACGGGCCATGGACGGCGCGTCCGTGGTGGACGATTCCGTGGCCGCCATCGGCCGGGTCAGCTCCCTGGCCGCATCCCTCAAGGGCAACATGGCCGAACTCGGCCGCCAGGCCGAATCCATCGGCCAGGTCATGACCGTGATCACCGACATCGCGGACCAGACGAATCTCCTGGCCCTGAATGCCGCCATCGAGGCCGCCCGGGCCGGCGAGGCCGGACGCGGCTTCGCGGTCGTGGCCGACGAGGTGCGCAAACTGGCCGAAAAGACCATGTCCGCCACGGCCGAGGTCGGGCAGGTCATCCAGGCCATCCAGAAAGGCACCTTCGACAACATCCGCCACATGGACCAGGCGGCCGAGGCTGTGGGCAACGCCACGGAACTGGCCGGCGAGTCCCGGGCCGCCCTGGGCGAAATCGTCAGCCTCTCGGGCGACGCCGCCAGCCAGGTCGGGTCCATCGCCAACGCCTCGGACGAGCAGGTGGCCGCCAGCGAACGGATCAAGGCCTCCATCGACCGGGTCCGCGACCTCTCGGCCCGCACCACCGAAGGCATGGTCCGCTCGGCCGGCACCATCGAGACCCTTGGCGGCGAGATCGAAGAGCTCATCAAGTTAAACGGCGTCTTCAAGCTCATCGGCCAAGGCACGGCCCAGGATGCGGTCGAATCCCTGGCCGCCGCCCCGGACATGGCCGGTCTGTCCCGCGAGGCCATGGAGCGCCTCATGCGCAAGGCCCTGGCCGAGAATTCCTTTCTCGAACTCCTTTACGCCACGGACGCAAACGGCATCCAGATCACCGAGAATATCGCCCCGGCCGGATTCCCGGCCAAGGGAGCCGCCTCGGTGCGCGGCAAGAACTGGTCCGGCCGGCCCTGGTTCACCGGGGTCATGAAAAACCAGGACACCTCCATCTCGCCCATCTACATCTCCGAGGCCTCGGGCGAATACTGCCTCACCATCTCCACCCCCATCCTCGCCCAGGGCCGCATCGTCGGCGTCCTCGGCGCGGATATCAAGGTGTTCGGCTAGCGGGCGGGAGAGCGTGGGAGAGGAGAAAGGAAAGAGCGCCTCCGGCGGCCGGGAGGGG